>CAUJKE010000308.1 GCA_963205385.1 Planctomycetota bacterium | reverse complement strand
GTCGCCGGTCGGATTGGTCTTGAGAAAGGCGTCGATATCCGCTTGCGCCCCGGCGAAGTCTTTCGCCTGACGGCGACTGAGCGCGCGGGCAAAGGCGGCGTCTCCATTTTTCACCAGTTCATGCTCAGGCGACTTCTCCATCAGCGTGGTTAGCGCGGCCACCGCGCCGGCATGGTCCTTCGCGCCTTGCAAAGCGAGCGCTTTGCCATACAGCGCGTAGGGCACGAACTTCGAATCAGGCGACTTGGTAACGACTAAGTCGTACTCCGCCGCGGCGCCGGCGGCGTCTCCTTGGGCGGCGAGCGCTTCGCCTAGATAATAGTGGGCCTGATCTTGCAGCCGGCCTTCGGGAAACTCGGCGATGAGCTTCGTCAGCGTCGCTTTCGCGTCGTCGAGCTTGTCGAGCTTGCGCTGCGCTCGCGACAAGTAGAGCAACGCCTCTTCGGCTTGCGTCGACTTGGGATTTGCGGCCAGAGACGCTGTGAGCGCGGCCGCGGCCGCGTCGAACTTGTCGAGCGAAAACTGGCTAGCCCCGATCAGGAACTGCGCCTCAGCAATGTGATCCGGCTTTTGCAACGCGGCGACGATCGGCGTCAAGGCATCGATCGTCTCTTGATATTTCTGTTGCAGATAGAGCGCGAGCCCCAACCGCACGCGCCATAAATCGAGGTCCGCGTGCTTCACGTCGGGCCCGGTCACTTCGCGATAGCCTTTTTCGGCCGCATCGTAATTGCCTAGCTGCAAGTTGCTTTCCGCCGCGACATACTTGACGTCGGTCGCCAGGTCGTGCGTCGGATACGCCGCCAAAAACGCCGCCGCATGGGTCAGCGCGGGCTGATATTGCTTGATGGCCAGGGCCGTGAACGCCGCATTGTAGAGCGCCGTGGGGGCCAACTCATCCCCGGCATGATCTTTGGCGATCGCGACATATAGCGGTAGCGATTGGGCTTGCTTGTCCGGTTGTTCGTAGATCGCGTCGGCCTGGTCGAGCTTGAGGTTGACGAGGTACTTGCTGTCGCCGGCGGTCGGAATCACCTTGGCCGCGAGCGCTTCAGCCTTCGCGGGTTCTTTGTTCGCCAGGTAGATGCGGCTCAACCAATGCGCCGCTTCGGCGGCATTCGCAGGATCATTGGCGACGACCTGCTCAAACAGCGGCGCCGCTTCCGCCATCATCTTCGCGCGGTAGTACGAGCGGGCGGCCGAAAGAACGGCTTCGTTCTTGTAGGCTGACTGGGGAAAATCTGTCGCCAGCTTGGCATAGAGCGCCGCGGCGACTGCATCTTTCATTTGCTGCGTGGCGCAATACGCCTGACGGAGCAACGCATGATCGGCCGCAGCGAAGCCTTTGATCGCCGCGATTTCACCGAAGAGCGCTTCCGCCCCGGCCACGTTGCCGGTCTGCAACATCGTCTCCGCTTTGCGCATGCGAACTTCCGTCACCAAAGGACTCTCGGCGAATTCTTTCAAAAACAGGTCATAGGTCTTACCGGCCTCGGCCCACTGCTTCAGTTCTTCTTGCGTCACTCCCAAGGCATACACCGCGTCCGCCCGCAGCTTCGACTTCTCATGCCCCTTCACCAGCGCATCGTAAGCCGCGACCGCGGGCTCCTTCTGCCCCAACTGGTAATAAGCTTCGCCTTGAAAGTAGAGGGCCTGGTCGGTGAACTTCCCCATGGGAAAGGCTTTGAGCATGTTGGTGAACGTCTCGGCAGCGGCCGCGAATTGTTTGGGGTCAGCGGCGCCTTGCGAATACTGGCACCAACCGAGGTTCAGATAAGCGTCTTCCAGTTGTTCGAACTTGGAGTGATTCTTCACCACCGCGGCAAACGCGGCGGCCGCTTTGTCATATTGCTTCAACTGCAACTGGCAGACGCCCAGGTAGTATTGGGCTTTGGCCGCGAGCGGATCCTGCGGATATTTCGCGAGGAATTTTGTCCATTCTTCCGCCGCCAACTCGAAGGAGCCGCCGTTCTGCAAACCAGCGGCGTCCGAATAACTGGCCTGCGCCTCCGGCGAACTCTTCGCCGGCGCGTCTTGGGCCGCAAGCGGCAGGGCAGAACAGACAACCAGCGCCGCTAGCGTCAGGGCGCCTAGCCAACGAGATATACCAACCCCTTGTCGGTTCATTCCGTAGATCTCCGATTCGTGCGTCTTGGGAGTGCGTCAGGCGGGAAACCTGAATAATCAGCCGGCAAACAAAGGAGGGAGCGGAGCCAGCTGGGTGCTGCCAAGGCATAGCAGGGCAACCGCCGCGTTGTTCCTCCGCGGCCTACCGGAAAACGATGGACTCTCCCCACATGCGTGACAAATGCGGAGAGAGGTCATTTACCGCGTACCGGCAGGGCGAGCGGTCTTGCTCGCATAACCAGGATCCTGCCGGCTCGCTATTATCGCAAGGTCGCGCCGCCGATTCCAGTAGCTAGCCCGAGAGAACGCAGCGATTGGCGAATTTCGCCAGCGGCTGCGCGAATTCCAACTCTCCCTCCCCTAGCGGACTGGGCCGTCGCACGCACCATACTTATATTGCACTTCAACTCGAAAATGTTACGCCCTTTCCGTGGAACATTCGTGAAACAGATCCTTGTCACCGGCGGCGCTGGCTTTATTGGCTCCCATTTGACCGCTGCGCTGCTGGCGCGGGGCGATCGCGTGCGGGTGGTCGATGATGAATCGACCGGCAACGCCGCGAATCTCGCAGATTTACGCAATCACCCCCATCTGGAGTATGTGCGGGGCTCCGTAAGCGACCGCTTGCTCGTGCGTCAGGTGCTCGCCGATGTGGATGAAATCTATCACCTCGCGGCGGCCGTCGGCGTCGCGCTCATTGCTAAGCAACCTTTGGAGACGATCGAGCGGAACATCGGCCCCGTGCAACTCCTGCTCGACGGCTGTCGCGAGCGCTGGCAAGCCGGCCAACAGCTCAAATTCTTCCTGGCCAGCACAAGTGAGGTTTACGGCAAGAATCCCAAACCGACCTTTGGCGAGGAGGACGACCTGGTCTTTGGCGCGACAACGCGCCCCCGCTGGTCGTATGGAGCGTCCAAGGCGATTGACGAATTCCTCACCCTTGCGGTCGCCCGCGAATATGGCCTGCCGGTGGTCATCGGGCGATTCTTCAACGTCGTCGGCCCCCGGCAGAGCGGCGCTTACGGCATGGTTCTGCCGCGCTTCGCCCAGGCCGCAATCGCCCATCGGCCGCTAGTCGTGCATGACGACGGGCGGCAAGTTCGCTGTTTTGCGCATGTGAGCGACGTGGTTGACGCCGTTTTGCAACTGATGAACTGTGAGGCCGCCACCGGCAGCGTTTTCAACATCGGCAGCGACGAGCCGGTCAGCATTTTGGAACTCGCCCAGCGCGTGATCGCGTTATCCGGCAGTCGTTCCACGATTGAATACCAAAGCTATGCGGAGGCTTACGATCGCGATTTTGAAGACGTGCGGCGGCGCGTTCCAGAACTCACCCGCCTCCGCGCAACCATCGACTATCGCCCGCAGTACGATCTGGATGCCACGATTCGGGAAGTGGTGGCCTCGCACCGCAGTTAGCGTGTGACCGCGACTGACCACACATGCTGGACCTGTCGCGCGGTTCAGATTCGGTACAATCAATCCCGTTATCGCCAAAGACCAACTCCTCGCAGCGCTTCGCGCCGGAAGAACTCGCCATGGCCGTGGATACGCCTGCCAAAATCGCCGTGCTCGGCGCTGGACCGATTGGCCTGGAGGCGGCGCTCTACGGGAGGTTCCTGGGGTATGACGTCGTTGTTTACGAACGTGGCCAGGTGGGCGAGCATTTGCGGCAGTGGGGACACGTGACGATGTTCAGCCCGTTTGGCATGAATGCTTCGCCGCTCGCGCTCGCCGCACTGGCGGCGCACGATGAGGACTATGTGCCGCCGGATTCGGAAGCACTTTTGACCGGGGCTGAATTCGTGGCGAAATTCCTCGCACCGCTGGCTCATACGGACTTGCTGGCCGATTCTCTCCGCCCCGAGCACGACGTGCTCGCCGTGGGGCGCGAGCATTATCTCAAGGGGGATTCGCCGGGATGCGAGGAGCGGGGTGATTACGACTTTCGGCTATTGGTGCGTGACCCGACCGGACGCGAATTCATCGACCATGCCGATGTCGTCATCGACGCGACCGGCGTCTGGCGACAACCGAACTGGCTCGGCTGCAGCGGCATACCCGCCCCGGGTGAACGCGAACTCCGTAACCAAATCGAATATCACCTGCCCCATGTCGCAGGCCCCCAGCGCGCGTCTTACGCTGGCCAGCGGACACTCGTCATCGGCCGGGGCTACTCGGCGGCCACCAGCGTTGTCGCCTTGGCAATGCTCGCGCGAACATCGCCAGGCACGAGCGCCAGTTGGATCACGCGCAGCGCAGCTCCCGAGGGGCAAATCGGCCCCATGATCGTGCTGCCCAAAGATCGTTTGGCCGCGCGCGCAAAACTCGCCCAAGAGGCGAACGCGGTCTGCGCAGACGAATCCTCCGGCGTCACCTACTGGCCGCAAACCGACGTCGAAGCGCTGACCTATGACGCCGGCCGAAACAAGTTCCTCGTCGAACTCTCCGGCGGGCAAGAAGGGACGTTCGAATTCGATCGCATCGTTGCCAATGTGGGCTATCGGCCCGATGACAGTCTCTACGCGGAGTTGCAAGTCCACCAGTGCTACGCGAGCAGCGGCCCCATGAAACTCGCCGCCGCGCTGCGAGGGACGTCCGGCGGCGACTGTTTGGAGCAGACGACGCACGGCCCACAGACGTTACTGAACCCCGAACCGAACTTTTACATCTTGGGATCGAAAAGCTACGGCCGGAATCCGGCGTTTCTGCTGGCGATTGGACTTCGCCAGATTGTCGAAGTCTTCTCGATCATCGGCGATCGCGCGTCGCTCGATCTCTACGCCACCGCGCTGCGGCCACGCCCATGAGCCACTCACCTTCTGAAACGCCCCGCGTGGCAATTTCTCACTTGGACGACCTTTGGTTCCAGGTTAGCGGCACGCGTTGCAACTTGACCTGCGCCCACTGCTTCATCAGTTGCAGCCCCCACAACCATTCCTACGGCTTCCTCTCGCTCGCGGACGTTCGCACGCGGCTCGCAGAATCCGTTCCGCTAGGCGTCAAGGAATATTACTTCACAGGCGGAGAGCCGTTTCTCAACCCGCAACTAACCGACATCCTGATTGAGACGTTGAACTACGGCCCCGCGACCGTGCTCACCAACGGGACCGTGCTCAAGGACGAGTGGCTCGAGCGCCTCGCCGCTGCGGACGCCGCGAGTCTGTACTCGCTGGAATTCCGCGTTTCCATCGACGGTTGCACCGCGGAGATGAACGACCCGGTGCGCGGCGCAGGAACGTTTGCACGCGCACTCGCTGGCGTGGAGAAACTGGTCGCGTTCGGATTTCTCCCGATCATCACGGCCGCCAGAGTCTGGCCGGAAGGAGACGATCAGCGCGTGCTGGGCGAATTCGTGCGTGTGCTGGCGGCGCGCGGTTACGAGCGGCCGCGGTTGAAGATTTTGCCGACGCTCAAACTCGGCGCCGAAGCCCAGCGGACCTGCGGTTATGCGCACGACGAGCGGATCACGCCCCAGATGCTGGAAGATTTCGACCATCGCCAACTGGTTTGTGAACATAGCCGCATCGTGACCGATCGGGGCGTGCATGTTTGCCCGATTCTGATCGAATCGCCTGAATCGCTCCTCGGTAGTTCACTGTCCGCGGCGCTCGCGCCGTTCGCAGTCGGGCACGGCGCCTGTTACACTTGCTATCAATATGGAGCGATTTGCGCCAATCCTTCGAGCGCCGCACGTCTCCAGGAATGAACGCCCGGATGAAAGCCACCTCGCGCGTCGCCCTCTTCGGCGGCATCTACAGCAACTATCTGGCGCTCGAAGCCGCGATTCAAGATGCACGGCGGCGCAAGGCGGACGCCCTCTATTGTCTCGGCGATTTGGGAGCATTTGGGCCGCATCCTGATCGTGTGTTTCCGCTCTTGGCCGCACAGGGCGTCCACTGCGTGCAAGGCAACTACGACGAATCCATCGCCCGGGAGTTGGCCGATTGCCAATGCGGTTATACTGATCCCCGCGACAATCATTTCGCCCAGATCAGCTACGACTACACGCTGGCGAAGACTTCGTCGCACAACAAAGCGTATCTGCGCTCGCTGCCGCAGGAGATTCGCCTCGAGCTAGGCCCGCTGCGTCTGCTCCTCTGCCACGGCAGTCCTCGTCGGACCAACGAGTTCTTGTGGGAGTCGACAACTTCCACGGCGTTTCTGACTCATCTGCTGCACACGTACAACGCCGACGTCATCGCCACGACCCATACCGGCCTCAAATGGCGGCGAAGTTTGGCGAACAACCGCCACTATGTCAACGTAGGCGTGCTCGGGCGACCGGAAAACGATGGCCGTACAAGCGTCTGGTACACGCTGCTGGAGTACTCCCCGGCCCAAGGCTTAACGATCGAGTTCGTGCCCCTTGTGTACGATCATCAGCGGCTGGCGAGGGAAATGCGCGCCGAAGGCTTGCCGGAAGAATTCGTCGCCACGACGCTCACCGGTTGGTGGACGACCTGCCTCGAGGTATTGCCGGGCAAGGAGCGCAAACGGGGGCGCTATTGAGGTCTCGCACTCGCGCGGCGTTTCGGCGTTTCCCTGGCCAAAATTGGGCTGTATGATCGGCGGTGTTGCGGTAAGATAGGACGACCAGCCGCACATTCCTACCTGGGAGGAGTCGATTCTATGTTCCGTACTTTGACGACAGCTATTTTTCTGGCCGCCTGCTGCTTCCCAGCGCTCGCTCGCGCGGACGATGCTCCCGCTGCCAACGCAAAATCGCCGGAGCAACTTGCCGCGGAACTAGACGCCGACGAATTCGCGGTGCGCCAGGCGGCCAGCGCGGAGCTCGCCAAACTTGGCAAGGCCGGACTGCCAGCACTGGAACAAGCCGCGGCCAGCAAGAGCGCGGAAGCGAGCACGCGGGCGTTTGAGATTCTGCGGAATCATGCCCAAGGGACGGATGCCGAACTGCAAGCGGCGGCCACACAGACGCTCCAGAAAATCGCCGCCGGCGACGACGCCAGCGCCGCTCGCCGGGCGCAAGAGGTGCTCAAGCCCAAACCGTCCCCCGCCGCGTCGGACGCGCCCAACGCAATCCCCGGCCGCATTCGCTTGGGGGGAATCGGCGGCGAAGGGATCAGAATTCGCGTCGCGGCGGTCGCCGGCGGGGCGCAGCGGATGTCTGTAAAGAACGTCAACGGTGTGAAGGACATCGAGGTGGAGGAAGAGGGACGAAAGGTCAAGATCCACGACGATCCGGAAGCTGGGATTGAAATGTCCGTCACCGAGAAGAAGGACGGCAAGGAAGAAACGAAGGAATATAAAGCCAAGAACGCGGAGGAACTCAAAGAGAAGCATCCCGCCGCGCACAAGATTTACGAGCAATACAACCAGGCCGGCGGCGCCATCAAGATCGAGGGCTTTCGCCTGCAACGCCGCTTCGCCCCCGCTCCAGTCCCCGCTAAAGGCGCTGCGGAAAACTTAGAGCAGGCGGAAAAAGAGCTGGAGGCCCCCATCAAGCGACTGGAAAAGCTGATCGAGGACACCAACAACGCCGACGATTTTAAGAACGCCATCGAAGCCCTCGAAGCAAGCAAAAAGGCGCTCCAAAAGGCGAACGAGCAAGCCGATCCGTGAATTGCGGACTCCCGGTGATTGCCCCCACGAGCTGACCGCCGCGACGACGACGCGACGAGGAGCCAAAGTCAGACGACTTTGGCTACTTCTTGGCGTGGCGCTTCACCATCCGCTGCGCCGCTTGGGCCGCGAAGCGCTGGCGCTGGTTGGGCTTGTAACCATATTCCAGCGCGAACCACTCGGCGAAACGCTCCCGGTCGAGATAGCTGGTGTTCCGCTGGTCGAGCAGGTGGCCCAACTCGTGCAACAGGATGTTATTGAGGTAAAAGTCGCGAATCGACTCTTCCGTCCACAATAACCGCCAGGTGTGTCCCTCCTGCACCCAGCGCCCACCATACATCTCCGCTTCCTTACGCTGATTCGGGCGCGGCGGACGCGGATAGTGTTCGACCAAGGACTCTTCGATCGGATAGAGGTACAACGCATTTCCCCACTGCATGCCATAGCAGGGGAACGTTAGCTTCTTCTTGGTCAACCGACTGAGTTGCACGACTTCCAGATTCTGAATCATCTGCTCGGGGAGTTCCGCCAGGCGAGCGCGTATCTCGTCTTCCGTCACCGCGTGGCGATAGCCTTGGCCGGCTTCCTGCACGACGACCTCATAGTTGTTGCTAGGCTCATCGGTTGGCTCGTACCACGTTTCCGCAGGGATCAGGGTGCGACTGGAGTTTGTTTCCCCCCCACGAGCGCGCTTCCCCATGACCCGGAGGCGTTTGGATGACAACGCCGCGGCGACACGCTGGGCGCGTGCTTGCATACTCTTTTGAGGGCGTTGAATCATCGGACATCACCACGAAAGTAAGACGGAACCAGCAATGAGGCATGCGTACCGTCCTGGAATAATTGGTGACTTCCCTGTGCGTCTGCCAAGTCATCGTTTCTACGCTGCCTGGCCCCAGAAGGGACACTCTTATCCTAGGAAGGGTCAGGGTGTAATTTCAAGTGGACAGCGCAAGTAGCTTGATTGAAAGCACTTAGAGCAATTCTCAGGCACCGCTCCTGGCGGCTCGGGGGGTGGCGCAGGTGGAGAACGGGCCAGACCGGCGGCGGAGCCAAGAGGGCAAAGATGGTCGTTTTACGACCAATTTGTGACGCGCTGGGGCGTTATATCGCTGGGGAGCGCACTGGTGTCGCGCGGCCCGGTGGCCGGACTGGGCGCTGGTTTTGGCTGGCTGCGACCGCCGGTTGTAAAAGCGATCACCAGCAAGACGACGATCAACAGCGCTAAGACACCGACGCCGATGTAGATCGCGAGGGGAGGCAGCGGGCTATTCGTTTTGTGTCGGCGCAACCGTTGGTCCAGTAGTCCGCCGGACTCGCCGGCCACTAAGCCATCCGGCTTGATGCCTAGGTCAATCTGTCCACTTTCGGAATCGAGCGACTTGGCGACGCGCAAGCCTCTTACACGCACGCTGGAACCAGGCTTGCGTTCGACGCGCTGCGTATCTCCTTGACCCATTCCTTTCATGGTTTCAAGGGCTGGCTCGCCGGCGGAATTGGATTTACCAGAACCACCCACGGCCGGAAACGTTCCCGAATCGGACCGAGCCGCCGGGCGTGCGCGCCGCACGCCGCTCCCCTTCCCGCTTCCTTTGCCGCTCCCTCCAGCAGGCCGGCGCACCAGTCGCCGCGACGAATCTCCCGCGCCCACTTTCACGCCCGAATCGTCGGACGACTCGGCCGTGGGAGCGCTTCTTTCCGCCATGAAATCGTACAGCGCTGCGGCCACTTCGTTGGCCGACTGGTAGCGTTGCTGCGGCTTCTTCTGCATCATGCGGAGGCAAATGTTGATGATGGCATCCGGAGCGTCGGGGCGCTCCGCCTTGATGCTCGTCGGCATTTGGGCCTGATGTTTAGCGATGCGTTGCGCCAAGGTGCCTTCCGGGAACGGCGGATGTCCGGTCAGCAGGTAATAGAGGGTGCAGCCCAGGCTATAAATATCGGCGTGATGCGTCACCTTGTGACTGTTAAGCGCTTGCTCCGGCGAGAGATAATCGGCCGTGCCGAGGACGTTTTCGTTATGGGCGATGGTCAGCGAGGCTTTGTCATCCTCGGAGGAGAACAGCGCGAGGCCCAAGTCCAGGATTTTGACGACATTCGACTCATCCACCAGCAAATTTGCTGGTTTTATGTCGCGATGAATGAGACCGGCTTCGTGCGCGTGCTGCAAACCTTCAGCCGCCTGGGCGATGAAATCTGCCGCCTGATCGTAATCGAGCGGGCCGCTTTCCTTGACCATCGACTGCAAGTCCCGCCCGGCCACATATTCCATGACGAGGAAGTGATTGTTGCCGTCGTTATCGATATCGTAGGCGCGGACGATATTCGGATGGTCGAGCGAGGCCGTGGCTTGCGCTTCCAGACGAAAGCGCGCGAGGTAGGAAGAATCGTCCACGCGATTCTTAGGAAGCACCTTGATCGCCCGGCGGCGCTTCATCAGCGTGTGTTCCGCCAGGTACACGGTGCTCATGCCGCCTGAGCCCAGGGGGCGGAGTAAGCGGTAGTTCTTGAGCGTGAAACCGCGATATTTGCGGTCAAAGATCATCTTGCAATGCCAGGCGGTGAGGAGGTCCGCGGCGATGAGATGGTCGGCCAGCACCTGCGCATCTTCCGGCAGCGCACCGGCGTGCTGTTGCTTCAACTCGTCAACCGCCGCTTCGAGTCGATCCGGCGGGATTAACTCGCTACGCGTGACAAGGTCGAGAAAGTTTTCAACGCTAAGCTTAGCCATACCTGCATGCACCTGCCGCGACGACAATCCTCTGTCGTCGCGAACTGGTCTGGCCGAGTTGTATTAATACGCCGGATGGGCGGCAGAGAAGACTGCAAAACGAACCCCATTCAGTTCGCCACTAGAGAGCTCACCACTCGTCATCAACACAGCAGATGATATTCAGGGTTGACGTCCACCCTTATGATATACTTCCGCCGCATCACGTCCGCGAATGGAACGCTCTCTCGGATTCGAGAAAGATACCACTCGAAAGCGCAAATAGCAAACTCTCCCACACACAATTCTACACACGTCGCCCACAATTCCTACACGTGCGGGTGAGCGCATTCTCGCGACAAGCTCGTGCTGCCTGGAATGCCGAAGCCCCTTGGACACGCCGATTGGAGTCGGCTTCACGCCACTTTCTTGCCGCGCGAGGACTCGTCACGCAGCGCGAAATGCCGGCACGCAAATCCAATCGACCAGCGAGGAACTATGACTGACCACGAAGTAATCGTCTACACGCGCCCCGGGTGCCACCTGTGCGACGTGGCTTGCGAAATACTACAAAAGTATGGTTTATCGCCCCGCACAGTGGACATAAATTCAGATGCGGCGCTCGTCGAGCAGTACGGTTGGGTCATTCCGGTCGTGTTTATCGACGGAAAGGAGCGATTTCGGGGCCGCGTGGATGAGGTTCTGCTGCAGCGCCTGCTGGTTGAGAAATGAAATCAGACCCCCGAGGATGGAGCCATGCATGAACTTGGAATCTTTGCGAAATACTGGGCGCCCGGCGAAGTTAAAACGCGATTGGCCCGAGCGCTTGGCGGCTTAGCCGCAGCCGAAATCTACCGCAATAGCCTGGTGACGACCCTGGAGCGCATGCGCGGGGCGGCAGATTTGGGGGTCATTTGCTATTCGCCCCGGCAGCACGCAAGCGACTTTGCCGCATTGGCTGGCGACTGGTGGGCGTTGCGGCCACAGGCCAGCGGCGACTTGGGCCAACGGATGGCGGCTTATTTTAACGCTGCCTTTGCCGCAGGTAGACACTCCGTGGTGCTGATCGGGAGCGATAGTCCGACACTGCCGCTGGAACGCATCCGCCTGGCCTTTGAATCCCTCCATACGCACGATGCGGTCCTCGGCAAAGCGACCGATGGCGGTTACTATTTGATTGGACTCGCGCGACCATGCCCGGAAATCTTCACCGACATTGCCTGGAGCACGCCCCAAGTGTGGGAGCAAACAACGAACGCGCTTTCACGGCTAGGCAAATCCTGGCAGGCCTTGGAAGCGTGGTCTGACTTCGATGACCTGGACAGTTTGCGCGCCTTGCGTCAGGAGTTGAGTAACCTGCGCCCGCTACCGGCCGTTTATCAGTCCCTGGTCGCCGCCATGGAGCGAGCTTTCCTTGACGCAGCAACTCCTTTGAGAGATTTCGAGCAAACATGACGGATGTGTTGGTGATTGGCGGCGGCGTGGTGGGGCTTTCCATTGCCTATGAACTTGCGCGGAGTGACGCTGACGTACAACTTATCGACCGCGGAGACCTGGGGCGGGAGGCCTCGTGGGCCGGCGCGGGAATCTTGCCGCCGGTGAATGCCGCGACCGCTCTGCATCCCTACGATCAACTCCGCGCCTTGAGTTTCGCGCTCCACGCCCAATGGGCGGCGCGCTTGCAAGATGAAACGGGAATCGACAACGGTTACCGGCGTTGCGGAGCGCTCTATGTGGCGCGCACTGCCGGCGAAGCGGCGGCGCTGCGCGGCATGTATTTGACATTTCGGGAGGAACAAGTCGCCATCGAGCAAGTCGCGCCTGGGGTGGTGTCAGAGTTGGAGCCCGCGTTGACAACGGAGCGTTTCCGAGCGGCGTACGATGTCCCGGAAGAATGCCAACTGCGCAACCCGCGCTATCTGCGGGCGCTCATCGCTGCCTGTCAACGGTATGGAGTGGCGCTCTCGCCGCAAGTGGCGGCAGAGGACTTTGTCGTGCGTGGCGATCGGTTGGAAGGCGTGCGAACAAGCGGCGGCATGTTACAGGCGAAACGGTATTGCCTGGCCAGCGGCGCGTGGACCGAACAACTACTGCGGCGGCTCGAAATTCCGAGTGGCATCTTCCCTATCCGCGGGCAAATGCTGCTCTACCGCTGCCCCCAGCAAGTGTTTACACGCGTCCTAAATGAGGGAAACCGCTATCTCGTGGCGCGCGAAGATGGCTATGTGCTGGCGGGTTCGACGGAAGAAGAGGTCGGCTTCGATACACGCACGACCGCCGTCGGTCTCGCCGAATTGCGCGCCTTCGCGGAGGCGCTCGTCCCGTCGCTGGCGTCTGCGACGCTTGAAAAATCCTGGGCCGGGCTGCGGCCGGCCACGTTCGACGGCCTGCCGTATTTGGGCCGCATACCGACGCTCTGCAATGCGTTTGTTGCGGCAGGACATTTCCGCAGCGGGCTTTACCTCTCGCCGGGGACCGCCGTCTTGATGAGCCAACTGTTGCGCGACGAGCCGCCGACGATCGACCTGGCTCCGTTTCGCATCGGGCGCGGTTGACCGCGACTACTGCCCCTCTCCGCAAGCTCCGCTTCAGACGCACTTCTCTGGACGGGTCGCACCGAGCGCGGTTTCGACAAACGACTCGCCGCCCATGTCCAGTTTGCCGTCGCCCAGACGTCCTTGAAAACTGCACCCGATACGGTAGCTCGGCTCCTCGTTCGTCCCTTCATTCTTGGCGCTCACGACCCGCGCGAGCACGAAGTGCGCGCCGGTGCGGTCCTCCATTTCCACTACCACCATGCCAGTTGCTGGCGCCTTGTTCGCGACAAACGAGAGCCCACCGGCCGAGAGGTCGCGGCAGTCGTAATGCTGAAAGTCGTCTTCGTGCGGAATCTGGTTCCGATACGGAGCGATCGCCACCTGCTTCATGAAGCGATGCCGGGCGACGCTGGCCTTGTAATTGACCTTGGACACTTTGCCGTCCGTATGCCGAAAAGTGCAGTTCCGCCCGGCGTTCTTGGCCGCATAGAGAGCGGCATCGGCGCGCTGAATCAAACTCTGTTGACTATCGTCAGGCTGAGCGGTCGTCACTCCCAAGCTCGTGGTGACCTGGAGTTTTTTCGTCTGATGCGTGGCGCTGGCCATCGCAATCGCCAACCGCAAGCGTTCAGCGACCTGTTCGGCGTCCTCGAGCACCGTATCCGGCAGCAGCACGGCGAATTCTTCTCCGCCGTAGCGCGCGGCGAGATCCATGTCGCGCAAGTCCACTTCCAGCACTCGCGCCACTTCCTGCAACATCACGTCGCCCGCCTGGTGGCCATGCTCGTCGTTGAGTTGCTTGAAGTGGTCGACATCCAAGAATAGCAGCGAAAGGGGCGTTTGATTGCGGCGCCATTCGTCCAAGCGACGTACCAAATCCTCGTCCAAACTGCGGCGATTGGCGAGTCCGGTGAGCGGATCGGTTCGTACTTCCGACACGAGGTTTTTCAATTCCTGGCGTTGTTTTTTCAGTTCGGCGCGCGCGGCGCCAAGTTCTGTGGTCAAGTTGTTGTTGATCGACATGATCTGCGCCACGGCGGCCAAGATAGCTTGCTGGTCCGGCGAAGTCTCCGTGGTGGCTTCAATCTCGCGATTGATGACGCTAATCCGCTGGGAATGATCGGCCACCTGGCGGTCCACCGAGGTCAGTATTTGCTGAAAGAAGCGGCCGATATCCACCATCTGATTCATGTGCGCGCAAGCTTCCGCAGGCACTTTGACCTGCGGCAGTTCCAGCGCCGCGGCGTCCGCCGGCGTAAGTGGTGATGGTGGTGACGTCGTCGGTGTCGTCGTCGGCGCAATCACCGGCGCGGCAGCCGATCGCCGCGCCAACACGACGATGATGCTAGAAGTGAGCGCTAAGTTAATCAGTGTAAAGGCAAGTAACCAGAACATGCGCAGTTCCCGGAGGCAGTTTAGGGAAATCTATGCAACACTAGGTTATGCAAACGAGTCAGTCCGCCCCGGCTTCTGGGGATTTTGTTGCTCCTGCCGTACGCTTATATGGCCCTGATTCCGCGGTGTTCCTCATCTAATGATTCGGTTATGCCGTTTTTTCCCTCGCCACTCCCTAAAAAGTAGGTAGCCGATCACCGCAAACTTCCTAGAAGGTGCTAGGATTGCGTGCCGACATTCGTGACCTCTTTGCGAGCAACCTGGCGTAATTCAAACCACCTTGCGCGTTGGACGACGCCGCCTCGATTCGCGCCGAGCGGCAAGCCTGAAAGGTCTCATATGAAAAAGGTACAAGAGCTGCCATTTCCTCTCGAAATTCAACTAACTGAATCCGAGAAAGAATTCTTTTCGCGACGTGGTCCGGCGCCGAGCGCGTGGAACGAAACGCGGCGACATCCGCGGTTCTACTTTCGAACGTGCATTACCGCGCGCATTTTTCCGCCGCTGGAATCCCAGGACTCACCGAGCGAATTGCATCATGTCCTGGCGCGCGACATCTCCCGTAGCGGGCTCAGCATCCTGCACTCC
>CAUJKE010000307.1 GCA_963205385.1 Planctomycetota bacterium | reverse complement strand
CTCCGCGAAGCCCGCCTGCTGCAGCGGCAATCGGCCGGGCTGGCCCAGTTTTTCTCGCCGGTGGTCTTGGCGGCGCTGGCCGGACAAGATCCCGAGCAAGTCCTCGCGCCGCGCGAAGCCGACGTTTCGGTTCTGTTCTGCGACTTGCGCGGCTTCTCGCGTCAGGCGGAAAAACACGCGGACGACCTGGTCGGCATGCTCGAGCGCGTCAGTCAAGCGCTAGGTGTGATGACGCGGCACATTCTCGCACACGGCGGCGTGATCGGCGATTTTCATGGCGATGCGGCGATGGGCTTCTGGGGCTGGCCGCTAGCCCAAGCCGACGCTGCCGAGCGCGCGTGTCAGGCGGCGCTCGCCATTCGCGCGGAGTTCATCGCGAGTGCGAGCGACCCCGCGCATCCGCTGACCGGGTTCCGCGTCGGCATCGGCATCGCCACCGGACGCGCGGTCGCGGGAAAGATCGGCACGGTCGATCAGGTCAAGGTCACGGTGTTTGGCCCCGTGGTGAATCTGGCGTCGCGGCTGGAAGGCCTGACCAAAGTGGTCCATACGCCGATCCTCCTGGATGAAACCACGGCGCGCATTATTCGCTCCCACTTGCGGCGCGACGTCGCCCGTGTGCGTCGCGTGGCGGTGGTCCGCCCCGCCGGTTTGACGACGCCGGTCGAGATCAGCGAGCTGTTGCCGCCCCCGGCTGTCTTCCCGGCCCTCACCGACGAACATTTGGCCACCTACGAAGCAGCGCTGGATATGTTGCTTGCGCAAAATTGGGAGAAAGCCTTCGCCCTGCTACACAAAGTTCCGGCGGAAGATCGCGTGAAAGACTTCCTGACCGTCTTCATCGCCCAACACAATCGCACGCCGCCTGCGGGCTGGGACGGCGTGATCGAATTCACCGAGAAGTAGCCGCACGGTTGCAAATCATGCAGCCTTATGGCGACGGCGGTATAGTGTGTCGAAACGCCGCGGCGTGGACTACAATAGAAACTCGAATTTCCACACCCATTCCGCGCCTGGCGAAGTCCGTCCTGCCGCCGTGTTCCCTCCTGATAATGGTTCTTCCCATGAAAAAATTGCTGCTGCTTTCCTTGGGCCTCGCATTTTGCCTAGCAACGAATATCCACGCGGCCGATGTCGCAACGTACGACGTCGTCATCTACGGCGGGAACTCCGCTGGCGCAGCGGCGGCCATTCAGACGGCGCGGATGGGGAAGAGCGTGGTCCTCATCGAACCGGGGCAACATATCGGCGGGCTTACCAGCGGTGGGCTGGGAGCGACCGACATCGGCAACAAGCGGGCGATCGGCGGCATCTCGCGCGAGTTTTATCAGAACATCAAGCAGTACTATGACCACGCCGACGCCTGGAAGTGGGAACCGGCGGAGGCCTATCAAAGCCGTCGGCAGAACGCGAATGAAGACACGATGTGGACCTTCGAGCCGCATGTGGCCGAGAAGATCTATCGCCAGATGTTGGCCGCGGCAAAAGTGCCGCTGGTGTTTGGCGAACGTCTTGACCTTAAGGATGGCGTCGAGCTGGATGGCACGCGCATCAAAGCCATCAAGATGGAGAGCGGGAAGCGCTTTGCCGGCAAGCAGTTCATCGATTGCACGTACGAAGGTGACCTGATGGCGAAGGCAGGCGTGAGCTACACGGTGGGCCGCGAAGCGAACGCTAAGTACGGCGAGACGCTTAACGGCGTGCAGACCAAGAACGCCACCAAACATCAACTACAGCCCGGCATCGATCCTTATGTCGTCAAAGGCGATCCCCAGAGCGGTCTCTTGCCCGGTGTCGATCCGCAAGGCCCCGGCGAGGAAGGCGGCGGCGACCACCGCGTGCAAGCGTATAACCTGCGAATGTGCGTGACGGACGCGGCGGATAACAAGCTGCCGTTCGAGAAGCCTGCAGGCTATCGCGAAGAGGACTTCGAGTTGCTGTTTCGCAATTTTGAAGCCGGCGAGACCCGCGCGCCGTGGAACCCGATCATGATGCCCAATCGCAAGACCGACGCCAACAACAACTTCGGTGTCTCCAGCGATTACATCGGCATGAACTACGCTTGGGCGGACGGCGATTATGCAACGCGCGAGAAGCTGTTCCAGGAACACCTGCTCTATCATCGTGGTTTGCTGTGGACGCTCACGAATCATCCCCGTGTGCCGGAGAAGATTCGAGCCCAGTTCGCCCGCTGGGGAAATTGCCGGGACGAGTTCCCAGAGAACAAAGGCTGGTCGCACCAACTGTACGTGCGCGAAGCGCGGCGGATGGTGAGCGACTATGTAATGACGCAGCACAACTGCCAGGGACGGGCGAAGGTCGACGACGCCGTCGGTCTCGCGGCGTATACGATGGATTCGCACAACGTGCAGCGGTATGTCGATCACAACGGCCACGTGCGCAATGAAGGGGACGTGCAAGTCGGCGGCTTCCCACCGTACCCGATCGCCTATCGCTCGCTGGTTCCCAAGCAAAGCGAGTGCACCAACCTGTTCGTGCCGGTGTGCCTCTCGGCGTCACACATCGCTTACGGCTCCATTCGCATGGAACCGGTCTTCATGGTGCTGGGGCAGTCGTCCGCCACGGCGGCGAGCATGGCCATTGACAGCAACGTGGACGTGCAACAAGTCGACACCGCCAAACTGCAAGCGAAGCTGCTGGAGGATCAGCAAGTTCTCGAATGGACCGGTGGCGGTGGAAGCGCTTCCGGCATCGATCCCAAGAAACTCGAAGGACTTGTGCTGGACGATAAGGAGCTGGAGCGCAAGGGGGAATGGCTGCCAAGTCGTTCTATCGCCGGCTTCATCGGCGAGCAATACTGGCACGACAACAACGACGGCAAGGGAGATAAGGTCGCGCGCTTCAGCGGCCAGGTCGCCAAGGCCGGCAAGTACGACGTGCGGCTCGCGTATTCGCCGAATCCCAACCGTGCGTCCAACGTGCCGGTCACGGTGGAACATGCCGGCGGTTCGACCCAGGTAACGGTAAACCAAAAGCAAATCCCACCGATCGACAAGCTATTCGTCTCGCTCGGCGCATACACGCTGTCGCCAGATGAGCCGTTGGTGGTGACGATTTCCAATGCCAAAACCGACGGCCATGTGATTGTGGATGCCGTGTGGGTCGTGCCGACAAAATAGCGTTGGCGTTTTTTGGCGATCTGACGTTAAGTCCGTAAGAAATACGGCCACATGGCGTCACTTACGAGCAGCCCGCGGCGCGTGAGGCGCAACCGGCCGTCCTCGCGCGCCAGCAAGCCTTGCTCGATAAACTGCGCGAGGGCGTCGCCGCCGAGTTGCTCGACGCGATAACCGGTCTCGCAGGCGAACGCATCGATTTCCAAACCCTCTAGCCGGCGGAGTCTAAAGACGAGCCGCTCGCGGGCTCGATCTTCCGGCGAAAGTTCCTCGAACTCCGCGGTGGGGGACTCGCCGGCGGTGACGCGCGCCAGCCACGTCGTTGTGCTGCGATGGTTCATCTCGCGCCGCCCCGCGACATAGCGCGCAGCGCCTGGCCCCGCCGCGAAGTATTCGCCGCCGAGCCAATAGTTCTCGTTGTGGCGGCAGCGCTGGCCAACCAAGGCGAAGTTCGAGACCTCGTAATGCTCGTAGCCGGCCGCGGTGAGCATGTCGATGGCCGCGAGATACATCTCCCGTTCGAGTTCTTCCGGCAGCGTCTGCAACTCCCCTTTATCGAGCCGTCCCCAAAACGTCGTTCCTTTTTCGAACGTCAGGCCATAGGTGGAGAGATGCTCCGGCGCAAGTGCGAGCGCTTGGCGCAAGTCGTCTTGCCAGTGGCTTAAAGATTCGCCGGGTGCGCCGAAGATGAGATCGAGCGCAACGACCAGCCCGCTGTCGCGCAGTGCTCCGACGGCATCGCGAATAATGCCCGCGTCGTGATCGCGCTCCAGCATCACCAGCTTGCCGCTCGCGAACGATTGCGCCCCGAGACTCACGCGCGTGACGCCTTGCGCTTGCAGCAGATGTGCGACTTTCGACGTGATATCGCGCGGATTCGCTTCCACGCTCCACTCGTAATTCTCCGCAGTTGGAAACCACGCATGCAGCAGCGCGCACAACCTTTGCAGATTTTGTGCCGTCAAATGCGTCGGGGTGCCGCCGCCGATGAAGAGCGTATCGACTTCATGCGGAACAACGATAGACGCGGCGAGTTCGCTTTCCAGCGCCGTGATATACGCTGCCTGTAGATCGTCCCGCCCCGCAATCACTGTGAAGTTGCAATACCCACAGCGATGTCGGCAAAACGGAACGTGAATATAAGCCGCCCGCGGTGGCATGAGTTCGTCGCCGGCGCGCTGCGCACTAGATGACGCCATTCAAATCGACGCGCTTCGCTCCGCCCCACAGGCCTTCCAGGTCGTAATAGCTACGGGCTTCTTCGTCGAACATGTGCACGACGACGTCGCCGTAATCCAGAATGATCCAGTGGCTCTCTTGATACCCCTCAATCCCTTGACGATGGTCACCCATCTCCTTTTCCAGCACGTTGTCAATTTCCTCGCTCATCGCATGCAATTGCCGGCGGCTCGCACCGGTGGCAATCACAAAGTAATCAAAGATCGGCGTCTGCTCGCGCATGTCCAGCACGACAACGTTTTGACCTTTGTTGTCGGCAGCCGTGCGAGCGGCGGCGAGTGCAAGTTGCAAGCTACGTTCTTGGCGATCCACGGTGCTGCCCGAAGGGCTCACAATCGAAATAGCCACAAGGCCTCCTTTCAAAAATAGAGGGAGCAAAGGTTTCCCTCATCTCCCCCATTGTATGCAGCAGGGACACGCCTGTCACGGGCAAGGTTCGTCAAGCGGAAGAAGAAGCCGAAGGGGCCAGTGACGCAACACGCACAGGTTCAGCCGCCGGCGTAGCGGAGAAACGCACTTATGACGCTTATTCGGTCGCCACGCAACGCCGCATTTCACCGTCTTGCCCAGCGGCTATAATACTGCAAATTTCCCGCCCAACCCTGGAGAACTCCGATGCCTGACTTTATCCAACCCGGCAAAAAAGCGCCTGCTTTCACGCTCGTCAGCGATTCTGGAGAAAAGGTCAAACTGTCCGACCAGGCCGGCAGTCCCGTCGTGCTTTATTTCTATCCGCGTAACGACACTCCCGGCTGCACCAGGGAAGCCTGCAATTTTCGGGACAGGCTCCAGGACATCACCCAACTGGGCGCGAAGGTGTTCGGCGTGAGCCCGGACGATGTGAAAAGTCATGAGAAGTTTCGCGATAAGTACCGTTTGAACTTTCCGCTCTTGGCCGATCCCGAGCACAAAGTTGCCGAGAAGTATGGCGCGTGGCGGGAGAAGAACATGTATGGCAAGAAGACGATGGGCATCCAGCGCAGCACGTACCTCATCGACGCCGCTGGAAAGGTTGTCAAGGTTTGGAAGAAGGTCCGCGTGGACGGCCACGATGCGCAGGTCATTGAAGCGCTCCAGGAACTCGCGGCCCAGGTTTAACGCCTGTTTAACCCCAAGGTTGCCAACGACACGCAACCGCAGTCGCCAAGACTCTGGTTGTGATCAGACGCGATGGCTCCCTTTATTTCCGCGCGTCGCGACGACTCAGATAGAGTAGCCCGACGATGGTGAGCACCACGCCCACGCTGAGCCACGGCGTGAGCGCTTCGTGAAAGAAGAGCACCCCGGCGGCGGCGGCCATCGTGGCTTGCGAGGCATTGAGGGCATAGGCGTGGGCGACGGTCGTCAGTTGTAGGGCCCGCGTCATGAAGATGAACGACAGCGCATTGAGCAGGCCGGCGCCGAGCATCGTTGCCAGGTCCGCGGTGGACGTCTCGGCCATGCCGGTCGCGCCGATTTGCTGCCAGGTAATGAGCCCCAAACCAAGCGTGCCGACGACGCCCGTGGTGAACATCATCGTCGTCGGGGCCGCGCCAGCGAGCATGCTGGAGCGAATACAGGCGCCCATCGTCGCAAACCCCACGCCAGACGCAATCGCGGCCGCGACGCCGGCGGCAATGTACCACCACGCCTGGGGTTCCGTGTTCGCCGCTGTCAGCGAAGCGGCCACGCTCTCGTGCGCGGCGCTAGCTCCCAGCGAGAGCACCACGATCGCACTCAGCAAAATCAAGAGCGACGTCGCGACCCGGGGCGTGATTGGTTCGTGGAGAAAAATCCGCCCCAGCAGCGCGCCGCCAACAATCAGCGTTCCCAGGCAGAGCGGCACCGCCATCGCCAGGCCGACGACGCGCAGTGACCACTGAAACAGGATGTTGCCAAAAAGTTGCGAAGCGAAGGCGCCAATCAAAATCACCCCCATCACGCGCGCGCTCGGCCAGATTCGCTCGCCGCGAGAGATCTTCACCGCCACCCACACGCCAAAGATCAGCACTGAGGGAAGCGCTCGCAGGCAAGCAACCCAGGTGGGGGGCTGCTCGGCGACTTGCCGCAGAAAAGCGTTGGTCGCGCTGTAGCCTACGGAGGCGATCAGCCCGCACGCCGTTCCCACGATCAGGGGGTCTCGCCATGGCGCGGGGCGCTCGACGGCAAGTTCAGTGGCGGGAAGTGGTTCGGCGGGGAGAGTGGTCACGCGAACATTCTATGACGCCCGGCCAGACAGCGGGAGGGCGTTCAAAATTGCAGCAAATACGCCAGCAACAGCCCCAAAGTGAAGACGCTTGTCAGCCCGAGCAGACCGAGGGCGGCGAGCCAACCGCTACATCCCCAATAGCGTAACATCCGCTTCCCTAAGAAGACCTGCGCGACCATCAGGAGCAATAACGGGGCGAGGGCGATGCGGAGCCAATCGACATAATCGTCCAGGAGAAAAATTTCCCCGCCAGAGACATTCGACAGATTGTTGAGAATACTGCGGGCTATGACGTATGCGAGCATCAACAGCGCCACGCACTGCAACACGCCAATCCGCCGCATCAGCCCGTCAATCAACAAGGTGCGATTGGGGACTTGTGCCACGAAGCGGCTGAGCGCAATCGACATGCAGAGCGGGATGAGCGCGAACCAGGCATTGCCGAGCGTCGCCCAGGAATTCGTCGCGAGGCGGCGTTCTCGAAACTGCCCAAACAGTTCGCTCAACAGGCGGGAATCGTCCCCACGCGGCAGGAGGCCGCGATCGCACAGAACCACCAGTGTCAGGCCGGCGAGCATGGAAACGCCGCAAATTACCCACACAGTGCGCGGCAGCCAGCGCGATTCGAGTGGCAGCTTTTGCCACCAGCGGGATTCTTCGCGCGTCTGCCGAGTGAGCCTGAGCCATTTGCGCGAGAGTTGAATTTCATCGCCGATCAAGGCCCCGACGATAAGCCCAAAGATGGCGCCGTGCACCACGCCGGCGCGGCCGCCCAGGAAATATTCGACGAGCAGCCCAAAGATCGCCCCCGCGAGGCCCATGTGAATGACGTCGCGCTCCAGTTCCGCGGAAGCCAAGGCGAGGACAATCACTACGCCGATGGCAAGCACAAACGCCGCCAGCGGCAGGCCGATCGTGGGAACGGCAATCAGCGGCAGTGCCAGCCCGGCGATGAGCAGCGCCAGGCCAACGACGGACTGACGCGAGGTCAGGCGAAAGCTGTGCGGGGAAGCACTCACAGGCAAGGTCCGAGAGGGGAGCGAGGCGTCTCCATAAAAGATCGAGTCGCCAACGCTCTATTATTCCTCAGGCTCGGCCGTGAGGCGAGTCCGCAATCCCGTAGGCAGGTCACGGCGACAAACCTGAATGCGTCAGTGAGGGAGTCCGATCTCCATTTGGCGCCGTGCTGATCCTTGAAATGCGCTCAAATCCCGAAACAAATCCAAAATCGAACCGCGCAAAATCCAAATAAGGAAGCCAGGTTCACCCATCTTCCATCGTCCAGCGGCGGGAAGAAATTGCCCTGCTCCCCGGGTTTTCCCGCCCCAGGAAAAAGAAGAAAGGAAAAAGAAGAACTATTTGCACTCATTCAGTGCCAGCGATAAACTAACGGGGCTTGCATCGGAGAGTCTTTACGCATTCCAAACCTGCCAAGGAGGCGGCGCGTGCTGCGATCGCTTATTCTCTCAGGCTATCGGTTGTTCCTGGGGACGCTGCTGGTCGTAACCACGACCACATTGCACGCTCAAACGCCCGATTTCGCCAGGCTCATCGTCGATGACGAACAGGCCGATCTCACGGGCACGTGGAAGCCTTCCACCTCGGTGAGCGGGTATTTCGGTTCCGGCTATCGTCATGCGAGCGGGCCCGAGTTGCACACCGCGACGTTCACCCTGCTGGCCCCCAGCGCCGGCGAGTATCACCTGCTCATTGCGTTCACCCCCGGTACGAATCGCGCCGCGAATGTTCCGGTGGTGATTGACACCGCGGATGGTGAACGCACGATTCGCATCGATCAACAGAAAACGCCTGCGGGCCCGCTGGGACTGTACGATGCCGGCAAGTTCAATCTTGCCGAAGGCGAGACGAGCGTGGTGTTCTCCACCGAAGACGCCAAGGGGGTCGTTATTATCGATGGCGTGGGTTTGTTGAGCGTTGCGCAATTCGCGGCGGCGCAGCAGGCCAGGCCGCTGGTCGGCGCAGCGGCCACGAAGCTCGCGGTGACTCCCAAGAAAAACGATCCATCCCAGCCGCCGGCGGCGCCGATCGAAACCGCGCCGCCATTTGTACGCGTGAAGCTTGAAGTTCCCCCCGCCGCATTGACGCCTGGCCAACTCGATGACTTGCTGGCGGCAGAAATTCCCGAGCTCGCAACGGCCAGCACGACGAGCGACGAACTGTTCGTCCGCCGCGTGAGCCTCGACCTCATCGGCCGCAATCCCACCCGCGGCGAGATGCAAGCGTTTGTCCAGTCAACATCTCCCAACAAGCGGGCGGAATTGATCGACCAATTGCTCGCGTCGCCGGAATTTGGGACGAATTGGGGGCATTACTTCAGCGACGTGGTCAGTTATCGCGTCCCTTCGCCTGAACTCACGTTCCTTAACTACCAGCCGTTTCGGGACTGGCTAAGCGAGTGCCTCAACCGGAACATGCCGTGGGACGAACTGACCTACCGCGTATTGACGGCGCAAGGCAAAGTTGGGGAGCATCCCGAGGCGACGTTCGTCGGCTTTCATCAGGGGGAAAAGTCTCGTTTGGCCGCCGAGACGACGCGCGTCTTCATGGCGACGCAAATCCAATGCGCCGAATGCCACGACCATAAGTTCATTGACCTCTCGCAAGAAACGTTTCATCACTTCGCCGCGTTTTTTGCCCGCTCCCAAGCCAAAATCGCCCAAAACAATTCCAGCTTGATCGAAGTCGTCGCCAAGACTTCCGGCGAGTACACGATGCCGGGCAAGAAGGAACAGATGGAGCCGATGGCCTTCGAGATGGCCAAGGTCGAGATCGGCGCGAGCGATATCACCCGCCGCGTGGAGCTCGCGCGGTGGGTCGTTTCGCCGGAGAATCCGTTCTTTGCGAAGGCGCTCGTGAATCGCGTGTGGGCCCGCCTCATGGGGCGCGGCTTCTGCGAACCGGTCGACGAAATCGGCGAGTTGGCCGACCGCGTGATGCCGCGCGTTCACAGCCAGGTGGCTGAGCACTTCATCGCTCACGATTTCGACGTCAAGAGTGTTTTTCGTTTGATCGCTAATACCCAAACATATCAGCGCGAACTCAACGGCGACGTGAAGGACGCCGGCCGTAAGCTCCCCAAGATCATTACCACGCGCCTCCGCGGTGACGAGGTGTTTCAATCGCTCGTCGCGGCGATTGAGCTACCGAATGTGACCCCGCCCCCCACGAAGGCAACCGCCGCCGTGCGCTTTCCGCCGCCACCGCAGAGCACGCGCGACCTGGTCGATGAAGCCTTTGGCTACGATCCGTCAATCTCCATGCGCGATGTTTCGCGCACGATGGTGCAGGCCATGTTCATGATGAACAACGAGCAGATTCAGCGGCAGATCGACGCCCGCCCTGAGAGCGGCACGCATCTCGCGAAGATTTTGAGCAGCACCCAGGATGACCGCGAGGCGATTGGGTTGTTGTTTCAAGACGTGCTGGTGCGGCGGCCCACGCCCAGCGAGGAAGAGATCGCCTTGCAGCACATTGCCAGTGTGAAAAATCGTCCATCCGCCTACGAGGATTTGCTGTGGGGCCTTTTGAACTCGGCGGAGTTCACGACCCGCCGCTGAATGGCCCGACCGCCGCCGCACTTATCTTACTTCCCATCTGCAAGCCGACAGGTCGTCTCATGCACAAGAGCTTTGTTCAAGTCAACACATCCGGCGACGGGGTGATTGGTCGCCGCGGCTTTCTCAAGCAGTTGGGCGTGGCCGGCGTCGGGGCCGGCCTGATCGGGGTGAGTTGGCGCGATCTCTTGATCGCCAAGGCGAACGAACTTCGCAAGCACGGCAAGTCGATGATCCTGCTCTGGATGGATGGCGGACCGAGCCAGTTCGAGACGTTCAATCCCAAGCCTGGTTCCGAGAACCAAGGGCCATCGGGCGAGATCAAAACGAACATCCCCGGCCTTACTATCTCCGAACACTGGCCGCGGACGGCGCAGGTCATGGACAAGATCGCGCTCATCCGTTCGATGTCGTCGAGTGAGCGCGATCATTTCCGCGCCATTAAGCTCGTCCGCACCGGCTATCCCATCAAGCCGACCATCGCCTATCCTACCTGGGGTTCGGTTGTCGCCCACGATCGCTGGGATGCCGACTTCGATCTGCCGGCGTTTGTCCGCATTTGCCAGCCGCGCATCAAGACCCGCGACGTGAACGCCGGCGTGCTGGGCGCGAAGTACGAATCGTTCAAGATCGATGTCCCCGGCGAGTTGCCGCCCGACGTGCTGCCGCGCGTTTCGCCCGAAGTGCTGGCCCGCCGGATCGAGCTCTCCAGTCGGTTCGACGCGCAATTCGCCGAACAAGGCGGCCGCAAAGCCGTCCAGGAGAAGCAGGCGATTTACGATCGCACCAGCCGCTTCGTGCTGAGTCCGTTGCTCGACGCTTTCAAACTCGATCAAGAGCCCGCCAAACTGCGTGCAGCCTACGGCCCAACCGAGTTCGGCCAGGCCTGCTTGCTCGCCCGGCGTCTGGTCGAACAGGGGGTGAGCTTCATCGAAATCATCAATGGCGGCACGCTCAACGACCAAGGTTGGGACACGCACAAACGCGGCTTTGAGGAAAACCCCAAACTGGCCGCCGAGACCGACCCCGGCTACGCCGCGCTGCTGACGGACCTGCACGACCGCGGCCTGCTGGAGAATACGCTCGTCGTCTGGATGGGCGAGTTCGGCCGCACGCCTAAATTCCAAAAGGACGGCGGACGCGATCACTACAGCGAAGGCTGGATTACCTGCCTCTCTGGCGGCGGCGTCCAAGGGGGGCAGGTCATTGGCGCGACGGACAAAGACGGCGTGAAAGTCACAGATCGCCCCGTCCGCGTGCAAGACTTGTTCGTCACCTTCTGCCACGTGCTGGGGATGGACCCGCGCTCGGAATACACCACCGATCAAGACCAGCCACTTAAGCTCGTCGAAGGGGGCGAGTTGATTACGGAGCTTTTCTAGTCCAGACGCACCCTTGCGAACGGCCGATCAATAATCGTTGCGGTTTCACGCATGCGGGTCGCTCGAAATCGATGGCAACGCGACTCTTAATTCTCGCACTTAATTCTCGAAAGTGTTAGATTACAGGCTATTCCAAGCAGCTCGCCTCTTAGTGGTCATCTCGTCATGCACAAATCGTCAGCGGTAACAAGCGTTGGTCGTCGCGAGGCATTCACGTTGGTCGAGCTATTGGTCGTGATTGCGATCATTGGTATTCTGGTGGCGCTGCTCCTGCCGGCGGTGCAATCGGCGCGCGAAGCGGCGCGGAAACTGCAATGCGCGAACAATCTCAAGCAGATTGGCCTCGCGCTGCACAACTACCACACGGCGCATTCGACGTTCCCGCCTGGGTCGTTCTGGTATGGAACCAACTATGACGCGTACCGCGGCTCCATCCTGGTCCAATTGCTCCCGTTTATCGAGCAGCAAGGACTGTACGATCAATTTGATTTCAAGAAGAAAGTCGATGATCAAACCATGCCGGATGGAACGAAGATGGGCGCCACGCGGATCCCTTCCTATGTTTGCCCCAGCGATAATAACAGCGGGCTCTTGAACGGCCTGGCGATTCACAATTATGCCGCCTCGGCCGGACCGACGCCGCATGGCAACAATTCCAGCTGCAGTTGCGCTTCATGGGATAGCTTCAATGCCTACCCGCGGTCGATTAACCCCAACTGGAAGTATGGCGGCAGCCCGGAATTTGCTGGGCCGTTTCATCGCACGGGGGTCTGCACCACGATTGCCGATTGTCGTGATGGTCTGTCCAACACCATCTACTTTGGTGAAGTGCGTCGCGATTGCTCGGTGCACATTCAGCAAGGCTGGGGGCGTTCCAACAACGGCAATGGGCTCGTCGCGACCCAAGTCCCCATCAACTACGACTCGTGCGACGCCAACGCCAGCGACGGCTGCGAACGGCCGTGCAATTGGAGCACCGAACTCGCTTTCAAATCGCAGCACCCCAGCGGCGCGCAGTTTGTCCTCGGCGACGGCTCCGTCCATTTCTTCAGCGAAACAATCGATCACTATACATATCAATACCTAGGCGCGAGGTCGGATATGCATGTGGTCGTGGTGCCGTAACCGCCCTAAAAAGCGAGCGGCAGTGTGGCAGGCCAGCCTTGCGGCACGTTCCCTGGCATTGAATTAACCTCGTTCACTTCCGCCGATGCCTTGACATGGACTACCGCGCGGATTAGCGTGGCATGGTCGAGCTTTGGCTGCTCCCAGCCGTCGACAAATGGGCGTTCCCTGCGCACCCCACGCGGACGAAGTCCGCGCTGACCGATTCTAAAATCGGCCACTCATTTTTCCACCCTTGGTTCTCTCCACCATCCCATTCCGCACGCCGCAAGTGGCAAGTTCGCCATGGTTGGAATCGGTGTGTGCTGGTGGCCATTGCCGTTGTGTTCGGTTCGCCGGGGTTTTTGAATTGCGGCAGCGCTGTGGGTGCCCCTTCCGTGCTCATGAAATGGACCTTGGCGCATGAGCCTGATTAGCGCCTCAGACCCGCTCGCCGCGCGAATTGCGCCGCCCGACCCATCCCAGTGCTCGGAATCACCGTCCGTTGCGCCCACGATCATCGTCGCGGGTTCGCCGTGGCGATTTATCGACCTGGTCGAATTCTGGCGTTATCGGGAGCTGCTCTTTTTTCTGGTCTGGCGCGACGTCAAAGTGCGCTACAAGCAAACGGTGCTGGGCGCCGCCTGGGTGGTGCTGCAACCGGTGGCGATCACCGTGGTATTCACGCTCTTTTTCAGCCGCGCCGCCGGTGTGGAATCCTCGCCGGTCGCGTATCCGCTGTTCGCGCTCAGTGGCCTGTTGCCGTGGTACTTCTTTTCCAATGCGGTCAGCAGCGCGGGACAAAGTTTGGTGGCGAATCAAAGCCTCGTCACCAAGGTGTATTTCCCACGGATCATGGTGCCGATGGGCGCGGCCGCCGCGGGGCTCGTGGATTTCGGCATTTCGCTGTCGGTGCTGGTGGTCATGATGGCATACTTCGGAGTTGTGCCTGGCTGGGGCCTGCTCGCGCTGCCATTTGTCACGCTCTTGTTGGTCTTGGCGGCGATGGGGATTGGCACGTTGCTCGCCGCGTTGACGGCAACCTACCGCGACTTTCGCCATCTCGTGCCGTTCATGATTCAACTCTGGATGTTCGCCACGCCGGCCATTTACTTGCCCAAGACGGACGGCGCGATGCAGCGCTGGAGCTGGTGGTTGCCGCTGAATCCCGTGCAAGGTTTGGTTCTTAATTTTCGCGCCGCGGCGCTGGGGCTCGATTTTGACTATTACGCACTGGCCGTGTCGGGAACCGTGGCCATCCTCATGGCGCTGGTCGGCGGCATCTATTTCCGGCGTGTGGAACGTAGCTTCGCCGATATCATCTAATTTGCGCGGCGGCTGCCGCGCACCGTTTGAAAATGGCAGACATGAATAAAATATCAGTCGGGGTGATCGGATATGGCTACTGGGGGCCCAATCTGGTCCGCAATTTCTCCGCCTGTCACCACACGCAAGCCACTGTGGTGCTCGATGCAAGCCCCGCGCGGCGCGCCGCGGCGGAGAAGATGTTTCCGCATGTGCGCA
>CAUJKE010000306.1 GCA_963205385.1 Planctomycetota bacterium | reverse complement strand
TATACGCTCGTTCTCGCTGCGCGGCTTTAGCCGTGGAACTCAAAAAACAACCCCGACGAAGTTCGCCGGGGTTGTTGAATTTAGTTGCACGAAGCTGCGGTGGCGAACTGCGTTAGAAATTCCCGCCGACGCCGCCGACGCCGCCGCCGCCTGCTCCACCGACGTTGTTGTTGCCGGTGTTGGTGGTGTTGGAGGCTCCGGTGGAGAAGTTGAACGTGTTCACTTCGCCGATGACCGAGAACAGTGGCGTCGCGGTGACGCGGACATACCGGCGGTCGGCGGAAATGACGGCGGTCGCAATCATGTTCACGCCTTCAGGAAGCGTGGTGATGACCGGACGATAGCCGACGCCCCGACGCCCCGGCGGGCCAATCCAGCGGCCTTGGGCTTGGGCCAGGCGAACTGAACGAGCGTAGTCCGAGAGCGCATCCGACTGGCTCGAGGCCGAGTCGAGTTGTTGCGCCAGCACCGCGCGGCTCACCGCGAGTTGCACCTTCGCCACGCTGGCGACCTGATGCTCCGCGAGTGCTTCCTGGCGGCGACCGTTGGCCACGTCGAACGTGACCAGCGCATCTTTATCGCCCAGCGGAATCTGCTCGCGAATGTGGGTTTGCTGGTCGGTGTTGTAGTTGGTGTAGATATCGACGGTCACTTTACCAGCGGTCACCTTTCCCCACACCCGCTTGACGAGCATGCGGTACTGCCCCGAAAAGCCTTCCGGGCAGACGTAGGTTTCCGACTGTCCCTCGTGACTCGCGGTGGGCGTGAGCGACTCGCCGATCAGCACGCCGCCGGAGGTGGAGCGCGGCGAACGGAACGAGCAGACCGAGCCGGCGGGTTCTTCCACCATCAAGTCGATATCGGCGTCGCCTGTCCAGATGACTTTCACCACGCAGTCGCGGACGAGCGCTTGGTTGAGCGCCGCCTCGAACCGCTTGGCTTCCGTCACGCGCCCCTCTTGATTCAAACGCAAGAGCGCGGCTTGTGCCGTGCGCAGCGCTTGGGCGGGAATGGCCTTCTCGTCTTGTGACCAGGCTTGCTTGAGAATGCCGGTGCAGGCCCATTCCAAACCATCCACATCATCCAGCCGGCGAGCGATTTCGAGTCCCCGCGTGTAGGGTTCGGCGCGGAGCGGTTCCAACACCGCCACGTCTTGAAACACCTGGAGCGCGCGTTGGTCCAGACCGATCCGCTCCATGTAGAGCGCGACGAGCATCATGTCTTCGGCCGTGTTCGCGAAGTCCACCGCGGACATCAGCGTCCGTTCGATTTCAATGCTATCCGCCCCGCTCGCTTGGAGTGCAATCGTGAGGGCTTCATACATCCAGGGCTGCGCGTTGTTGGTGCGCAGGGCCGAGCGAATCATCGCGGCGACTTCGTCGTACTTGGCCGATTTCATGAGTTGCCGCGCGGTCTCGCGGACATCCGCCGGATCGACGTCGCGATGCTCGGCGAAGTAGCGATCCCAGGCCGCGTCCGGCGTAGCGCCGGCTGCGACGACCACGTTCAGCCGTTGGGCTGCGCGCGGCGCGGTTGACTTCACGGCCGGCTTGTCCGTTGCCGCGGGCGCTGCCGGTTGGCTCGCGGGCTTATCGCCCAGCGTGAGGTCTTCCTCGACGGCAAACACGCCGCCGCCTAGACCGCCGCCGCCAAAACCGCCGCCGCCTATACCGCCCATACCACCGCCACCAAAGCCGCCTTGGCCGCCACCGAAGCCACCTTGGCCGCCGCCGAAGCCGCCTTGGCCGCCGAGGCCACCGCCGAGCATAAACGGATTGGCCGTGGCGCCACTGGTAATCGGCAGCACCAGGTCAGCGACCGGGTACACCTTGGTGGGACGATAATCCGGGTTCAGATCGACTTCTTCCTTCGTGGTGATAACGAGCACTTCGTCCTTGATGGCATAGCTCAGCCCATGATCCTTGAGCATCAGCTTGAGAGCCGAGCGGAGCGTGATGCCTTTGAGGCTCTTGGTGATTAGCGTATCGGTCCCGATGCTGGCGTCGGCCAGCGCGCGCTCGTCGAGCACGATCGGAATTTCGTTGTCGTCCTTGATGCGATTGATAACTTCCGCCAGCGGCGCCTCGAAGAATTCAAAACCTCGCGCGGGGGCTTCCAACGCCTTGTAGATCCGCTCTTCCGACGAACCGGATTTCGCCAGATCGACCGAAGCGTACTTCTTGCGTTTGAGCGTGATTTCTTCCCAGAAAGTCGGATCGGGATAGACGATCGGCGGCTCATCCGGGAACGGCACGTGGGATTCTTCCACCAGCGCGAGCACGTCCAAAAAGCCGCGGGCGCGCTTCTCGAAGATCGCTTCCATCCGCTCGATGTTGCCTACCAACCGCGAGTCCACGTAAGCGGCCACGGTGGTGGGATTCTCTTCCAACTCGCGCGCGGAGAGGGCCAATTCTTCCGCCTCGCGGAACTTGCGCTCCGCCATCAACGCTTCAAACCGGGCCATCAATTGCGTGATGCGCTCTTGTTTGCGGAAAGTTTCCTCGACCAGACGCAACTGATCCTGCGCGGCTTGCTTGCGGGCTTGATCGGCCGCGCGTTGCGCGGTGACTTCAATCCCCACGCGACGGGCCTCGCGAATCGCCGCCTCGAGTTTGTTGCGCAATTGCATCCGGGGCTCGGGATCGAGATCCGGCGCCGACATCACCATTTGCAACTGCACCTTGAGGCTGTCTTCCACGCCGGCCGGGTTCACAAACATCTGGCGGCGAGCTTCGATCAGTTCGTTCTCCACGATCGCCTTGATCCGCTCGGTTTGAATCTGACGGCGACGTTGCTCGTCGGTCAGCAAGACGCCGGCGTTCTTCTCCTCGAAATCCCGCAACAGCGCGCCGTCGCTGCTGTCGCCGAGAAGCAAGTCCGCGTCCGCGTTGTTGTCGGCAGGCGCCGCGTCGTTAGCCGCCGCGGGGTCCGCTTCAACTTGCGCCACCTGACGAATCACCAGCGCGGCCTGATCATTTTCCGGGTTGCGCTGCATGGCCAGGTCGGCCGCGACTTTCGCCCCTTGCTTGTCGCCTGAGGCGAGCGCGGCGTTACCGAGTTGCGTTAATCGCTCCGCGCTGGCGAGCATCACGCGGCCCGCTTCACGCAGGCCGGCCGAGCCGACCGTGGGGAGCGTCGCGCCGCCGTTCTTGGCCGAAATCTGCACGAGTTCCGGCAAAAACGCGAAATCTGGATTCGAAGGTTCCGGCGTCACATTCCAAGCCAGATCGACCATTTGGCCGTCAACTTCCGCTTTCATCGCCAGACGAAAATCACCGCGCGAGGCCAGGTCGCCGATCAGGATCGAATCGCGATCACCACGCAGCGGCGGCACGGCGCGCGGATAAGCCGCCGAGATTTCACTCGGCAACTTCACGTCCTGAGGATAATAGACCGGTTCCAGCGCCGCCTTGGCGAGCATCAATCCGAACTCTTGCGCCGAAGGCTGCGCTTCGGTATCGACATAGACGTTGCCGCCGGTTTGATTTGCCAGCGCTGCGAGCAGCGGCACATCGCGCTGGGGACCAATTGCATAACTGGTGACCGGCAAACGTTGATCGACGAGTTGTTGGGCGACTTGCGTGAACTTCTGCGTCCCCATGATTTGAGCCTTGCTCACGCCGTCGCCGATATAGACGACTGCTTTACTCTGCGTCTTGGCGCCAGCAAAGCTTTTCGCGGCGGCATCCAAGGCTTTCACCATGTCGGTGGAACCCAGCGGCGTGCGGGCCGAAAGACGCGCTAGCGCCGCTTGCATCTCCACGCTCGAGGGCGAAACAAAATCGTTCGTCAACGCCACCGCGTCGATATCGACCGCCATGAGCTTGACGCGGTCGTTCTGACCCAGGCTCTTGAGCATGGACTGCAGGGCCGCAAACGAATCGTCGCGGAAGACGCCACTCTGACTCGCCGATGTATCGACCATCACCACGATGTCGTGCGCGGCCGTGGACGCCTTCACAGACGGCGTCAGACTCAGCGCGAAGGTTGTGCCGCCGGTCGACTTTTCATAAGTCGCCAGGCGTGCTGCCTCTTGGCCTGCGGGTGGCGAAGCGGCAAAAATGGCCGCCGTCAGAGCCAGAGTGATGGCAGGCGCTACGACCGCCAACAAGGACTGACTACGTTTGGACATAGGAGAAACTCCGAACAACGGAACCGTTTGTGCAAGACACGTCTTGTTCCGTGAGACGCGGTCTTGCCTTGCCCTGACTGATTAGGCTATCGGCGCAGTAGTGCCTCTAGCGTCTTACATTGTATTCCGCGCTCCGAGTGTACGCTACCAAAAAAGCATGAAAATAGGCAGAACGCATAAGCGGGTTGGGTTTGGGTAGCTAGGACAAGCAATTGCGCAGGCTGGGAGAGCTGCAAAATCCGCATCATCCGCACCGCCCAAAGTCTGGAATATTAGCACCAGCTCACAGCCGAAGTCGCCACGACGGCGGAGCAGTTGCCCGGCAAGCGCGAACGGGCCCGTGCGCTATACCTGTACACGAATATACCATCGCGACCGCGCGTAGTCAATACGTCTTAACCAATTAATATCGAAATACGACACATATTCACGAGTTCACAGCGCTGGCGTCGGGTAGAATCCCCGTTGTCCCTCGCCAAAATCCCACCCCTCTGAGGACGAATATTAGCGAGTTAAAACACGCACGACCCGATCCGCACCACTCATTGGGAGGAAATTACAAGCGTTGCCCGTGCTCAAGCACAAACCTACCTATCCGCGTGACGGCGGAGAGCTTGACCATGCCACCGATCACCATTCCCCACCAATAACGGCAATTATTAGCCCCTCTGCGCAATCCCCGCCACCTC
>CAUJKE010000305.1 GCA_963205385.1 Planctomycetota bacterium | reverse complement strand
GAGGATCTTTATCAGCGTGCTCTTGCCGGCGCCGTTCTCTCCACAGATGGAATGCAGCTCGCCCCGCTCAATCTCCAGCGAGACATCCGCCAGCGCGACCACACCGGGAAAGGTCTTGGTGATGCCGCGAATGGAGATGATCGAGTCCGGCATACAATCGCTACTTTCGTTTAACGGCGAGGCAAGCGGCCCGCGCTGAACTTGCGAGCGGACGCTCACCGCCTATGCCCGCCGCATCGACTCGTATGCCTTCACGCCACCCAACAGGCCGAGCGTGACGATTGTCGTCAGCGCGCCGCCGGTGCGTCCCCAGTCGCCGGCGGTCATCAGCACAATGCTTCCCGCGGTGAGCGCCAGCACGGGAATTACGCAAATTCCCAGCGCGCCGGCGAACAGCCGATTGCCACTGGCGATGATTTGACTCAGTTGGCTGAACGTGACCGCAATCACCACCACAATGCCGACAATCAGCCCTTCGTACACATCGGCGCCGGTTTTGATGACCTTCGCGACGGCGTCAATGACCACCCGCAAAAATAGTGCACCCAGCACCGTTCCCAGCACGGTGCCCACGCCGCCTTGCAAGCTACATCCGCCGACGACCGCCGCGGCGATGGCGTTGAGTTCGTGCCCTCGACCTTGATTGACCGGCGCGGCGACGCTTTCATTGGCCACGTAAAAAATGCCGGCAATGGCGGCTGTCGTGGCCGCGAAGCAATAGGCGAACCACTTCACGTTGTCCGTGCGGATGCCGCTCAGACGGGCTGCTTGCTCGTTGCCGCCCAAGGCGTAAATGTGCCGTCCCAGCACGGTCATGCTGAGAATGATCCACGTGATTAACGCCAGCACGATAAAGACCGTGACGGGAATGGAAACATGCTCCCGCAGCACCTTGAAGAACGGATCGTAGACATTGATTTGCGCTGACTTGGACGACCAAAATGTGGACGTGGTGTATTCGCAGAGCGCGCGGGCAAAGCTGCGCAGGCCAACGAGCGTCGCGAGCGTGGCGATAAATGGCGGCAGGCGAATCGAGGTGATTAGCCAGGCGTGAAGCGTGCCAATGAGCAACCCTGAAATGATCGCTCCCGCGAGCGCGCAGACGATCACCACCGAGCCAACCGGTTTCAATTCGCGCATCTCCGCGGGCGCCAGCGCGAGCATGATGGACGCCGCGATGGTGCCGCTAAACGCGATCATCGAACCGGAGGATAAATCAATGCCGCCGGCAATAATGACGACCGCCGCGCCCAGCGAGAAAATCCCCAAGAGCGCGGTATTGCGCGCGATATCGACCGCGCTGACCCACGGATCCTTGAGGTAACTGTGGTTCTGATCGATCGCCATGGTCAGCAGAATCGTCAGTAAAATCGCCCCCAGCAAGGCGACCTCATTGAAGCGAATCGGCCAGCGATCTCCCAGCGGCGCCGAAGTATTCATGAGCTCGTCAGATTGTATTGCTTGAGCCAGGCTTGGAACTTCGACAGCGGGATGTACTCCACTACCTCGGCGTCATAGCTCTCCGCTTTCAGCGGCGAGCCTTCATCCGGTACGACCAGTCGTAGGCCCGTGGTGTAGATGTCGCCACCCGGCTCGCCATGGTGGGGAAACATCTCGGAAACGACGGCGTTGTCACCGGTGTGCATTGCCTTGAGCAGACGCACCGCCTGGCGTCCCATTTCGAAGGGATTTTGAACGACCATCGCGTCGATGCGCCCCGCATGCATGTGCTCGATGGCAATGGCTTGAGCATCGAAGGTGACGATGGAAACCTTGTCGCGGACCATCCGTTCCTCGACCACTTCCGCGATGGCAGGCGCGTTATAAGCCCAAATGCCGACGAGCGCGACGAGGTCGGGATGATTGTTGAGCGCGTTGCGGACATTGTCGCGCGCACGGCTGAGATTCATCTCGTCCGGCATGCGGTCCAGTTCCGTGTACTCCTTTCCCACCGCCTTTTGAAAGCCGTTCATACGACTGCGGGCATTGTCGTTATCCGTAAAGCCAGCGAACTGCACATAACCGCCGGACTTCACGCCGCGCGCTGTGAGTAGCTCGCGACACGCCTGCCCCAGCACTTCGCCCCCCACCAGATTATTGGTGCCAATATAGTACGGACGCGCACCAGGGAATTTTTCCACATTCGCGTCGCCATCGACCGTAATGACCTTCACCCCCTTGGCTTGCAGGTTCTTCATCTCTTCGATGATGGCGGCGTTATCGGCTTGAATGACGCTGATCGCCAGCCCGGCAATATCCGATTGGCTCGCGAACTGGCGCAGCTTGTCGATTTGCCCTTGCGCGGTGCCGTTGTTTTTTTCCATCACCACCTGGATGCCGGCGGCCTCGCAGTCAAAGGCCTTCGCTCCATCTTGAAGGCCAGCGTTGCAGGCGTCCCAAAAAGGATCGTCGCCATTGGTCAGGAAGATGAACCGCTTGGCTCCTCCTCCTGCCTCGCTGCTTGTGCCGCTCGCTCCACAACCGGTTGTGATGACGAGAGCTAGCAGCGCAAGCGCCTGCAGCCACCATGAGGTATGCAGCTTCATACGAGAGGCCCTTCGGAAGAGGAGAGGAAGAAGTGCGCGGCTGTGGCGGGAACTAGCGACCCGTGGTGGTGCTTAAACCTTTGCCTGGCGGATTCGGACGAGTGCAGCCAACCATGACTGACGAAACCAAACAGAGCAACAAAACGACGGCTGCCAACGAACGAAACGACATCACACACTCCTTGGGGAAAACGAAACTTAAACCTGGAATTTTAATTGCTTCCGGCGATAGCAGCAAGACGCTAGCAGCGGCAATCTGTCATGCCGAAGCGGGATTGGACCAGGCACGCGGGGGCGGCTGCGCGATTTGCCATGGGCGTGGCCGGCTAAACTTTCCCTGCCTTCGCGACCGATCCAATCGATAGACCCAATTTTCTCATCCAATATTCCCGCTCATTGCCAATTCTTACCGGCGGGGATGTCACGGGGCTCCCATGAGTGTTACCCACAGCGTCCAGAGGCACGCGGAGCGCGTCGAACTTCCCAACTCTCAAGCGGCAGCCATTGGCCGCGTGAAAAACTGGGAGCTGGTGCGCTTGGTGGGGCGCGGCGCTGGGACGGAAGTCTTCCAGGCTCGGCCGTGGGGCAGCCCGCCTGATTCGCCGGCCGATTATGCCTTGAAGCGACTGCGGCCAGAGTTTGCCCGCCAGGCGTGGGCGATTGCGATGCTGCAGCGCGAAGCATTTTTGGCGGGACAGGTCGCCCATCCGCATCTGTTGAGCATCCTGGCGGCGGAAGTCGATGCGCCGCCTCATTTCGTCGTCTCGCCGTTTGTGGCGGGGGCGAGCGTGAAACAATCGCTGGCGGCCGGCACGCGCTTGCCGACGCCGCACGCGCTGTGGATCGTGCGACAAACGGCGGAAGCGCTCCACGCGCTGCATGAGGCCGGGTGGCTCCATCGGGACGTGAATCCGGCGAACGTGTTGGTCTCGCCGGGCGGACATGCGACGCTGATCGACTTGGGACTCGCGCGGCGGATTGCCGAGAAGCCGCTGCCGGGACAGGACGCCATCGTCGGGACGCCGGCATATATGGCGCCGGAACTGTTTCAAGCGAATTTTGAACAAACCCCGGCCATCGATATCTACAGTCTCGGCGTGATGCTATACGAGTTACTCGTCGGCACGCTCCCTTACGAAGATGACGATCCGCTGGAGCTGGTCAACGCGCATCTCTCCGCCTTGCCACCGAACTTGCGACAACGCCTGCCGCATTTGCCATCTCGCGTGGCGCGCCTGGTGCGACAGATGCTCGCCAAGGATCCGCTCCGCCGACCAGGCAGCGAGGAACTGCTCACGCGCCTGACGGATTTAGAAATTGAGACCTTCGCGGAGCGGCTCTAACTGGACGCTAAGCCAACGCCGCGAACAGATCGCGAATTTCGTCATCGACTTGCTCCGGCGATGCGACCGTTTGGGCGATTTCTTCCCGCAGTAGTTCTCGATATTGCCGCCGCAATCGATGCACAGCCACGCGCGCCGCCCCTTCGCTCAGGTCGAGTTGCTCTCCCAGCAGCGCGTACGATTCAGGCGCTGTGCCTCCCAGGTAGGCCTTGAGCAGGTCGAAGTTTCGCTCTCGTCCATGCCTGGCGAACTCGGCGCGGAGGAGTTGCAGCACGCGGTCGAGTAGGGTGAGCGCCCACTGTCGTTCAAAGAGCCGCTCCGGCGTGAGGCAATCAACAGGCTCCAGTTGGAACCTGGCTTCGCCGGATTCAAAATCGAGCGACCAGGTCCGCACGCCGCCGCCGCGTTTTTGCGCGCGCTCGCGTTCGCGCTCATGGGCCACAAAATGCTTGCAGGCGGTCAGCAGGAACGCGCGAAAGCGTCCGCGATCCGGAGCGGCTGCGGCAAGCGCGTTGCGTTCGAGCAGATGTGCGAAAAACGCCTGCGTTAATTCCTGAGCGTCATCCACTTGCGCGCTGCGGCGACGCAGATAAGCATAGACCGGCATCCAGTACGCTTGACACAACATTTCAAGGGCAGCCTGCGCGTCGGCCCCGTCTTCGTCGGCGCGCGGTTGGCCCGCGGCGAGCACCAGGCTCCAACGTGTCGTCGCAAAACCGCTCGAAGATGCCATGCCGTGTATTGTAGCTGGAACCAGCGGAGACGATAATCCTCTCACGCAGGACAACTTTGCTTGCGAAAATCCCAGGAGAACCTTCCATGCTGCGAACTTGCTTATCGACGTTAAGTGCAAGCCTGCTGGTATCGGCATCGTTTGTCACAGTGGCGCTGGTTACGGCGACGTTTGTCACGGCGGGGGAGCGTCCCAATGTGTTGTTTATCGCCGTCGATGATTTGCGCCCGGAACTTGGTTGTTACGGCGTGGAGCGAGCACATAGCCCGCATATCGACGCACTCGCCAAACGCGGTTTGCGCTTCGATCGCGCGTATTGCCAGCAAGCCGTCTGCTCGCCATCACGCACGAGTTTGCTTACCGGCATGCGGCCGGATTCGACGCGTGTGTACGACCTGGAAACGCACTTCCGCAAGACGATTCCGAACGTCGTCACGTTGCCGCAGCACTTCAAGTCGCAAGGCTACCATGCTTGCGGCATGGGGAAGATTTACCACGGTGGGCTGGATGACAAGGAGAGTTGGAGCGAACCGTGGCGAGCGCCGAAAGCGCAGGCGTATGGTTTGCCGGAGAATCTGCAACTCCTGCGAAAGAAGTCCGCCGCGGCCAAAGAGAAGGGGTTAAAAGGTCAAGCGGCGAGCCGTGCGGCGCGCGGGCCGGCATACGAATCTTCCGCGGTTGCGGATAATACGTTCCACGATGGCGCTTTGGCGGACATGGCGATCGAGAAGCTCGACGAGCTTTCTCAGAAAGATCAGCCGTTTTTTCTCGCAGTCGGCTTCATTCGTCCTCACCTGCCGTTTGTCTCGCCCCAGAAGTATTGGGAACTCTACGAGCGGACTGCGCTGACCTTGCCTGACAATCGCTATCCGCCGCGCGGCGCGCCGCCGTTTGCCTTGGTGAATTCCGGTGAACTGCGCGCCTATGAAGGCATTCCGGCCAAGGGGTCGGTGAGCGACGATGAGTCGCTCGCGCTCATTCACGGCTATCTCGCAGCGGTCAGCTATATGGACGCCCAGGTCGGCCGCCTCACCGCCGAGCTTGCACGGTTGAAACTCACGGACAACACCATCGTCATCCTCTGGGGCGATCATGGCTGGAAGCTGGCCGACCATGGCGAGTGGTGCAAGCACACCAATTTCGAAATTGACACCCACGTCCCGCTCATTATCAGCGGCCCCGGCGTGCGGGCGGGAAAGGCCTCGCGCGGGCTGGTGGAGTTCGTCGATATCTACCCTTCCCTCTGTGAACTAGCGGGACTGGAACTGCCGCCGCACTTGGAGGGAACTAGCTTTGTGCCGCTGCTTCAGCAGCCTGAGCGCCCGTGGAAAACCGCCGCCTTTAGCCAATATCCGCGGAGCGTGAGCGGTCAACAACTGATGGGTTATTCGCTGCGCACCGACCGCTACCGGTACACCCGGTGGGTCGAGCGCAAGCCGCCGAACAAGGTCGTGGCGGTGGAACTCTACGATCATGAGCGCGATCCACAGGAGAATCAAAACCTGGCCGGCCAGGAAAAATATGCCGCGACTGAGCAGCAACTCCAAGAGCAATGGTCCGCAGGCTGGCAAGGGGCGAAGCCAGAATGAACAGCGTTTGACCACTGATCGTCCTCCACGAGATTTTGAGCCTGCATGAAGATTGCCTTTCTGAGACTTTGGGACGCACTGCGGGGCAGTTATTGGTTCATTCCCTCGGTCATGTGCATCGCCGCGCTTTTTTTGTCGCAGGCGCTATTGCCGATCGATCGCTGGATTGAGTCGAAAGCGGCTTACGTGCCGCACTGGATGTATCGCGGCAGCCCCGAAGGGGCGCGGGCGGTGCTCACGATCATCGCGAGCAGCATGCTGGGTGTCGCCGGCGTGGTCTTTTCGATTTCAACCGTGGCGCTCACGCTTGCGTCGTCGCAGTTTGGCCCGCGACTCATGCGGAACTTCATTCGCGACCGCTCCAACCAGACGGTGCTGGGAACATTTTTGGCATCGTTTGTGTATTGCCTGCTGGTGCTGAGCGCCGTCAGCACTGGCGAACATAACGACTTCACCCCCCGCGCTTCCATCGCCGTGGCGGTGGTGATGGCGCTCTCAAGTCTGGCCGGCTTCATCTACTTCATTCATCACTTCGTGACTAGCATTCAGGCCCCGGAAGTCGTCAACGGCGTGAGCCGCGAACTGGCTCAAGCCATCGATGCATTTTTGCCGCGCGACCGCGATGTCGAAACACGTCAGCCCGACGAAGAACTGCTGACTGCGTTTAGAGATCATCCGGCGGAAATCACAAGCGAGCGCCCGGGATATGTCGTCGCCCTCGACCTGAAGTTGCTCCGCTCGGTGGCGAAGACGCACGACGTCACGCTGCGTGTGATCTGCCGCCCTGGCAATTTTCTGATCACCGGCGAATGTTTTGTGCAGGTCTTGCCGCCTTATCGTTTGAATGACGCCTTAAAGGCCAAGGCGCGCCAGGCAATTTCCATCGGACGTCTGCGATCCACCTTGCAGGATTTGGAGTTCAGCCTCGATCAGTTGGTGGAAGTGGCGGTGCGCGCGCTGTCGCCTGGCATCAACGATCCGTTTACCGCCATACATTGCATCGACCTGCTGAGTGAAGCGTTGGGCCAAATCACCCATCGCTCTTTCCCGGCCCCTTATCATTTCGATGAGGATGGGAAGCTGCGCTTGGTGACGGAGTCGCTCACGCTGGATGACCTATTGGACGCCGCCTTCAATCAGATTCGGCAATACGGCGGCGATTCGCCGGCGGTGATGATCCGCATCTTGGAGTCGCTCGACCCCGTCATTACACAAGCAACTCGGGCGGCAGACCTGCAAGCCTTGGCGAACCATGCCCGAATCGTCCATGAAACAGGCCGGGCGAATTTCGCGGCCGAAAGCGATCGCGCCGATTTGGAAACACGCTATCGGGCCATCGAGAAACGCCTCCAGCGTAAAATGGACGAAGGAAAGCTAGGTTCCGCGTAAACGAATTCAGCCTCCATTCCACTGAGACTCACTTGCGAGCACTGCTGGCGACTACTGGGGGTTTCAACAAGCCTTCGATCAATGCCAGGTCGGCATCCACGGCGTCGATCTGCACGAGCAACAGTTCGCCTGACTGCAAGCTCTTGATCGCCGTTTCAATGGCGAGTGATTCGCCATCGATGCGTTGTACTTCTTTGGTCCGCGGGGCGTCGGCTAAGCCGGCTTCGAGAAGTCGATAGCAATCCCCTGCCGCGCGCCCGCGTAGCCGAGACGGTTCTTCGTAAAGGATCACGCGATCGAACGCGGCGCCCAAGAGTTGCGTCTGACGGGTGATTTGATCGTCGCGCCGATCGCCGTCGGCGCCGTAGACCACGGTACGATAGGTTTGTGGAAAACGCTCCAAGGATTCGATGAGCGAGACAATCGCCGACGGGTTATGACCGTAGTCGAAGATAATCACCGATCCGTCGCGCTCGATGACGTTGAACCGTCCCGGCGTGCTGGCCATGTCGCTCTCGAAGCGCGACAGTTCGCGGCGCAACACGTCGCGCGAAATATGGAGCGCCCAAGCGGCGGCGGTCGCGGCGAGGACATTCTCGATCTGAAAGCCAATCTGCCCGCCGCGTGTCAGCGGAATCTCCGCGAGCGGCATGATGACCGTTTCTTCGTCGCCGCTGGCCATGATCAGTTGGCCGTCGCGCGCAATTGCGGTGCTTCCGCCGCTGGCGCGATGGGCGGCGAGGACGGGATGCTCTGGATCGAGGGCGAAATAGGTGACTTTGCCGCGGCATTGCTGCTGCATCGCCGCGGTGAGCGGATCGGCCGCGTTGAGTACGGCCGTGCCAACCTCCGGCTTCACAACATCCACGACGGTGCTTTTCACATACGCCAACTCCGCAGGCGTGTTGATGTACTGCATGCCTAGATGATCCCCTTCACCGATGTTGGTGACGACGGAGACGTCCGCCTGATCAAAGCCGAGCCCTTCGCGCAAAATGCCGCCGCGGGCGACTTCAAACACGGCCGCTTCGATCCCTGGATGGCGGAGAATGTTCTTCGCGCTTTTGGGTCCGCTGCAATCGCCGGCTTCGATGCGCTCGCCGCCGATAAACACGCCATCAGTGCAGGTCATGCCGGTCTTGTAGCCGGCGCCGGCCACGAGTTGCGCCAAGAGTCGCGTCGTCGTGGTCTTGCCGTTGACGCCTGTCACGCACGCAATCGGAATTCGGCCGTTCTCCGCGGCGGGAAACAAATCATTCACAATCGCCTGCGCCACGCGCTCGATAAGCTGCGGGGATCCCAGATACTGATCCAAATCCACCTGGCAATACACGTCGACGATCGCGCCTTGTTGTGCAGCAAGCGATTGCGAAATATCGTGAGCTCGAATATCGATGCCGGCAATGTCGAGGCCCACGATCTGGGCCGCGCTAGCGGCTTGCGCGCGCGTATCGTCGGGCACTTGCGAAGTCACTTCTTGGAATACATCCCCCTCGACGCGCACCGCGGCGGCGACCTGGCCGCCAATCAAGATGAGCCGATGCAGCGCTCCCACCGCCTCGCCGCTCGCACTGACTTGGATCGACTTCAGGAGCGCGGCGACCAGATCCTTATCGGCCGCGGTCTGCGCGGCAAGGATGGGTGTGCGGTCGCTCGTGAGGCCAAATAGCTTGCGCTGCTTGTGGCCGTAACCCAGTTGTAGCACGCCTGGCCGGTTTAATCGTAGTGTGGGAATATCGCGCTCGCGAGCAGCCAGGAGAACCTGGTAGCTCACCTCCGGCAGGCAAACTTCGCGCGCGTACGCCTTGAGCTTGGCGATTTCGGCGTCGATCTCAAACGGTTCGTCATACGTTGCCGCCAGGCAGAGCGCGAACGCCGTGTCCAGACAGGCGAGGCCAAGCTCCTCATCGCGAAAGCGAAACGCGACGCGATAAACGCCTTCTTCCGAAGTTTCGCGCGCCTTGCCGTAGCCAGCATCCTTGTAAACGAGCGACTGCACCTCGAGCACCACGTGCTCCATAATGTGCCCCATCCAGGTGCCGCTACGGAGTCGCTGAAAGAAGCCGCCCCGCACCCCCACGCCGCAGCGGTGCTCGATCATTGTCGGCAGCCACTGCATGATTCGCTCATTGAAGCCGGGGATGGCGCTGGACGGCGTATCCTTTAGCTCCTGCAGGTCGACGAGCGCCTCGATCACTGGAAACCGGGCCCAAATATTAGGACCGCGCAACACGCGGACACGACGAATTTCCATGCGAATGTTCAGGCGAAACCCAATCGCCGCCTTTGTGCTGTGCCGTTTCGACCAGACGAAGGGACGATTTTAGCCACCGCCGGGAATTTGGAGTAGGGCAAGTGGATATCGCGCGATCGCCGATTCAGAGACCGCGGTGGCGGGTAGGTGATCGATTTCAGCAAACGGCAGAGGACGCCGCTACCTAGCGCGGCGTCCGATTGTCGTGTGCGGGCCCTGCTTAGTCGCGCGCGACCGCGAACGCTTGTCGCCTGCGCCGCCAGCCGAAAAACCCGCCGACGCCTGCCACTAACGCCCACACGCCGAGGCTTGCCGGCTCCGGCAGGCTGATCTCGAAGGCCGGCGGTGGAACCGGTTGGCCAAGTTGCACGTGCTCGATCAACACTATCAAGTCGTTGAAGTCGTCATCGGAATGTCCCTTGAAGCGATTCAAGTCCTCAAAGGCGATGATGATATCGTCCACGCCGAAGTTGCCATCGAGTCCCAAATTAGAATTGCTAAAATTCTGGCCGTTTCCAAAAAACACGAGTGCTTGCGGCAACTGGCCGGGGTTACGCTTGTCGTCGGTATAAACCGTATAGTCGCGATCGCTCGGATCGCCGTCGTCCTGGTAAACGTCGATGAACAGTCCAAATTGATGCGCGAGCGCACTGGGCGAAAAAGCACCCACGACGAGATCCCCGAACGCATGATTGGGTTTGCCGGAGATATCGACTCGATCGAAGATCGTTCGGGTCGCAAGGCTGGGGTTGTTCGCCTCGTAGATGCCTAACACGTTCGAGCGCTTGTAACCGGCCACCGCGCCGAGGAAGGTGAAGGTGGTCCGACTGGTCGGTGCGAAACTCGCAAAGTTCGTTTGGTTCGCCATGACATCGGGAGCCATCCCCGCGCCGAACAGTCCGGCAAAGATCGATTGTAGTTCGGGCACGTCCCCGACTTTAATCTCCACAGCGCCGGAGCGATCGTTCACAATCGGTTCGGCATCCGCGATAGACGCACCCATCAAGCTCACCAATAGCGCGATAGCGCAGCACAGACATCGGCTCATCACACACCTCAATTGTTCCGGTAGAAGAGAGTTCCTCGTGGCCCCAGGCCCCGCGATTACGTACGATGTTAACGTTCCCGTCAGCCGCATGCCAGTATTTCGCGGAAATCCGCTCGAAAAATCCTGACGATGTCAGCAGGCATTGTGCGAGCGCATTCCCACTGCCGGCCCCACCAATCAAGGGAGGCATCCGGCCTGCGCCGCTTGGCCGACGAATCATGGGGCATTTTGACGCGCACCTTGCCACCGGTCATAATCATGGCCGCCCACCAACCTTGCGCACCGCCACTTTCATCCCTTGCCAAGCCATCCATGAAACATTTCCTTCTGCCACTCGTGGGACTATTGCTATTGGCGGTCGCTGCGCAAGCGGATCTCAAGCCGGGCGTGCGCGGCCTCATTACTCGCGCGCCGCAAACGATGAAAATCGATGGGAATTTAGATGAGTTCGCGGGGGCGTTTTGCACCCCGGTGAATTATTTTCATGCGAATGCACAGAACCGGGCGGCGCAATTCTTTTATATGTGGGACGACGAAGCGTTTTACTGTGGTCTGCGAACGCTCGATGCGGCCCGCGCCAACAACGCGGCGGATGATCGCCTGTGGGAAGGGGATGGCGTGGAGTGGTATTTCGATACCCGCCGAGGCGACGACTTCCGGGCGAAGTCGTGGGGCCCTGGAGCGGTGCACATGTATTGGACCGGCTACAAGGGGCTGAAGTTACAACCCCGCTGGTGTTTGCGCCCCGATATGCTCAAGGCCATCGCAGGCGATGGGGTCGAAGTCGCGGCGCGGGATACGGAACATGGGAGCGAAGTCGAGTTCAAGCTTCTGTGGGCGAACTTCCCCAACTTCAAGCCGGCGGTGGGCGAAGTAATTGCGCTCGACTCCGAACTCTGCTACAGCGATGGCGGACCACGCGTCGACCGAACGTTTGCCTATGGCAGCCCGCTCAGCGTGCAACAGCCGGCGTCACTGGGCGTGGTGCAGTTGGTCGAGAAACTCGAGCCCAGCGACTGGAAACAATGCGGCCCGGTGATGATGCCGGTCCGTTGCGATACCGCTTGGACGCAAGACACCAAGGCGCTCGTCACCGGTAAGATTTGCTTGCCGCCGGGGCAGCAAAATGCGATCGGCAAGATCGTCTTCCGCGTGAGCGACTTGGAAGGGAAAACGCTCGGCGAATACCCGGCAAGCAAAACCGTTTCCCTGCCAGGCAGTGATTTCGCCATCGCCGAAGCCCAGTGGCCTAGCGACGTCGCTGTTCCGGGCGCTCACACGCTCATCGCCATCGTTTACGATAAGGAGGGCCACGAACTTACGCGCGTCGCGCCGCGAATGGTCAGCGTGGGCATGACACAGGGCTATTGATGACCGGTCGGTACTTACACACAACCACTTTCCTTGAGGACTTTCCCACCATGCGACTCCCCACCTTGTTCGTTTCCCTCCTTGCCATTGGCGCCCTCGCCACTTTCGCTTTCGCGGAAGATAAGACAGAAGAAGGCTTCACCTCCATTTTTGACGGCAAAACGCTCGACGGTTGGCAAGGTTCCACCAAAGGCTATATCGTCGATGACGGCGCGATACAGTGCCTGGCCAAGGGGGGCGGCCTCCTTTATACGGATAAAGAGTACGGCGACTTCCACCTAAAGTTTGAATTCAAACTCACCAAGGGGGCCAACAACGGTCTCGGCATCCGCACTCCAATCGGCGGCGATCCGGCCTATGTTGGTATGGAGTTGCAAGTTCTCGATGATGACGCCGACCAGTACAAGAATCTCCGGCCCTATCAATACCACGGTTCCATCTACGGCGTTGTGCCGGCCAAGCGTGGTCACCAGAAGCCGGTCGGCGAGTGGAATAAGCAAGAAGTGATCGCCAAGGGGAACCACATCCAAGTCATTCTCAACGGTGAGACGATCGTCGATGCCGATATCGAAAAAGCCAGCACTCCTAAGACGGCTGACGGCCACGATCACCCCGGTCTCAAGCGGGCCGCCGGATATATCTGCTTCTGCGGCCACGGCCACGACGTCTGGTTCCGCAATCTGCGGATCAAGGAATTGAAGTAGGCCCCAGCCGGTCATCCCGAGCAGGAATCGCACCGCGGCGGCACGCGTGAACCAAAACGCAGCGCACGTGCCGCCGCTATGTGCGATTTTCAGCATTTTTCCAGCTCTACGTGAAAACTGCTTGACCGCATTTGCAACGCGAATTTGAATAGTGGGGCGGGGGCGAGGGCGAAGAGAATTGCCCTTCGCGCGCTCTTGGAACGCGCGGGCACGGATTCTTATTGTGCTCCCCGCGGTGCGCGACGCACTGCAAAACGAGGCAAGCTGACGGCGGAGTAGATTATGAATGCGTCACGACGCAGGCGTTTGCGCGCCGGCAGGCAAAAACTTCGTGCCTGCGAACAACTGGAGAGCCGCCTGTTATTCGCTGGCGACTTGGAGTATCGCGCGCCGGATGGTTCGGGGAACAATTTGACCCACGAGCTATGGGGGGCGAGCAACACGTCGCTTTTGCGCTTAACGACGGTAGCATATGGCCCCGAGGCGAACGGCGCATTCGCAGGGATGGCCGTGCGCGCCGATGCTCAGGGAAACAACATCAATCCGCGGACGGTTAGCAATTTGTTGTTCGACCAGGATGAGTCGATTCTGAATGATCGCGGCCTCACGAGTTTTGTCTTCCAGTGGGGGCAGTTCATCGATCACGACATGGATTTGACCGAAGACTTCGCGCCCGTCGGCGGCGCGGCGATGCCGGGTGAATTCATCCCGATGTTCGTGACCGACCCCGATGACGAAATGCCGATGGGAACGATGATTCCCATGCTGCGCTCGCGCTACGCGATGGACGATGAAAATGTCGCTCAGCAAATCAATCAAATCACCTCGTACATCGATGCGTCGAATGTTTACGGCTCGGACGCCGTGAAGGCCGCCGCGTTGCGGGCGCATTACGGCGGGTTTTTATTGACTAGCAACGGCGTGGAGAATCTCAGCGACGGCAGCGGCGAGTTTCTTCCCTACAACACGCTCGGGCTGGAAAACGCCGCGCCGCCGACCACCGGGCTAGGAGTGCCGCTCGCGCCGGACGAATTGTTTGTCGCCGGCGACGTGCGGGCCAACGAGCAGCCAGGCTTGACCTCCTTGCATACGCTGTTTATGCGCGAACACAACCTTCAGGCTCGCCTGTTGGCCGAAAAGCTGCATCTGGATGCGAATGACCTGGCCGACCCAGAAATCGATGAGTATCTCTATCAAACAGCTCGCGCCCTGGTCGGGGCGGAAGTCCAGTCGATCACCTACAACGAATTTCTGCCGGCGTTGTTTGGGCCGGATCAACTAGCCAGCTACCGCGGCTATCGCGCCGACGTGAATCCCAGCATCGCGAACATCTTTTCAGCGTCGCTCTACCGCATCGGGCACACGATGCTTCCCAACGAATTGCTGGCGATCAACAACGACGGCACGCCGGTGAGCGACCGAGAGGTGCTAGGGACGACGATCGAGCATGGCGAGCTCAGCCTCGGCGAAGCGTTTTTCAACCCCCAGCTCATTCCAGCACTGGGCATCGAGCCGTATCTCATGGGCCTCTCGACCCAGCAAATTCAGGAAATAGACAATTTCATCGTCGATAGCGTTCGGAATATGCTCTTCGATCCACCGGCTGGAACCGATTTGGGCGCGACCAATCTGCAGCGTGGCCGCGATCACGGCTTACCCGACTACAACCAGGCGCGGGTCGATTTCGGGCTCGCGCCGCGCGCAGCGTTCAGTGAGATTTCCAGCGATCCGCAACTTGTCGCGGCGCTCGAAGCGGCTTACGACGCGGCGCACAACGGCCTCAACGGCTACGACGCGATCAACAACATTGATGTCTTCGCCGGCGCTATTTCTGAAGATCACATTCCCGGCGGCAGCGTCGGCGAATTGATGCACACGGTGCTCGTGGATCAGTTCACCCGCCTGCGCGATGGCGACCGTTTTTACTATCAGAATGTGTTCCGCGGAAAGGCCTTGGCGGACATTCAGAATACGCGGTTGGCGGACATCATCGAGCGCAATACGAGCCTCACCAGCGTGCCGGAAGAAGTCTTTCGCACCGAGCGCGTGCTAACCTATCGCGCGGAGGAAGGGGGCCGCGCGGCGAATTTGTGGGTGCGCGTCCGTGGCAACATGCTGCAGATTATCGAGGCGAGCCGCGGTCGCGTCGTCGCTGCGCAAATGCTCGACCACACGGACGCGGTCGTGATCTACGGCACTTCCAAGAACGATGTCATCCGGATTGATGGCAGCGTCGCGGCGTCTTTCGCAGGCAGCATCGAGGTGCATGGTGGCGATCGCAAGGACTATCTCTTCGTCACGGCCACGTCGGGAGATGATGAGATCGCCGTTTCCCGTGCGGAGGTGCGCATCAATCAACTGTCGATTTTCTACGGCAACATCGAGAATGTTTCAATTCAAGCCGGGTATGGCGATGACTACGCGGCGGTGGTTGGAGCGCTCGACGCGAGGCTGACGCTCAACGGCGGCGGCGGCCATGACATCCTGATCGGCGGCGACGGGAACGATCTCCTCATCGGCGGTTCCGGCGACGACATTCTCGTCGGCGGTCGGGGACGCGATATATTGCTAGGCAACAGCGGCAGCGATGTCCTCATCGGCGGCGCCACGCTCGCGGATCTGGCCGCCGCCCGCGAAATCTGGATCAGCCGCGGCAGCTATGCCGACCGCGTCAGTGCGCTGGACGACTTGCTCTCTTCTGATGAGGATGACGCCCGCGACTTGCTCTATGGCGGCGCAGGCTGGGATTGGTTTGTGGGCAACCGTTCGGACATGCGCATGGGGCGACGAACGTTTGAATCCTGGAAGTGAGTCGCCGCGCGTGATGGCCCGGAGTAAGTGGAACAACAAGGGGCGGCGTCGCCCTGCGTAATTCACGTGCGACTGAGGGAGCCGACGCGGCACGCCAGCGACACCGCCCACATGCGTTGTTGAACAATGTTGTTGATCCGATCGACGGGAACCGTACTCAGGTAATGAACATCGAATGGAGCACCAGCCAGCGGAACGTGAGCACTGTGCAGATCAGGCACATCCACCAGGTCGCCAATTGGGCGCGGGGATGACGCCGCAAGAACATCAATAGACTGCAACTGGCCACCGTCGCCGTGATCTTGAACAGCGACAGGTGCAACGGGTTGCCGAGCAATTGCGTGCCGATCGGATTGAGCTCGGCCATCTGCCCAGCATGCGAAGCCAGCAGCGTCCAGACCAAATCCAGGCCAGAGAGCGCTGCAATCAACAGGAGCGAAACTACTGTGGCCCGGCAAAGCGCAGCGCGCCGCCGACTCGGCTTGAGTTCGTCTAAGCCGCGTGGCGGACATTGGAGCAAGTGCCCCAGCGAGAACACAGCCAGCACCATGCCGAGCACTGTCAGGGGATATGCCCAATCGCGCAAACGCTGCACGGAATTGACCGCTGCACGGCCGTCAGATTCCAAACGTTCAACTTCTGCTATGGTGGCGCTCGCTCTCGTCAGGAAGTCTGAAGAAGGTTCAAATGCCTGGAGCCAGGCTTGCCAGGTGGTGCGGTCAACGTCGCTCGGCAAGCTACTAATGATCGCCTTGATTTGCTGCTTGCCCTGGTCGCCGCTGAGCGTCTTGAGGAGTTGCGTCGACCGCGTGCCTAGCAGCGTCACGCAGGGCGAATCGTTCCAACTGACGATGGAAGCCCCGCTATTGAGTTGAGCGGCAACGGCTTCAACTTCACCAACGCCTTCGCCAAACGGACGCCGACGTTGTTCTCCGTGTGAATTCGCCAACTCAATGGCGCGGCCGTTGATTGAAATACCGTCCGCGGTCTGCTTAATCACGTAGGGCGGCAAAACGTATTTGCCATCGGCAAAAAAAAACCCACTGTCCGCTGTCATCTCGGTCGGAACGTTGGGCCACGACCGCGGCCAACGCTGGGATCCATTGCCTCGTAAGCCACCGCTTGGAAAATTCGGCGGCATTTGCGGCCCTGGCCCGCGATGTGTCTCAGGCCGGTTCGGCCAGGGACGATCATTTGACCAGGTGGCAAGCGAAGACGACGAGCCTGACGACCGATCTGGAGACTGCTTGACGCCTGTTTCGTGGCCGTCCGCTGGCTCGCTAGTTGCCTGCTCCGGCAATTCTTCCGCTGCCATGCGTGCTGGATTCAAGTGGACAGCTCCGCCAAACAGCAGACCGATGCTGGCGGTTACAAACCACAGATACCGTTTCATGCGCCTCATCCTCATCAGCGTTGGTGACGGCCATCGGGTCGCTTCCTTGTTCCCGCAGGTGCGACGCGCCTGGTCGAATCGAGTCGTCTGACCTATAAACACGCCCCAGCGCTCGATGTTTCTCTGGCGAGGAGCTATCGAGCGCTGAAAGCGTGAAAAGGTGCGTTCCGTGGTCACCAGCGATGGTCAGCGATCACTCGGGCTTTTGTCAGCAGCGCGTCGCGGAGCATCGTTGTCACGGTCGCCACTGGGACGGCGAGGGGGCGCCGCCTGTGGACCACGGCCCGATCCCGGCGGTCCAAAGCCGGGGCCACGGCCTGGCGGGCCCAGCGGACGATCGCCACGAGGGGCATCCGCTGTACGGGGCGCGCCATCCAGCGGCGGACCAAAACCATGAAACCAGCGACCGAATGCCGCCGAATCCATCGGCCGGCGGGCATTGCTATCGCGAGCTTTGTCACCGCGCGCTTTGTCATCGCCGCGAGCACCTTCCCGCCGATCTTGGTCGCGGTCGCCATCGCGCTGAGCGGCAGGCGGACCGAAGCCGCGTGGCGGTCCAAATCCTCCTGGCCCACGACCGAACGCCGGCGGACCCATCGGTCGGCGGGCGCTTTCGCCGCGAGCACCTTCCCGCCGATCTTGGTCGCGGTCGCCATCGCGCTGAGCGGCAGGCGGACCGAAGCCGCGTGGCG
>CAUJKE010000304.1 GCA_963205385.1 Planctomycetota bacterium | reverse complement strand
AAATGTTATAAGTTGACCTTCGCGTTGTTCGCAAGGGTGTCTGTATCACCCCGAACAGCAGTCACGAGCCAACGACGGAGTAAGATCACTCCCTAGGCGGCGATTGGCGTCAAGACGACGAATTTAAGTTATTACTCGCATCAGTCAGGTCATGGGAATCGAAAGCTATTTTCGTTCCTGGCACGAGAACCTGGCAGCTAAGGAAGCGTGGCGGTACAACCGGGGGATACATTGCGGGACACGGCTACCGAAACCGCCGTTCGTTTTCGTCAGCCAGAGGTCGCCGATGCGGCCTCGATCTGGTGCCTGGTGCGCGAATCTGGCGCCCTGGATGTCAATTCGCAGTACGCATATTTGTTGATTTGCGACCATTTTGCCAGGACTAGTGTCGTCGCTTGTGATGCGCAGAATCGGCTGATTGCTTTTGTCGCGGCCTACTCACCGCCGCATAAGTCAGACACCGTATTCGTGTGGCAGGTCGGCGTCAGCGCCGCGTGGCGGAAGCAAGGCCTGGCCAAACGACTCCTGCATCAACTCCTGCAACTTCCCGCCTGTAAAGATACGAATTTCCTGGAAGCGACAGTCACCCCTTCCAATGTCGCTTCGCGGCGACTGTTTGCCGCCTTGGCGCGCGATGTTCAGGCGGAACTGAACATCAGCGCGGGTTACGAGGCATGTCATTTCTCAACAGAATCTTCGCACGAAGCGGAGGAACTCTTTCGGATTGGTCCTTTCCAGACGCAATCCTGATCTTGTGAGGCAGTATGGAAACGTTTGAACGTCGAGAATCCGCAGTGCGGAGTTATTGCCGCATGTTTCCCACCGTATTTACCACCGCTCAAGGGCACACGCTCGTTGCTCAAGACGGCGCCGAATATATCGATTTCTTTGCGGGCGCGGGCGCGCTCAACTACGGGCATAATCATCCGGTGCTCAAGGCGAAACTGCTCGAGTACATCGCCGACGACAACATCACGCATTCGCTCGACAAGGCGACCGACGCCAAACGTCATTTGCTCGAGTCCATCGAGGACGTGATTCTGACGCCGCGGAATCTCGATTACAAAGTGATGTTCCCCGGTCCGACCGGCACCAACGCTGTCGAGGCGGCGCTCAAAATTGCCCGCGGCGTCACGGGGCGTTCCAATGTCGTCGCGTTCACCAACGCCTTTCACGGCATGACGCTCGGCTCGCTCGCGCTGACCGGTAACGGCGGCAAACGCTCCGGCGCAGGAGTCGCGCTCACGGATGTCACGCGGATGCCGTTCCACGGTTATCTCGGGCAGGACGTCGACACGATCGATGTGCTGGAGCAAAACCTGCGCGACTCCAGCAGCGGCGTCGACTTGCCGGCCGCTGTCGTGCTCGAAACCGTTCAGGCCGAAGGGGGCATCAATGTCGCCTCGCGCCCTTGGCTGCGACGCTTGCAAGAGTTGCTCCGCACGCTGAACGTGTTACTCATTGTCGACGATATTCAAGTCGGCTGCGGGCGCACGGGCCCCTTCTTCAGCTTCGAAGCCGCCGATCTGAAGCCGGACATTGTCTGCCTTTCGAAATCGTTCTCCGGTTATGGCTTGCCTTTGGCAGTAACGCTCTTGCGTCCCGAACTCGATGTTTGGGAGCCAGGCAAGCACAACGGTACGTTTCGCGGGCATAACCTCGCGTTCGTGACCGCTGCGGCGGCGCTACATCACTTCTGGACAACCGACGCGCTCACACAGCAGGTGGATCGTAAGGGGAAGTTGATTGCCGCCGCGTTGCGTGAGCTCGCCGAGGAATTCGGCGGCGCCGTTCGCGGACGCGGTATGATTCAGGGAATCGAGTTTAGTGATCCCACTGCGGCGGCAGAGATTTCGCGTCGCGCGTTCGCGCAAGGACTCATTCTGGAAACGGCCGGCCCAGACGATGTCGTCCTGAAGATCTTGCCGCCGCTGACGATCGACGACGACGCGCTCGAAGCAGGCCTGGAGATTCTCCAGGATTGCACGCGCTCGGTGTTGGGTTCCGCCGCCGTCGCCCTAGGTGATAAGGAGTAATTTGCAAAATGCTCGTTCGAAAACTCAGCGAAATTGTCGGGACGGAACGCGAGACCTCCGCCGCGAACTGGACCAGTCGCCGCTTGCTGCTGCGCGGCGACCGGATGGGTTTCTCCCTGCACGACACGATTATTTACGCCGGCACTGCGACCGAGATACACTACCAGAACCATCTGGAAGCCGTGTATTGCATCCAGGGGAAAGGAACCGTCACGATCGTGGCCACCGGGGAGGAGTTTGTGATCGAAGCAGGCACGGTGTACGCGCTCGACGAACATGATCGCCATGTGCTGCGGGCAGAGAGTGAGATGCGCATGATCTGCATTTTCAATCCACCGCTCGTGGGCACGGAAACACATGACGAAAACGGTGTGTATCCCATCTTAGAAGAAGCGTAGCGCTGTGTGGTCCTCCCGCTCCGCATCCGGCTTTAGGTCGCGGAGCGAGAGGCCTGCCAAGGTGCACGAAGTTGCGCCACCGGTTATTCGCGCCTGTCAAAAGGTCTCTATAATGCGAGATTCGCATGAGACACCTATTCGACGGGGAGAGACCATGGCTACCGGATTTGGAGTGATTGGCTGCGGGATGATTGCGAATTTTCACGCGAAGGCGATCGCGGATATTCCGGGCGCCAAGCTGGTTGCGTGCGTGGACGCGGTGCCGGCGTCTGCTGATAAGTTCGCCGCCGGCCAAGGCTGCACCGCTTATCACGATTTGGAAAAATTCCTCGCCGATCCCGCGATCGACATCGTTACCATCTGCACCCCCAGCGGCTTGCACATGGAACCGGCCGTCGCCGCGGCCAAGGCCGGCAAGCATGTGATCGTCGAGAAGCCGCTCGAGATCACGCTCGACCGCTGCGATCAGATTATTCATGCCTGCGAGCAGGCCGGCGTCACGCTCGCGACCATCTTCCCGGCGCGTTTTCATGCGCCTGCGGTGCTTATCAAGCAGGCGATCGACAGCGGTCGGTTCGGCAAGCTCGCGCTTGGCAGCGCGTATGTAAAATGGTTTCGTACACAAGAGTATTACGACGGCGGCAAATGGCGGGGAACCTGGAAACTCGATGGCGGCGGCGCACTGATGAATCAGGCGATTCATAGCGTCGACTTGCTCACGTATTTCATGGGACCGGTCAAACGCATCTCCGCGATGACCGCCACGCTCGCCCATGAGCGGATCGAGGTGGAGGATGACGCCGTAGCAGCGCTCGAATTCGCCAGCGGCGCTCTGGGGACGATCGAAGCCTCAACGGCGGCGTTTCCAGGACATCTCAAACGGATCGAAATCTGCGGCAATTGTGGCTCCGCCACGATGATCGAAGAAGACATTACGTTTTGGGAATTCGCCGATAAGACCGAAGCCGATGCAAAATTGCTCGCGGACATGGCAGGCCGCACCAAAACCGGCGGCGGCGCAGCCGATCCGTCGGCGATTGGCCACCACGGGCACACCCAGCAATTTCAAGATGCGATGAACGCCATCGCCAATAAGACCAAGCCGCAAGTCGATGGCCGCGAAGGGCGCCGCTCCGTCGAAATCATCCTCGCAATCTATAAGTCCGCCGAGACTGGACAAGCAATCGACTTACCATTGACGAGCGATCCGGTGCTCAAGGCACGGGAAAACATCGTGAAGAAATAGACACTGGGCGCGGGGCGCTGTTTCGCGCTGGATCCAGAAAACGAGCCGAGCCGCCACGAAAACGGTTCGCGGCGGGCTCTGTTCAATTTTCAATACCAACGGCCACAGAGGCCAACTAATTGCGAATGACCGCCGCCGTGGCCCCGTCGCTCGCCTGGTTGGCGATGGCTTCCTTGATGGTCGCAGTGGCGGTGCAACTGGCCGACAGGCCTTTGGCGAGATCCGTCTCGATCTGAATCGTTTGCACCAGCTTGCCTGGCGCGTCGCCAGCGGTGAACGTGACCGGAATCAGGTGCAACGTCTTGGATTCGGTTGTGGTCTTGAATTCAAAGCAGTTGTCTGCGCACTTCACAGCCAGCACTTTGAACGGCTGCTTGCCTTTGACCACCAACTGCTTCGTCACCTTTTCGCCCGGCTTGAGCACGCCCAGGAATAAGGAACCAGGGGAAACCGTCAACGGCGAAACGATTCGTCCTTCGACCGGTAGTGTGACGTTCTTCAGGCGCGCATCGTCGGTGACGATCGTCAGTTGATCTTCAAGATACCCTTGCGCTGCGTCGCCTTTGAGCCGCACCAGCATTTCGTATTGCACGCGGCCGTTGCCACGCGCTTTTTCGTTCAGTTCCACTTCCAGATTAGGATTCGCGCTGCGAACATCCAAAATCTTCCACGAATCGCGGCCGGCATAGGTCAGATCGACCTTCTGTTCGGTGGGGCTGCCGAAATCGACTTCGCCAAAATTAATCGTCCCGGGACTAAAGACCACATCGCTCCGAATGTAGCCTTTGACGTTGAGTTGGACCTCGGCGAAGAACGGCTTGTCAATAGTTACGGTAATGGTCGCGCTGCGCTGGCCCAGGAACGAGCGGGTATTGAACTCCGCAATAATCGCCCCCTTCTCCCAGGTTTTCAGCGTGTCGTTCTTGATCGACGGCAAGGTGCAACCACAACTCGCGCGTACGCCAGCAATGTGCACATCTTCCTCGTAAATATTCTCAAGTTCAAACTCGTAGACCGTCTTCGACCCCCGAGCGACGGTGCCAAAGTCGTGGCTGTAACTCTTGAACATCTTCTTCGCCCACTCCTGTGCTGGCACAGCAGGGGTGCAGAATACAATCAACAGCAGTGCGGCAATGAGGCTGCGATTCACCGAAGAATCCTCCTGAAACCTGCCGTCCGCCCCTGACGGTTCCATGCGGGACAACGGTTTACGGGATACACGTCGCAAAGGTGGGCGGTGCAACGGACCGGGAGCGACGTAAGGCGGGATGCCGCGAAAACCTACATCGCACTTTGCGGTTCGTCAAATCGGATTCCACCATTTCCTGCGAGCGGTACAAAACGGGTTATATCGTTATTTCGGCGGCTGTGTCCAAAACGGACAGCGGAAATTCCATCTCGACGCAACTTGGCGGTGAGAAATAACTAATGGCCACTTTGTCAGTGCTAGCTATAATACATTCAAGAAAACAAGAACTCCCTCAGGAGGCGGGTTCTTGGACGACTAGGGAAGCGAACGAAACTTTCGACCTTGGTGAGCCATCCCCAAGAAAGGCTACTAGCGCATCAATCGAAGGACACTTCTCGGCTTTCAGTAGTTTAGGCAAACGTTCCTATTTGCGGCAACCGCCGGATGTCTGTGAAACCTTTCACAAGACATAAGACACAGAAGAGTAACAAGATAGAGAGAGTTGCAGCGGTCGCCGCTGCTGTTTGGACAGATACCCGCGGTTACAGTCATCGGCTACGATAAACGATCAACGATGAACTACCGCCATCCGCCTGCAAGGAGTTTCGAATGCGATCCCGCCGCGCTCTTGCGCTTGTCCTGCTGTCCTTTGTTGGCGGGATGATCTTCACGACAATGTTCCCCGGCTGCGGCGAAAATCTGAGCACTGTGGCCAATACTGTTCAGCCCAAATACCAGCCGGCGGAAGATACTTCGGCATCCTCCCCGAATGAGGGCGAGAAAAATTCCGCAGCAGACCCGGCTAAAACAGTCGGCGACGACAAGCAGGCGTCGTCTGACGTTCGCCCCGTTGCGGATAAGCCGGCGCCCCCAGCCGAGAACGATCCTACGAATCAAAACAAGGATCCGGAACCGGAATTGGAAATGGAAGCGGAAACGTATGTCGCGCAGCCGAACCAACCGGAACACCCGTTCGCTCGTCGCGCTCCGCTGCTTGAGATCTTTGGCCGGGACATTTTCCCCAAAGATGCCGAGTGGTTGAACACCAGTGGGCCTCTCAAGCTCAAGGACTTAAAAGGCAAATTCGTCATTCTCGATTTTTGGACGTACTGCTGCATCAATTGCATGCATATTCTGCCGGAGCTGAAAAAGCTGGAAGAAAGATATCCCAACGAGCTCGTGGTAATCGGCGTGCATTCCGCGAAATTCGACGGCGAGAAAGACGCGCAAAACATTGCCGCCGCCATCTTGCGATACGAGATCAAGCATCCCGTGGTGAACGATCCGGAGCATCGACTCTGGACGGAAATTGGCGTCACCAGTTGGCCTACAACTTTGCTCATCGACCCGCAAGGAAATCTCGTCCGCTTTCGACCCGGCGAGTTCAAGGCGGAGGAATATGTCGAGATCATCGATGCCGCCTTGCCGTACTACGAGAAGATCGGGGCGCTTGATCGCACCCCCCTTCGCTTTGAATTATTGGCGGATCGAGCAGCCAAGACGCCGCTCCGTTTTCCCGGCAAGGTTTTGGCCGATGAAGCCGGCCAGCGCTTGTTTATTTCCGATAGCAACCATAATCGCATCGTAATCACATCGCCGGAAGGCAAGTTGCTCGAAGTGATCGGCGCCGGCGCGATCGGGAAGCAAGATGGCGGCTACGCGGAAGCGACGTTCGATCATCCGCAAGGTTGCGCGCTTCATGGCGAGACGCTATACGTTGCGGATACCGAAAATCACCTGCTGCGTAAAGTGGATCTCAAGACCAAGCAAGTTACCACCATCGCCGGCACCGGCGAACAGGCGAAGTCCGGCTTCCCAGGGCTGGAAGCGGCGGCGCTGACCGGCGAACTTCCGGAGCGGTGGGTTGGCAAACCGCGAGAAACTGCGGTTAGTAGCCCGTGGGCACTATACGTTCACGACAACGCTCTCTACATCGCCATGGCGGGGCCGCACCAAATTTGGAAAATGCCCCTCGATGAGAGCGAAATCGGGCCCTTCGCAGGCAACGGGCGCGAGGACATTGTCGATGGCCCGTTGCTTCCCAGGGAACCTTACGCGCTCGGGTTTTCCTCGTTCGCACAACCCAGCGGGCTTGCGTCCGATGGGCAATATCTCTTCGTTGCTGATAGTGAAGGAAGTTCCATTCGCGCTGTTCCATTCGATCCGGCCAAGAAAGTGCGGACGATCATTGGGACGGCGGAACTGCGCGGCGGACGACTGTTCGACTTTGGCGACGTGGATGGCAGGAAAAGAGCGGCCAAGCTGCAACATCCGCTCGGTGTGACCTATCACGACGGGACGATCTATGTCGCGGATACGTACAACAATAAGATCAAGGCGGTCAGTGCGGAGACTGGCGCGGTTAAAACGCTCGCGGGGCAAAGCAAGAGCGGCAAGAGCGACGACCCACCTGCGTTCGATGAACCGGCGGGGCTGAGTTACGCGCAGGGGAAACTATACATCGCCGATACCAACAATAACGCAATTCGCGTGTTGGACCTCGCCAGCGGCAAAGTGAGTACGCTCACCATCGAAGGATTGAATCCCACCGCATCTGCTAAGCCTGTCGACAAACGGCCCGACTTTTCTCAGGCGGTCGTAGTCAGCGGCAAAGCTCAAACGCTGAAGCCAGCAGACGGTAAAGTCACACTCAACGTAGATCTGCAACTTCCGCGCGGCTGGAAGATCAACCCGCTCGCGCCGGCTGTTTATTATGTGGACGAAGTCGGCGACGCCGCACTCATCGATCCCGCCGCGCTCGGCAAGCAGACGCTAGACACCCCCGCCGCGAAGTTCCCGGTGACGCTCTCGCTCAAGCCAGGCGAGACAATGGTGAAAGTCTCGCTGAACTTCTACTACTGCCAGACGGATGAGAGTGGACTGTGCAAAGTTGGCAGCGTGGTGTTCGAGCAACCGCTGAAAATTAGCGACGATGGTGGCATGAGCAGCGTGAACCTGGTGCACGCGGTTAAGTATTAGTCGCCGTAGCGCAACGTCGCAGGTCTACTCCCGTGTGCCGTCCGCGGGACATGGCGAAGCGCGAATCCGCCTTGCGAACAAGCAGCCACACGAAATTCGGAGACTGCCGGCGACTACATAAACAGATTCCACTTCTCCTGCGGCTCGAACGCGTTTTCAAAGTGTTCGATGACTGGTTTCTTGGCATTCTCCGGCCAGGTGACGGCGATGATGTCGAAGCGGGCGGAGTGTTCTAGCAGCCCATGGCGTTTGAGATAGGCGAGGCCCAGACGCGTGAGGCGGCGTTGCTTCTTGTCGTCCACGGCGTCCGCGGGATGGCCGGTTTCGTGCGAGCGGCGAGTCTTGACTTCCACAAAGACGACCGTGCGGCGATCGACGGCGATGATATCGAGCTCGCCAAAGAGACCGCGATTACCGCAGGCAATGATCGTATAGCCGCGGCGCTTCAGATATTGCACCGCCGCTCGCTCGCCGCGCTCACCTAGCGTGCGCGGCCGCAGATAAAGCCACCAGAACCGGCGCCAGCCGCGCTTCAACGGACGCTGCCAAAGCAATAGACGCATCGCTTGCGGCTCCTGTACAAGCGCGAATCACAAGCGAGCAGGTCAATTCGGTTGCCACCGGACACGGCGGGCCGTTCACGATCGTGACGACCACGCCGGATGCCCTGGCTTGCACTGCGTGCCAGTAACGACTTACGCCTGGGGTGCGTTGTCGCGCTTTTCGCGGAGCCGAACCGCCTTGCCGACGCGGTCGCGCAAGAAGTAGAGCTTGGCGCGACGCACCACGCCACTGCGCTTCACTTCAACCTTGGCGATTTTCGGCGAGTGCAACGGGAACTTGCGCTCCACCCCTTCGCCGGCCACGATGCGGCGCACGGTGAACATGGCGCGGGTGCCGCTGCCGCTCTTGGCGATGACGGTGCCGGTGAAGATCTGAATCCGTTCCTTGTCCCCTTCCAAAATGCGGGTATGCACGTCGACCGTGTCCCCCACGTTAAACTGGGGCACGTCTTCGCGGAGGCTGCTTTGCTCAACCAGAGCGAGGAGTTTCTGGCTCATGGCGGGTTCCTTTCGTGAACTGATGGACTATGTGATTTTCGTTCGTATGTTCGTGCCGACTAACTCGAAGCCTGAGCGAGGTTGTTTCATGCTCCGCTCTGGAGACGCCTTCTTACACTTCAGGTTTGTCATCTAGCAAATCCTCGCGGCGCTCGCGCGTGCGAAGAAAACTCTGCTCGCGGCGCCAGCGGGCGATCGCTTCGTGATCGCCGCTGAGCAGTACTTCAGGAACTTCCCAATCGCGAAAAACCCGAGGGCGAGTGTATTGCGGACACTCCAGCCAGCGGTTGCCGGACGAAAAGGAATCCTGAATGCTGCTCTCATCATCTCCCAAAAAACCGGGGATCAGCCGCACCACGGAGTCGATGACCGTCATGGCCGCGACCTCGCCTCCGTTTAAGACGAAATCCCCGATGGATATCTCCGCAGGCTGCAGAATATCCAAAATTCGCTGATCAAATCCCTCGTACCGGCCACACAGGAGGATCAATCGCTCGTGTGTCGCCAATTCTTCCACCACGCGCTGATCGAGCCGTCTGCCTTGCGGCGTGAGCAAGATCAACTTCCCCGGCGGCGGCTCGGCCTGAACCGCTTCCACGCACTCGACAACCGGCTCGACCATCAGCACCATACCGGGACCACCGCCGAAAGGGCGGTCGTCAACCTTCTGATGCTTCCCTTTGGCCCAGCGCCGCAGGTCGTGCAGTTGCACATCAACCTTGCCGCGCTCAATCGCCTTACTCAGGAGGCTCTGTCCCAAATAACCAGAGAAGATCTCCGGAAAGAGGGTCAACACGTCGAAGCGCATAGCGCTTTACTCTTGTAAGCAACTCGCGGCAGGTGACTATTCCGTCGCCGAAGCTTCGGCATTCTCAGGCTCGGTTTCGCCTGCGGCCGCTTCCGCTTGCGCGGCGGCTTCCGCGGGATCGCCAGGAGCTTCCGGAACCGCCTCGACCTTGGGTTTGGGCGGCGGCGTCCAGGGGGCGGGCGCCTCAGGCTTGTAGGCCTTGAGTTGCTCGAGCGCCGCTTGCTGCTTGGCGAGGTGCGTGCCGTTCTGGCCGTACTTCTTGATCAGGACGTTGACGGCTTCCGACGGGAGCGCGCCAACGCTCAGCCAGTAGGCAATGCGTTCGCCATTGAGAATGGCCCGCGCATCGACGTTCGAGACGTGCGGATCGTAGTGACCCAATTCTTCAATTGCTTTTCCATCACGGGGCGTCCGCGCATCCATCGCGACCAGGCGATAAAATTCGCGATTCTTGCGGCCCATTCGTTTCAAACGAAGACGTACTGCCACGAAACTCACTCCTTCCAAAAACCAAATAAACTTTACGGGGGATATGATTTGCCAGCGCATCGCGGAGGCTGGAGGCTAACTAGCCGCCGCCACGCTTGCGTTTCTTCAATTCGCGCTCGCGCAACTTCTTCATCTTTTGCTTTTCTTCGGTGCTGAGGCGTTTGCCGGTGCCGACTTTGGCTTTGATCAACTTGGCGCCGGGGTTCATTAAGGCGCCGTCTTTAAGTTGATTCAACATCCGCATTCGGTCGCCCATGCCGGCGTTCGCCATGCCGGTGACCATTTGCTTCATGATTTCGTAGTTCTTGACGAGCTGATTGACTTCTTGCGCTTGCACGCCGGCCCCCTGGGCGATGCGGGCGCGGCGCTGCGGGTCAATCACTTTCGGATTGCGACGCTCTTGGGGCGTCATCGAATTCACCATGCCGATAAAACGCTTGGCTTCCTTGGCGCTATCGGCGCCCGCCATGGCCTCTTGTAATTGGGCTGCGCCAGGCAAGAGACCGAGCATTTTTTGCATCAAACCCGGCTTGGCGACTTTCTCCATTTGCAGTTTGAAGTCGTCGAGCGTGAATTCGCCCTTTTTCGCCTGTTCTTCCCACTTTTGCCGCTCGTCCTCGTCCACGATCTTGCGGACTTCGTCAACCAGCGCCAGCGTGTCGCCCAAGCCCAGGATGCGGCCGGCCATCCCCTCGGGGCGAAACGGCTCCAGCGCGTCGAGGTGTTCCCCCGTACCGATGAACTTGATCGGTACACCGGTCACATGCTTCACCGACAGCAACGCACCACCGCGGGCGTCGCCATCGAGCTTGGTCATGATGACGCCGTTGAGTTCCAGCGCTTCGTTAAAAGACTTAGCGCTGTTGACGGCGTCCTGACCGGTCATGCCGTCGACCACGAGGTACACCTGATCGGGCGCGACCCGTTTGTCGATCAGCGACAGCTCGTCCATCAATTGCTGGTCGATCGCCAGACGGCCAGCGGTGTCGAGAATGACAACCCGCACCCCTTCCGCTTTAGCCTTTTTAACGGCGTTTTGACAAACGACTACAGGGTCTTTGGCGCCTGGCTCGCTATACACGGGAACGCCAAGCTTGTCGCCGTTGACGTGCAACTGCTCGATAGCCGCTGGACGCTGCAAGTCGGCCGCAACGAGCATCGACTGGACGTTGTTATCAAGCAACAGCCGCGCGAGCTTGGCGCAGGTGGTGGTTTTACCCGAGCCTTGCAAGCCGCAAAGCATCAAGACCGTGGTGTCGGACTTGAGATGCAACGAGGAATCGACCGGCCCGAGCAGGTTGATCAACTCGTCGCGCACCACGCCAATGAGTTGTTGCCCCGGGTCGAGCGCCTGCATGACCTTTTGGCCCAGCGCTTGCTCCTGTACCCGGCCCATGAAGTCCTGGACGACCGAGTAGCTAACATCCGCTTCCAGAAGCGATTGCTCGACGATCGCGAGCCCCTCGCGCATGTTGGCTTCGGTGAGCTTGCCCTTACCGCGGACGCTCTTCCAGGCCGACTGCAAACCGTTTTGGAGGGACTCAAACATTTTGGACTTGGGGAATTGACGGAGCAACGCAGCCTCTCCCCATCAGGCGGGGAGCGCGCATGTAATCCGGCATTTTAGCGAACTAGTGGGCAAGTTGTAAATGCTCGACTGGCCCACTAGCGGCGCAATTTGGACCAAGACGAGTGCGGCACACGTCCCTTAAGATGCGAAATGCCGAGGAATTGCCCTTGACCGGTGATGGTTCGCCGGAGTATTTACTCCCGCCCCAGAGGCAGAATTCGTTGTTATCGACCCGTCGGCCCTCGACTCTTGAGGCGTATTGTGCGAAATCTCGCGATTATCGCCCTGTTGGCATGGACAGCGCTCGCCGCTGCGCCGGCCATGGGTCAGGCGCCGATCTACAATCCTCCGACCACCATCGTGCCGAGCACAGCCCCTAATGTTGGTGGTGTGGCGCAAGCTGGCTCGACGCTGGGGACACCTAGCTTTGACCCCTACGCGATCACTCCCAGCGCTCCGCCTTCGACAAATCCGTTCGCCGCGCCGAACTTTGGCACCTCGCCCTACAGCGCTGCGCCGGCATATCCCACTGCCCCGGCGAATCCCTATGGTGCCGTCCCAGGTTATCCGCAGCAACCGCCGCTGTATTCGCAGCCTTACGGCAATCCGTATGGCAACCCCTACGGGGCGCAACCGCCAGTGCAATTTCCCGGCGGCACTTGGAGCGACGATATCGGCCGCGCTAATCCGTACCAGAATGGCGAGCCGCTCAAGCTATTTCAAAATATTCGGCTGAGACACACTTGGATTTCGCGGTTGGATGAAGAGCAAGGACTGGGAATCAACGACTCTGAAGTTGCGACAACCGTGGCGTTTCCTCGCTTCTTGTACACGCAGCAACCGCTCTACGTTTCGCCTGGCTTCATCCTAAGTTTGTGGGACGGACCGGCGGGCCTGCCTGCGGACTTGCCGCCGTCTGCCTACAGCGCTTATGTCGATTTCGACTATGTCACCAATCCTCAAGCTCGCCTGGGCGCCGATTTGCATGTGCGCCTGGGAGTTTTTACAGACTTCAGCACGTTCAACACCCGCAGCTTCCGCGGCTCTGGACGGGGGTTGGGAACCTATCGCCTGACACCCACGGCCCAGGCCAAGTTTGGTGTGGAATACATCAATCGCAATGACCTCAAGCTGTTGCCTGCGTTTGGCGTATTGTGGACACCCAATCCCCAGGTGCGGTTTGACGTTTACTTCCCGAAGCCGAAGTTGGGCGTCTATGTGACAACCTGGGGCAGCACCGAAATCTGGGGCTACCTCGCCGGCGAATATGGCGGGGGCTATTGGACGATTGAACGCGCCGACGGCAGTTCCGACCGCATCGATATCAACGACCTGCGCGTCAGTTTAGGCGCGGACTTCATCACGGGACGCAGTACGAAGGCGTTCATCGAGGCAGGCTACGTATTTAATCGCGACGTGGTCTACGTCGTCAGTCCACTCGACAACTTCTCGCCGGGTGATTCGTTCATGTTGCGCGGCGGCATCGCGTTTTGACGCATTTCTGGGAGTGTCGAATGCCGAGCGGCGCACGCTTGTGGATGTTGTTGATCGGCCTGCTGTTATTAGCTGGCGCGACCGGCCTGCGTGCGCAAGACTGGAGCCGCTTGCCGCCGGTCACGGCGGAATTCGAGAATCCGCCGCTTCGCTATGAACCAATCATGCCGGCGAACTATCCCGGCGACCTGAAACAACCACTGGTGGAAGAATATCAAACCTCCGATCCGCTGTCTAACGAGCGGATGTTCGCCGAAACCGAAAGCGGTGACGTGCTGCCGCAACAGTTTTCGCGAATCACCAAGGCCAAGGACGGTTTTTTTCAGAAATTGTACCTGGCGGAGACGTACATCCCGCGCGGCAGCACCGAGAATGGACTCGGAAGCAACGATGTCGAGATTTCGCTGTCCGTCGCGGCGCCACTACCGAATCGGCGCAATCCCATTGTCATAACGCCGGGGTTTGCCACGCACTTTCTCGACGGTCCGGGGAACACGGATCTTCCGCCGAGGCTGTACGACGCCTATGTCGCATTTAACTGGTTTCCGCGTTTCACGCCCAAGCTAGGCGCCATTGTCAGCATCTCGCCGTCGGTATTCAGCGATTTTGAAAAGTGGGACGACAGCGCTTTTCGCACGCCGGGCAAGCTACTGATGCGGTATACGTGGGCGCAGTACGAGCGCGAAATCGTCCTCGGCGTCATCTATCTCGACCGTGACGACCTCCCCTGGCTCCCTGCGGCAGGCGTTATCTGGACACCCAATCCGAATGTCATCTACGAGATCATCTTTCCGCGCCCGCGCGTGCTGTTCATGGTCAACGAACAAGAGGCGCACGAGGACTGGCTTTATTTAGGCGGCGAGTTAGGGGGCGGAAGTTATTCGATCCAACGTGTGCCGAGTTACCAGCAAGACGTGGTGACATTTAACGACTACCGCATCATTTTCGGCTGGGAACGCCGCAAAAATGGCGGCGCTGGCATGCGATTGGAAGGGGGGTATATCTTCGCGCGATCGTTTGAATACGCCTCGAACAGCCATGTCGAGTACACGCCGGACGACGCGCTGATGATCCGCGGCAGCCTCTCGTTTTAGCTGCCTTCCCGCTTGAACAGTGCTCTCAAGAAAGACAGTGCACCCAAGAAACACAAAGACCGGAAACACTTCCAAGTGCTTCCGGTCTAGCGTAGTTTTACGATCCGCCAGCAAAGGCTGGATTAGTAACGGCCGCCACGGCCACCGCCGCCGCCGCCGCCATAACCGCCACCGCCGCCGCCACGACCACCGCCGTAACCGCCGCCACCGCCGCCACGGCCGCCGCGATCTTCCTTCGGACGGGCTTCGTTCACGGTCAGGGGACGACCATCATGCTGCTGCTCGTGCAAGTTCTTGATGGCATCGGCAGCACCTTGCTCGTCTTCCATTTCGACGAAGCCAAAGCCCTTGCTACGTCCCGTGTCGCGGTCTTGAATGACCTGCGCACTACGGACGGCGCCGTACTGGCTGAAGAGCTCTTCCAAAGACTGGTCGGTAACGTTGTAGCTCAAGTTACCGACATACAATTTCTTTCCCACAGTTTCTTTTCCTTGCTGGGAATCCTTGGCCCAATTTCTGCTTTCTGGGCCAAAATGAAAGGGGCCACACGTACGGGCCCATCAGGCGGGAAAGGCGAAAGCAGACAGCAAACAGTTCGTTACGAACCAACGCCAGAGTGCGCGTCGACCCACCGACCGGTTGAAATATAGCAGAACCGGAACCTGTACATACCTCACTCACCCAAAAATGTAGAATAAAATTGCAAATTTCCCCTGCGCCAACTACCAAAACTGCGCATTCTTCCAGAAATAGAGGGGCAAGTCGGCCCCAGCCCAGAATCAGAGGGGTAATTCAACGTCCCTCGCGCAGCCGGTCGCCGAGAAAGTTGTCGAGATCGGGGATCTCGTAGATCTTCTGAATGGTCGTCTCCAGCGGGTACTCGACACGCCGAAACTCGACCGCTTCATCGGTAAGGATGACATAGCACGAGCGCGGATCGTTATCACGCGGTTGCCCCACGGAGCCGACATTCACCATCACCTTGCCACCGGTGAAGGCAAACCGCCCGCCAATCTCCTTGGGGTGCAAGAAGCGGCAGTCTTGCGTGAACACGCCTGGCACGTGCGTGTGCCCTTGGAAGCAATACCGATCGATCAGGCTGAAGAGTTTCTCGAGCTTCTTGGCGTTGTAGATATCTTCGGGAAAGACGTATTCATTGAGCGGATTGCGCGGCGAGCCATGCACGAAGAGGTGCTTGGTTTCGCGCACCACGCGCGGCAGCTCGGCTAAAAAGTCCCAGCGCCGCGCGCTTTGTTCGCCGGTCGTCGCCGTTTCCAGTTGTTCGCGCGTCCAAAAGATAGCCCGCTCGGCGCCGCTCGAAAAACCATCGGGGTCGAAGAGCGCGCCTTGATCGTGATTGCCGAGCACGACGAGTTGAAAGTTCATCACCTTGTCGATGCACTCGCGCGGATTCGGCCCATACCCCACGATATCTCCCAGGCAATATATCTCTTCGACGTTCTGCTCGGCGATGTCCGCCAGGACGGCGTCGAGAGCTTCCAGGTTGCCGTGAATATCGCTAACAATCGCGCGTCGCATTTGTATCCCTACCTGCCCGCTTTCAGCCGATCGCCGAGAGAATTGTCGAGATCGGGAATATCGTAGATCTTCTGAGCCGTGCTGTTCACATCGTATTCAACCCGGCGAAAAGTCACGGCGTCATCCGTCAAAATGGCGTAACAGGACTTAGGGTTCCCGTCGCGCGGTTGCCCGACGGAACCGACGTTGACCATGATCTTGTCGCTGGAAAGGCGAAACGTGTAATTGCAATCTTCTGGCGGAATGAACTCGCCCGACTGCGTGAACACGCCGGGAATATGCGTATGGCCTTGGAAACAGTATTTTTCAATGCGGCCGAAGAGAGCGTCCATTTTGCGCTGCGCGTAGACATCTTCTGGAAAGACATACTCGTTGGTCGGCTCCCGCGGTGAACCATGCACGAACCAAATGCCGTCTTCGACGTGCATCCGCGGCAGTTCACCGAGCCAATCCCAGCGTTTGTTGATCATGGCCTGGTTGCCGGGGGCATTTTCCAGCTGATCGCGCGTCCAGTAAATGGCCGCCAAGGCGGTGGGGTTGAATCCATCAGGATCGAACAGCGCCGCCTGGTCGTGATTTCCCAGGATGGTCAGCTTGCAACTGCGGCGCACTTCGTCGAGGCACTGCACCGGGTTAGGGCCGTAGCCGATCACATCCCCCAGACAATAAATCTCGGTAATGCCTTGCGAGCGAATATCGCGCAGCACCTCGCTCAGAGCGTCGAGGTTGGCGTGTACGTCACTTATGAGGGCTCTTCTCACGCACCAATGCCTTGTTGTGAACTCTAGCGATAAGACCGGCTACGAGAACTCTGCGCGGGTGCAAGCGCCGTAACCCCAAGCCTCTCAGTATATTCCGCCTTAGGGGCGTGTTGCAATGTAGGATTCAGTCGTCCATTTTTAGTCGGGACCGCGGATAATCGGTCCCACGGGACGAGCGCATTATGCTGTGGTGCGCTTCGTCTGCTGTTCTTCGGCCGCACTGAGTCGTAAATAGCGGGGGGCGAGTTGCCAGAGGTCGTCGCGGCGACCCGCCTGACAATCCCGCCACGCTAACTCCCCCACGGTCGCGGCGCGCGGATGCCACAGTTCCCGCGGAACGATCAACACGCCGGGCGGCAACTCGTGATCCAGCCGCTCCAGTCCGGTCCCAGTTACGAGCATTCCAGGGCGAAGCCGGGCCAAGAACTGTTCACGATCCAGAATACTGGCCGCTTCGCACGGTTCCCAACCGCTGCCTGTAGAACAAAATCGGGCGGCGAACAGTTGCTGCCGCTGCGCATCGAGCACGGCCCACAGTTCGGCCCCTTGCGCGGGAGGGGGCGCTTGAGCGGCGATCACCGCGAGCGTATCCACCCCCAAGACTTGCGCCCCGGCGGCGTAGGCGTACGTCTTTGCGGTGGTGACGCCCACTCGCAAGCCGGTGAAGGAACCAGGGCCGGTGGTCACTGCGACCAAATCCACGTCGCGCGGCTGCCAGCGAATCTCCGCGAGCGCCGCGGCAATGCCCGGTGCGAGCATTTGCGCCGTTCGTTTCTCCTCGGGGAGCGTAACCTCGGCCACGACACGGTCGTCGACGAGAAGCGCCACGTCGCCGCTATAGCCAGAAGTTTCGAGGGCGAGAATGTTCATTTATAGACGCGCGAGCACCTCGCGCGCCGCCGCAATTGTCTGGTCGATGTCTTCCCGCGTGTGCTTGTCCGAAACGAACATCGCTTCATATTGGCTGCACGGAAAATAGACGCCGCGCTCAATGAGTCCCCAAAAGAACCTCCCGTAGCGGGCCGTGTTCGACTTGCTGGCGGTGTCCCAATTCGTGACGGGAGCGTCGTTGAAGAAGAGCGTGAGCATGCTTCCCACGCGTTGTAGTTGATGCGGGATGCCGGCCGCTTGAGCGGCGGCGCTTAACCCTGCGGCCAAACGCGCAGAATTTTCTTCCAACCGCGAATAGGGCGGATCGGATTTCAAGAGTTTCAGCGTCGCGGCGCCCGCGGCAGTCGCAATCGGATTGCCGCTGAGCGTGCCGGCTTGAAAGACCTTACCGGCGGGGAGCACTTGATCCATGATCTCGCGCCGACCGCCGTACGCCGCCAAAGGCAAGCCGCCGCCGACAATTTTCCCCAGCGTCGTCAAATCCGGCGTCAGGCCGAACAACGCTTGCGCCCCGCCAAACGCAACGCGGAAGCCAGTCATGACTTCATCGAAAATCAGCAAACTGCCGTGTTTCGTCGTTAAACGCCGCAACGCTTCCAGAAAGGCGTCACTGGGCTTGACCAGCCCCATGTTTCCCACGACCGGCTCCAAAATCACACCGGCCAGGGTCGCGCCGTGTTGGGCGAAGGTGGCCTCGAGTTGCTCAACGTCATTGTAGCGCAGGACCAGCGTGTCCTGCGTCGTGCCGCGCGTCACGCCCGGCGAATCTGGCGCGCCGAGCGTCGCCGCCGCACTGCCGGCCGCGACGAGCAAGCTATCGACATGGCCGTGATAACAGCCGGCGAACTTGATGATCCGGTCGCGGCCGGTGTAACCGCGCGCGAGGCGAATCGCGCTCATGGTCGCTTCCGTGCCGGAGTTGACCAGGCGCACTTTCTCGACCGACGGCACGGCCTCGATGATGAGCTCGGCCAGTTCGTTCTCCGCCGCCGTCGGCGCGCCAAAGCTCGTGCCTCGATCCACGGCCGCATGCACTGCCGCGCGCACCTCGGGATGCGCGTGACCTAGAATCATCGGCCCCCATGAGCCGATGTAGTCGAGATAACGCTGCCCATCGACATCGAATAGATACTGGCCCTCGCCCCGCGCCATCACGATCGGCTCGCCGCCGACGCCTCCAAAAGCGCGGGCGGGACTGTTCACCCCGCCGGGCATCAGCTCCAAAGCGCGGGCGAATAAGGCATGGCTGTGGGAATGGTCAAGCGCGGACATGCGGCCACCTGTCAAAGAAATACGATGCTGATTGTTCCCCCTGTTATAGCCCGAATAGTGTGGGTAGGGGCAGGGTGGCTTGCACGATTACTTCCGCGCGACTGCGATCATTCCCTGCGTTGCTTGCCCGGAAAAAATTGAGCTGCGGTGGAGAGATCCTATGGTGACGCGCGCTCCGAAGCGATTCGGGTCATCAACCGTGCACAAGACGACGAAGACACGAGCGACCTCGTGAAACTCAATACGAATCTCGCGCCGCCCGTGCAGTTCACTACGCTCCTCGACGTCTACGAAATATCCCAACGCAAGCCACTGCGATTGCAACCAATCCGACGACTTGATTACACTCCTACGCGTCCCATCCGTGCGCTTCGCGGACCTTGATCATCACGTCCAGAATCGTGTTCCAGGTGTTGACGTTTTCCAGCACGGCGTTGGGGAACATGCAACCGTCCCAACAGATGTGCTGGATGCCGCGGGCGGGGGCGTCCTTGAGCCAGTAGCCGGCGCACTTGACGATGTCGAGCTTGCCGGTAGGATCGTCCGCCTGGCAGTGGCGGCCTGTTTTGTCGTGACTGCCGGCGCCGTGGACCGTGCCATCGTTTTGGGCGATGTGGAAATCGATCGTCCAGGGGCGGAGTTTGTCGGTCATCACTTCATACGCGGCATAGAACTCGGCCTCGCTATAGCCAGGCTGAAGCAGCGCATGTTCCGGCGCGTTGTAGCCCATGAGATAGAGATAGGTGTGGGCCATGTCGGCCTGGAAGCCGAGCGTTTCCGGCATGCCGACCCCTTCGAGCAAGTCGAGCATGTCTTTCCAGGAATGCATGCCGGCCCAGCAAATCTCCCCTTCGGCCGCGAGGCGTTCGCCATGATCGGCGGCGATCTTGGCGGCCTCCTTGAAGGTCTCGATGATCTTCGCCGTGTTCGCCTTGGGGTCTTCCTCCCACTTGGCGACGCCGAACTCGGCCGAGTCGATGCGAATGACGCCGTACTTTCGCACGCCGTGCTTGTTGAACTCGCCAGCGATGCGGCACGCGACCTTTACCGCGTCGAGGAACTTCGCCCGCGCCGCCGCATCCCCCATCGCCGAATCCCCCACGGTTCCCGGCCAGACCGGCGCGACGACCGAACCGACGCTAAAGCCGTGGCTGGCGATCAGATCGGCGATCTTGTTGAGTTCTTCGTTGCTCGCCTGAGGATCGGTGTGCGGCAGGAAAAGAAAGTAATCGATCCCTTCAAACTTCTGCCCGTTGACACTCGCGGCGGCGGTCAGTTCCAGCATCCGCTCGAGGCTGATCGGCGGCTCTTGACCTTCGCCATCGCCTTTACCAACGAGACCGGGCCACATGGCGTTGTGAAGTTTGGGAAGCGAATGCGGCATGAGAGTTTTCCTGTGAAAAATTTACTTACTTGAACGATGTTCGCGTAACCATTGGGCGAACTCGCGAATGATTTCGTTGGCGCTGCGCGCTCCCAAGGGGCGCAGTGCATTCTCAACGACCTGTGCAGGGAGACGATGCAACGCGAGGCTCTGCTCAACCGCGGCATACTCGCCGTCCGGCGACAGGCGATAGAACGTGAGTTTGTCGGCCGCATAGCGCCAAACCTCCGGCACGCCGAGCGCGGCGTAAACCGGCATGCGGCCCACGGACGAATGTGTTACATCCACTTCCACCGCCAGGTCCGGCGGAGGGTCGCGGTCTGGATCGTAGTCAGCATGTTTAAGCGACTGACAGGCGTGCTCGATGTAAAAACACTCGTCCGGCTCCAGACCTTGCAATTGCGGCTCTTTTTTCAGCGTCGTCGAGCCGATCGCGTCGATCTCGATGTCCCATTCCAGCGCGACGACTCCGATCAATCGCGCTAAAAACGACTTTGCCCGTTCATGGCGTTTGGAGGGGGACATAATCTCAAGCACCCCATGATCGTAGGTATGTCGAAAACGTCGCTCCCCAAACGCTTCCAAGATGCGTTCATACGCCTCCCACGGCACATCGTAGAGCACAATGTGTTCCGTCGAGTCGAGTTTGGAAGGGGAGATCATGCGACACACCAAGGCGAGTATTAGCGAGGTGAATACCTACTTCTGCTTATAATCCCCAACCTTCGGCAACTTCCCATGCACGCCGGGGCCGAAGTACCGCAGGCTAACCAGTGGTTCGCTGCCGGTGTTTTCAACCTCGACGCCGCGGGTGGCCGCTTCGTGGGTAATGTAGACTTCGTCCTCCGTCGCCTGACCGAAGCGGATCATGGCCGGAGTTTGCAAGGCGAGCTTGCCGATGCGCCCCTTGCCTTGCACGGTGATCCAACCGCTGGAGCCGGGATCCTGGAGCGTGCACTTCGCCCCCGGCTCGACCGTGAGTTCCTTAGCGCTGAAGAGTTGCTCGCCATCGACGGTGCCGTAGACGATCCAGCGATCGGTGTAACCGGGGCCGCTGGCCGCTTCATCCACGATCGGCTCGAGGTAGTTGTTGTCCTTGAAAGTCGGATCAACGTTCTTCTCCCAATCGAGCTGGCCGATGATGAAGTCCAGGTCGCGATGCTTTTCCAGCGGCATGTCCTTCACCAGCAGCGACCACGGCACGTAACGCCCTTCGACAATGTTCTGGAACATGCCGAACACGTCGCTCCCCCATTGCGGCTCATAGGTGCAGAGCGAGCCCGGCGCGTGCAGCACTCCGGGCGGAATCAGCCAGCCGCTGCCACGCTTCAGGCGATAGGCCTTGGAGAGGTCGAGGATGCCGTTGTCCCCCTTGTCCCAATTCTCAAGGCACTTGCGAAGCTGATCCTTCGTGGTGCCTGGCTCGAGCCCCATGAACGTGTAGCAGAAGTTGTTGTCGACGTTGTTGTACTGCGGCGGGAAGTAGTAGCTCTCCGGCTTTCCTTCCTGGCCGACGAGTTTGGCGTCCTCGAACCGCTGATGCATGTGGTGGGGGATCGGCCCCATGTTGTCGAAAAACTTGGAATACACCGGCCACTTGTTGTACTTCTTGAACATCGCGTCGCCGATGATCCGGCCGCCAGCTTCGCTCACGGCGTCGCGCAACAGGAAGTTCTGCCCTTCAAAGCTGCAGAAGCTCAGCCCCTCGTGCCAGACGCGCCCTTCGTTGGCCGCTTCGGTCGTGCTGCCAAACCAGCGCTCGTCGATCCCCCCCCGGTTCGCGCCATAAGCGTAGAGGTCGCCGGGGAAGAGTTTGATGCGGCGTCCCGGATGCAAAAAGCTGCGTGGCACCCACGTGGGGGTTAGACGCAACAGGCCTTCACCGGCGTCGAGCGCCTGGGCGAGAATTTTGGCAACGTTATCCCCTTTGACGACATTTTCGGCGACCATGGCAGGTTCCAGCGAGGCACAGAGTTAAGCGGTTGAACACACGAACTCGAAACGACTGTTTTATTCGGTTTTTTGGCGACCCGCAACCAAGCGCGCGGGGAAGGATGCGGGGCAGGGAACCTCGCTCGGGGACCAGCACAAGGCGAAGGCGGAAAATTACCACGAAGCCACGAAGGGCACGAAGAAGGAAAGAATGGAAAGGAATCGAGGAAGCCGGTTTTCCTTGTTGCCAGGTCTTCGGGCCTCGTGTTCAAAGCCAGCCACAGGCACACGACCCCATCCGTCTTGTGCGGATGGTGAGCGAGTTGGCGAGCTAAAAGCAAGACGCACCAACATCACGACCCCATCGGACTCGCCTCGATGGTGAAGAAGTCCTTGGGCTACCGACGTCACGCGCCGATCCTCAGCCAAGAGTCTCATTCGCCAGACAAGCTGAATGGGGTTCAGGAAGACGGTCAGGGCAGCGTATTCACAGAACCAAAATGTTCTTTACCAGGCGCTGCATAACTGGAATTCGCCGCGCAATCGGCTACCATTGACGCTGCGCCAGCCAATACTTCCGCTCCTGGAGAGTGACTGCTACATGACTGCCAAACAGTGGACCGTCGTTGACCCCAAATCCGGCCCCGTCAAAGACTTCACCATCACGCCGGAGGATGTCGGCGGCGCGCAGCGGGGCTATCGCGTTGAGCGTCGCAAGTTGCAGGGCGGATTGACCGACGGCGTCGAGACGCTGACGGTTGATAACGGTACGCTCAAATTCATGCTCCTCCCCACGCGCGGCATGGGAATCTGGAAGGCGTGGCAGGGGGATAACGAGATTGGTTGGAAGTCGCCGATCCACGGGCCGGTGCATCCCCAGTTTGTGCCGCTGAGCGAACCGAGCGGGCTAGGCTGGCTGGACGGGTTCGATGAGCTGCTCGTCCGCTGCGGATTGGAAAGTAACGGCGCGCCGGAGTTCGATAAACAGACCAATCGCCTGAGGTATCCGTTGCACGGCCGGATCGCCAACCAGCCGGCGCGGAGTTGCACGCTGAGCATCGATGGCGACAGCGGCCAGATTAAAGTCACCGGCATCGTCGAGGAAACGCGTTTTCTATTCTTCAAGCTCCGACTGACCAGCACGCTCACCACGAAACCAGGCGAACCAGGCTTCACGATTCACGATGAGATCGAAAACCTTTCGGCGAGTCCCGCGACGGCGCAACTACTGTATCACATCAACTTCGGCTTGCCGCTGCTCGATGCTGGTTCGCGGGTCGTCGCGCCGGTCAAGCAACTCGTGCCGCGCAACGCCCACGCCGCCAGCGGGCTCAAGAACTGGGATACTTACGCCGCCGAAGTTCCCGGCTTTGAAGAACAGGTGTACTTCCTGGAACTGCTAGGCCAGCAAGGCCAAACGCAAGTGCTGCTCAAGAACGCCGACAGCACGCGCGGCGCGAGCCTCCACTTCAACACGCGGCAACTCCCCTGTTTCGCCGTGTGGAAGAACACCACCGCCGGCGCCGATGGCTACGTCACCGGCCTCGAGCCTGGAACCAACTTCCCCAACCAGCGCTCGTTTGAAACCAAGCACGACCGCATCCTCAAACTGGCTGGCGGAGAGAAAAAGGCGCTCGAATTGCGGTTCGAATTTCACGCGAGCGACCAAAGCGTCGCCGCCGCCGAAGCGGCCATTGCGGCCCTTCGAGGGAGTGCCGAGCCAGTCATTCATCCGCAGCCGCTAGCGGATTGGTGCGCGCCGTAAAGAAACAGCCGACGTCGGCAGTCGGGTGCAACGTTGGGCGCGGCCAAGACATCGGTCGGTCGCGGAGCGCCGTTATCGCTGGCCCCCATTCACGAAGATCTCGCCGTTGGCTTTGATCGTAATGCGATCACCCGGTTGAAGCGTTCCGCGTTCCGTCCCATCAACGGTCAGTTTCCCGTCTTCGATCCGCAGCTGATGAGGGCCGCCCCACGATAACTCGTAGAGCTCTTTGGTCACGACATCTCCTTCACTGGCCGAATCGAATCTCAAAGATGAACCGCCGCCGGTATCTTCACAATCAATAAAGTACCGGCCGCCGCCAAGGTCATACTTCGCGTACGACGGCGGGGTTGGCGATCCGCCACCGCATCCGGCGAACAACACCGCAACGAACGCAGATAACAACAAATGGCGAATCATAGCCTGCTCCCTGGGGCATAATGACTTGGTTCATCCGTCGCGGGTTACGTATACCATTTGAGAAGGTGGCGCGGTGGCAAAGTCCAGGTTGCCGAAATGTGCCAGATCGACGACTCTGGTCCAGCGAGGGGTTAACCGCCGTCCGCTGTTCCAGGGAGATCAAGCAACAAGCGAATGCAGCTTTCGACCGCCTGCAGTTGGTCGGCAGGCAGGATGCCCAACTTCCGGATCAGTTTTGCGGTTGGGTACGTACCGATTCCTTGAGCGTCAAATGAGCCGTCTTTGAGCCATCGGACATCTGACGGGGTCTCGAATCTTGTTCCGCGAATACTCGTTGTGTGAGGCACAACCGTAGTCAGCACACGCTCATCACTTTCGATGGGCACGCTAACCACTAGGGCCGGCCGTACCTTTGGAGCATAGCCAATATCGACAAGCCAGTCCTCACCCCGGCTGGGCGTTGCCATGTTCCGCCTCCTCGGCATCGTACATCGCAAACACCTGCTCTCCAGCGTAGCTCATTTCCTCGTTCGTAAGCGGGTCATGGTCCGCCTCTGCAATCCGAGCCAACTCAATGAGGACCGCATGTCGTTCGTGAGCTGGAAGCGTGGAAAACGCATGGATAAGTTGGGCGGCAGTTTCGCTCATGATTGGCTCCTGGATGGATCTATTGTACCGCCCATCCGGCCAAAAACCAATTGCGAGCATTGCGGCTGGATTTGTTGTATCGGCGGCGGTCGGTTTGCCCTGTTCTTGAGCCACACAGCCGCAACCAGGCGGCCGGCGGCGCGGCACATCGCGGTTGCCGAAGTGTGCCCCCCGTGGCCGACACTGCTATACTGCAATGACGTGTTGCGTGTGCGGTCTAGGTGCGGTTATCTCTTGCCTGCGAAGCGGCGGGGTGGCACACCTCGGCATCGCCGCCTGATTCTATGAAAGAGCGGTTCTCCTGGGGATGCTGGTAATACGGCGTATCGACGGGCGATCGCCAAACAGCATCTGAACCAGGAGAACCAC
>CAUJKE010000303.1 GCA_963205385.1 Planctomycetota bacterium | reverse complement strand
TGGGAGCGTGCACGTGGTGAGCGCCGATGGAGAGTTTCGCGATTCGTTCGCCGTAGGCGAATTGCTGACAGGTCTCGCGGTGGCGAAGCTCGGCGAGCAGCGCGTCGTGCTGACCGCAACCAAGACCGGCATCACCGCCTGGGCGCTCGCCCCGAAGTAGCCGAACCCGGCGACACGCACATGATCTGTCGCTACGCATCGTTAGCGGCAACCGATCAACAGTTTTCAATAGCAAGACGCACCACCACCTCGACCCCATCGGGCTCGCCCCGATGGTGAGCAAGTTGGTGAGCTAAAAGCAACACGCACCGCCATCACGACCCCATCGGGCTCGCCCCGATGGTGAAGAAGTCCCGTAAGCTACCCAACGCCACGCGTCGAAGAGACTGACACGCGCAGCCACACCTTATTCACAAAACCAGAGCGCTATATACCTAACGGCGATTAAGTATCGCTTGTCGGGTACGTCTTTGGTCCCCACATCCGCTCGCGATAGAGGGCCAGCCCGCGCAAGCCGTGGTACAGCCCGCCACATTCCAGCGGCACGGCGTGGGTCTTGCGGAGCATGTCCGTTAAGCTCAAGGCGGCTCGCCGAACCCACTCTTGCTGCAGCTCTTCATCGTCCATGCTGACCACGAGAAACTCGAACTGGTGGCCGGTCGAGTGGAGCTTGTCGCCGATCTCGGTCGCCTGACCGGGGCGGCGGAAGAAGTTCATCGAGAGTGAGCCGTCGGGGTTCTGATATTTCTGACAGCCGGCTTTGCATTCCTCGATCAAATCCTCGACCTCTTTCCAAACTCCTTCAATCGGCTCGCCGGCCGCTTTGTGTCGGTTGTAAGCATGCGTGAGGCCTACCATGCGGTGTGTCCCGCCACAGGCGACGCCGTCGATGCCCGCTTCCAACTCGCGTTCGAGGAGCCTGGGAATGCTCCACTCGGCGCCGTCGCCTGCAATCCAGGTATCCGTGGTGGGACGATAGTGTGTCAGCGCCATGATGGTCCAACTGAACTCGCCATTGGGATTGCGATGCACGTCGCGTTTGATCTGCTCGACCCAGTCATCCACCGTGTACGCCTGACCGTCGATCATAATTTTGTCATCGAGCGGGAGATCGCATTCCTGCAAGTAGCCGAGCCACTGATCAGGATGCCCCTGGCCAATTTTGCTTCCCAGTTGCAGCACGCTCCGCACGCCATAGCGCCCGCTCGCTTCGTCGAGCAAGTCGCCGCGCTCCAGCGACCAGCCATTCATCTGGCCGCCGCCAAGGACATAGTCGATCGCCTTGACCGTCTTCCCGTCCGCCTCGATCAAGAACTCCTTTTCATAAGCGAGCGTCCCGTGCACGATTTGCCACGCGGCGTGATCCTTCGTGTTCAAGCGACGACGGTAGAAGCCGAAATCGAGCTCGCGATCGACATGCTCCCGCATTTCGTCGGTGGAGAGCGAAGCATCGACTAGCCTGGTCTTGATTGCGGCCGCAGGCGGCTCCGCATGGCAACCAACGAGCGCGAGCAGAGCGAACACGGAAAGCAGCGTGCGCGTATTCACAAGCAATTCCAGCAAGGCGGAGGTGGGAGGCGTCCTTGCCGCGAATCGTTAAAGTCTTCCCATCTTATACGCCGTTTTGCCCCGCAGGTTAAGGCGCAGCGCGGTCGAAATGGGAACATTACGGTCTTGCGCAAGCTATTCGGCCGCTTCACGCTAGTAAGAATAGCTAAAATGCACTGCCCGCACAGGATGCGAGAAAACATGGTGCAACTGTAGGGCAGGAAGCGATTTACACGTTTTCAATAGCCCCCAAACGCGCGGAATCCGGCTCCTAAGTATGCCCTCCGGCGCGGCGCTTGCGTATTATTGCGATGAGTTTTTCCAACTGCCACTTTGACGTGCCCGCGAAGGCAAGACTTTGCCGGGCTTGATAGACGAGCATCACCGCATGATTTACTTCGACCCGTGGTACTTCCTTTGGATTTCGCCTGCGCTGTTGCTGGCCTTCGTGGCTCAGATGTGGGTTCGCTCGGCGTACGCTCATGCCCGCCAAATTCCCGCGCGGCTCAACGGCATGGCGGCGGCGCGACAGATTTTGGATGCCGCCGGGCTATCGCAAGTCGCCATTGAGCAAGTCCCCGGGACGCTCAGCGACCATTACGATCCCCACGCCAAAGTCCTCCGACTCAGTGAAGACATCTATCACGGTCGCTCGCTGGCCGCCGTGGGAATCGCCGCGCACGAAGCGGGGCACGCCATTCAGGACGCCCGCCATTACGCGCCCCTGGTCGTGCGCAACCTGGCCGTGCCGATGGCGAATTTCGGCGGCTCCGCAGGGTTATTCATCATCATGATCGGCCTGGGGATGGGTCTGCAGATCGTCGCACTCGCGGGACTCGTGCTGTTTGGCGTGGTGGCGTTCTTTCAACTCGTGAACTTGCCGGTCGAATTCGACGCGAGCGCGCGGGCCAAGCGCTTGCTTGTGGAGCAAGGCATCATTAGCCAGCAAGAACTCCCGGAAGTCCGCCGCGTCCTCACCGCCGCCGCCCTCACGTATGTCGCCGCGACGCTCCAAGCCGTCCTCACGCTCCTCTACTTCGTATCGCGCGTCCTCGGCGGCAACCGCGACTAACCCGAAGCGCCACGCCGCCGAGCAGGAGCATGGCGAATGCAACGTTGTAACGTGCTGTGTGGTTTCAGGCTTCGACTCGCAAATCAGGCTGCCGCACGCGCGGTGAACGGTTACAATAAAAGCCACGTAAACTCGCGATTCCGCACTGGCAAGCTAGTGGCCTCCCTCGGCATCGCCAGCGGTGCCACCCAACGCTGGTAACGATTTTTGCGGATAAAAAAATATGTCTTGATGCGGAAGGCGGTTATCGCTTTCAATGCTTTGTCGTCAAACATTGCATTCATGTCCAAGAAGGAATCTTGAGATGTCGCATCAAGACAGCAAGGATGTTCGCATATCGTGCGAGAATTTGAAAGCCGTATTTGGCTTGTTGCTCCCCTCGTCAGCAGTAAATTGCCGCCGGCATGGCAATGCCGAGAAGGGTTCCTTGCCAATTGAGCTTCTCGTTCATTGTGAGCGGTTGCCTACTGTCCAATGAAGTATCCTTGAAACCAGCGCGTGAGTTCCCTCATTCGTTGCCCCCGTCGCCGTGTGTCGTTGCTATGGTTTCCATTGTGGTTACTACGCGGTCAAGTTCGTCTGCCAGGGGCAAGGGGACAGATCGCTCTCCGAATTCGTTAGCCAGTGCACGGTAGTACCACAACGTCCCGTCCTTTCCTCCCTTGAACCGGGACCACAACTCTTCGCCTAATGTCCGCAAGTCGGCGACGATGGAGCGAGCATTGTGAAGTTTGTCGCAGCACGACACCAGCAGCGTCTCTGGCGTGGCGTCGGCGAGGTGCGCTAGGTAGGCCTCTTTGCGCTTTCGCCATGGTGGTTTCGGTATCACGTCTGCGTCTGTGCAGCCGAGGACGATTTCCGCGACCCGCTCGCCAAACCTGCGGCGTATATCATCGGCCCGACCCCGGCCGCCAGCATCTTCGACGGCGTCGTGCAGTAACGCGGCAATCGCTGTGTCCTCGTCAGCGCCATACTCCATCGCCAGACTCGCGACTCCCAGCAAATGGGACACGTACGGAATCAAAGTGCCTTTTCTAATCTGCCCGGCATGCACGATGCAGGCGTATGTGAGGGCCTGCTCGAATCTCGGACTCATTGACATAGTGACCTGTCTTTCCTGCGTATTGCCCACGCATCAATCCGCGTCTTGGCCTGCTTGCCTGTGTGGAATCGCGAGTTTAGGTGGCTTTCATCATAATCGTTACTCAAGCGGTAAGTCACGCGGCGGTATGATACGATGCAGCGTGGCCTGCGTGAGCGATGTCTCCCGCGCGGATCTTTACGACCTGGATGGTGACGGAGGCTCGTCCGGCCACTGACACCGCGATTGTCGGACATCAACCCCTGTGACTGTGGCGTGGAGATGAACAGCGACACAACTAGGCCTGCCGCCGTATTTCGGGCGGCGGGCGTCACGAAAATCTACCAAATGGGCGAGGTGCGGGTCCATGCGCTGCGCGGCGTGAGCTTGGAACTCTACGAGCACGAGTTCGTCGTGCTGCTGGGGGCCTCAGGCAGCGGCAAGTCCACGCTGCTGAATATCCTGGGCGGACTCGACGTCCCGACGTCGGGCACGGTGCACTATCTGGATCAGGAGCTCACGGCCAGCAGCGACGCGGAGTTGACTCAATATCGGCGGAAAAGCGTTGGCTTTGTGTTTCAGTTCTATAATCTCATTCCCAGTCTGACCGCGCGCGAGAACGTCGAGCTGATTACGGAAATCGCCAGCGATCCGCTGAACGCGCTGGACGCGCTCGACCTGGTGCGGCTCAAGGAGCGCGCCAACCACTTTCCGGCGCAACTCTCCGGTGGCGAGCAACAACGGGTCGCGATTGCGAGGGCGATTGCCAAACGCCCGCGGGTCTTGTTGTGCGACGAACCGACAGGCGCCCTCGATGTGCAGACCGGCATCGTGGTGTTGGAGGCGATCGTGCGCATCAACCGGGAATTGGGGACGACGACGGCCGTGATCACGCATAACGCCGCGATTGCGAAAATGGCCCATCGCGTGATTTCCCTCTCCGATGGACAAATTTCCGGCGTGCGCGAAAACCAGGTCCAAGTGGCGGCGCGGGAACTGGAGTGGTAGTCCATGAAAAAGCTCGACCGCAAGCTGCTGCGCGACTTGGCGCGCATGAAAGGTCAGGCGGTGGCGATCATTCTGGTGATCTCGGCGGGGGTGGCGACGTTTGTGATGTCGATGTGCGCCTATGCGTCGCTAGCATCAAGCCAGCGCACGTTCTACCGCGACTTCCGCTTCGCCGACGTCTTCTCCTCCGCCAAGCGCTGCCCTGATGCAATCTTGCCGCGCATTGAAGAACTCTCTGGCGTCGCGGCCGTCGAGTCGCGGCTGGTCTACGACGCACCGCTGAAGGTGCCGGAAATGACCGAGCCAGCAACCGCCCGCTTGATCTCCGTGCCGGAGTTCGGCGAGAGTGCGCTCAACAAGGTCTACATCTCGCGCGGCCGCATGCTCGAACCGCTCCGCACAGGCGAAGTGGTCGTGTCGGAAGTCTTCGCGGATGCGCACGGCTTCAAGTCGGGCGATCAAGTTCAAGCGATCCTCAACGGCCGCCTGCAAACTCTCACGATTGTCGGCATCGCGTTGTCGCCGGAGTACGTCATTCAAGTGCAGCCTGGCAGTATCGTGCCGGATAACAAACGTTTCGGCGTGTTTTGGATGAGCCAGCGCGATTTGGAAGCGGCCTTCGACATGACCGGCGCGTTTAATAGCGTCTCGCTCAAGCTCTCGTTCGGCGCCAACGTCGAGCAGGTTATCGACGAGCTCGACCGCTTGCTCAAGCCGTATGGCAGCATTGGCGCGTTCGCGCGCGATGAGCAGATTTCGCATCAGTATCTATCGGAAGAACTCGCCCAACTCCGGAACATGGCCTGGATGGCGCCGGCGATCTTCCTCTCGGTCGCGGCGTTTCTGCTGAACATCGTCGTCGCGCGCGTGATCAGCCAGCAACGCGAACAGATCGCAGCTCTCAAGGCGTTTGGTTATTCCAACTTCGAGGTGGGCTTGCACTATCTCAACATGGCGCTGGTGATTTCCCTCTTGGGCACAATCCTTGGCACGTTGCTCGGGTTCTGGATGGCCGCCAATATCACGCAGATGTACCAGCGGTTTTACAAGTTTCCCCTGTTGGAGTTCCAGGTCGACAGGCTGGCAGTGGTTTCGGCCTTTTTGCTGACCACCGGGTCCGCCGTGCTGGGCGCCTGGTGGTCGGTCCGCAGCGCGATCCAGTTGCCGCCTGCGGAGGCGATGCGTCCCGAGCCGCCGCCGAGTTATCAGCTCACGTTACTGGAGCGACTCTTGCCTGCGGGCCTGCTCTCGGCGGAATTCCGGATGGTCGTGCGGAACATTGCCCGCAAGCCGTTCAAAGCGAGCCTGTCGGTGTTGGGGATCGCGATGGCCGTCGCCGTGATGATCCTCGGCAACTTCACTTTGGACGCGGTCAGCTACATGATGGACTTTCAGTTTCGCCAGGCCCAAAGGCAGGATCTCACGGTGAGTTTTATCGAACCGGCCACGTCGTCGGTCGTCTACGAAGTCGCGCACCTGCCAGGCGTTCTCGATAGCGAGACGATGCGCACCGTCGCCACCCGGATTCACTATCAGAACCGCGCGCGCCGGGTCGGCATCATGGGGCTGGATTCCGAACCGCGGCTTTATCGGCTTCTCGATCGGCGCGAACGCCCCGTGCAAATCCCCGCGGTGGGCGTCATGCTGAACACCAAGCTCGCGGAATTGCTAGGCGTCAACCTCGGCGACGAGGTGATTGTCGAAGTGCTCGAAGACAAGCGGCCGACGGTTTCCGTGGAAGTCACGGCGATTATTGAGGAGTACGCTGGCGTCAATGCATATATGAACAAACAACACTTGCACGCGCTGCTGCAAGAGTCGAACGTCGCCTCGGGGGCGTTCTTGAAGGTGGATTCTAACCGCATCGCAACCGTATTTAACGAACTCGAAACACGCCCCGGCGTGGGAAGCGTGGCGATCAAGGAAGCGGTCATTCGCAGCTTTCGCGAGACCGTGGCGGAGAATATTCTGGTGATGCGCTCGTTTATCATGGCGTTCGCGGCGGTGATCGCGATTGGCGTGGTTTACAATAGCGCCCGCATTTCACTGTCGGAGCAAAGTCGCGACCTGGCGACGATGCGGGTGATCGGCTTTACCAAACAAGAGGTCTCCACGATCTTGCTGGGCGAGATCGCGCTGCTGACGATGGCGGCGATTCCGCTGGGCTGGGGCATCGGATATCTCTTGGCCGCGGCCATGAGTAGCGGGCTTGATACCGAGAATTATCGCATTCCGCTGGTGGTCAGTCGCACGACGTTCGCGCTCGGCGCGGCGGTGGTGATCGTGGCGACCGTCTGTTCTGGCTGGATCGTCCAGCGTCGCATCCATGATCTGGATTTGGTCGCCGTGCTCAAGACAAGGGAGTAATATGCGGTTCTCGCTCAAGACATTCATCTGGTCATCCGTCGCCTTGGCGCTCGCCTTCGCGATCGGGTTCGCGCTGCTCCCCAAGCCGGTGGACGTGGAGTATGCGACGGCGACCGAAGGGCCGCTGCGAGTCACCGTCCAGGAAGATGGCAAGACGCGGATTCGCGAGACGTACGTTGTCTCGGCGCCGGTCTCCGGGCGACTCTCCCGCATTGAACTCGAAGAGGGGGACAGTTGCAACGTCGACTCCTTACTCGCGGTCATTCTCCCCAGCAATCCGGCCATCCTGGATGCCCGCGCGCGAGCCGAAGCGCTCGCTCGCCTGCACGCGGCCGAGGCGACGCTGCAACGGGCGGAATCGGCGTCCGTTCAAGCGGAGATCAAGAACGATCTCAATTCCTCCAAGTACGAACGGATTCAGGCCCTGATGAAGAGCCAGGTCGTTTCCCAGGATGAGTTCGATACGGCCAAGGCGGACTATTTGTCTGCCAAGCAAGCGGTGGCGGTGGCGCGGTTCGATACGGAGATCGCCCGTTTTGAACTGGAGATGGCCCAAGCGGCGGTCAGTCAATTTAACGACTCCAGTAGCGACTCCGCCGCGGAACCGTTCGAGATTCATTCGCCGATCTCCGGCCGCGTGCTCCGCGTCTTGCAGGAGAGCTCCACCGTGGTCGCGGTCGGAGCGCCGCTGTTGGAACTAGGCGATCCGCAAAACCTCGAAATCGTAATCGACGTCCTCTCGACCGATGCCGTGCGCATCAAGCCGGGAGCGGAATTGACGATTGAGCATTGGGGAGGCGACGCGCCGCTCCGCGGGAATGTGCGCGTCGTCGAACCGGCGGCGTTTACGAAAGTCTCCTCGCTCGGCGTCGAGGAACAACGAGTAAATATCATCGCCGATTTCAATGAACCGCCGGAGCGTATCGCCACGCTGGGACACGCCTATCGCGTCGAGGCGCGCATCACGGTCAAGCAACTTGCCAACGCGCTGCTCATACCCAACAGCGCGTTGTTTCGCCATCAACGCCAGTGGTGCGTTTTGGCCATTGTTGACGATCGGGCCGCGCTGCGACCGGTCACGATCGGCTTGCAAAGCGAATCGCACGCGCAGATCCTCGCGGGGCTGAGCCCCGGCGAGCGCGTCGTCGTTTATCCCAACGACGACCTCCGCCCCGGCGCCCGCGTGCGACTCATCTCCACCTCGCCCCCGTAACCCGCCGACTGCTGCGCGCAAACCCGCTGCTAGAACCAGACGCATGTCACCCCGTCGCCATAACACAACACAGACATCACAAAACACAGTCACCGAACCACTGCAAACTCGCGTCCCCTCGACCAACGATCCCCGTACGCGCCCAACCGCCGTTGGCAACCGAATCTCTTTCAGCGATGTGCGAGCCCGCCGTAAGCTTGCGCGCCACCAGGTCTTCCCGATACCTCCGGTTGCCTGCTTGGTCGCAATGGCGGACAACGAATACAAAGTACATCGGAACGGGCGAACTCAACTTTCATGTGGAGGGCCTTCCGTTCTTAGCCGTCGCCATGTGTAATTTGCACATTCAGGATGCTTTCGGCGATATTCGCGCCGTCCCTCTAAAGATTCGAACCAGGAGCGATGTAACCAATCAGACAAGATCAGCACGTCCTGGGCCAGTCCTTTTCTTTCGCGACTGAATCGAACTCGATGCCATCCGGAACAAATACGGAAACGCATTGCAAAGGCCTCCGCGCACAAGCTCGGCTGCGTGTTGAATTGCAGAAGGAGATCGTCAAGTGAACCGCTCTCATACCACATAATCACAGTATCTATAGATCCCGCCTCCTTAATGGTGTGGCGACAACGTCGAAGCTCTGTCCAGCCTAAAAGCAAACTAAGCTTTCGTACGTAAGCGAGTTCATTTGGCATCGGATTATGGATCCGGCTTGTCAGTGCGGATGCGCGAGTTCGTGTGGCTTTCATCATAATCGTTCACCGCGCGTGCGGCATCCCAGATTCACGAGTCGAAGCCTGAACTTCAGCGGCGCGTTGCTTTCGCCGGTCCGCCGCGGGCGCAATGTTCGATGCTAAACATTGTGCTGGTAAGATGATAGAATACGGCATCGGCTGGTCGTCCAGATGGATTTCCGAATCACCACGATTGTTCTCTGACCCGTGAAGGCGTTCGTTATGACCTCACCTAACGCCCCGCTTCCCTATCACGACACTGTCGAAATTGTTCCCACCGATGAGGCGGAAGACATACGGCAGGTGATCGATGCGCTTGAGTTGTTACTCGCCCGGAGCTTGCTCAAGAGCGGTCAGTTTCGCGCGGATGTCCACGTAAAAACGCACGGCTACGCCTTGGGGGAATTGCGCGTACTTCCGAACCTGCCGGATGAATTGGCGCAGGGACTCTTTGCGCACGATCGTACGTATCCGGTCATGGCGAGGTTCTCCAACGCCGCCAGCCAGGCACAGCCCGATGCGCTTCCCGACGGGCGCGGCCTGGCGATTAAGGTGCTGGACGTCATCGGAGAGATGTTGCCAGACGATCCATCGCCACGCGCGGCGCAAGACTTCGTGATGATTAATCATCCCGTGTTCTTCGCCCGCAACGTGAACGACTATTTGCGACTGGAGCAAGTCCTCGTGCAGGCGGACGACAATCCGCTGGCGACGGCCGAAGGCGCGCTGACCGGCGGTGACTGGAATCCGCTGAACTGGCATTGGCGCGAGGTGCTGACGGTCGCGCGGATCGCGGGACAACTCCCGACGCATCCCGCCGATCAAACCTATTTCAGCATGGCGGCTATTCGGTTTGGCAACTACGTGGCCAAGTATCGGGCGAAGCCGCTCGGTGATCGCCATGAGTCGTACCTGAAGTTGATCCAGCAGTTGGGCACACATGCCGACGCGCTGCGCTTGGCGCTGGAAACGACGCTTCGCACGCAGCAGGTGCTGTTTGAATTTCAGGTGCAACTGCGCACGTCCGAAGCATCCATGCCGATCGAAGACGCGACCATCGAGTGGCCAGAATCGGAATCGCCGTATCGCACGGTCGCTCATCTGTTGCTGCCGCGACAGGAGATCGAGCCGTTGCGGCGGCAAAGCGAGTACCAGAATCTGGCCTTCAACGTGTGGCATGCGCTCGCGGCCCATCGTCCGCTAGGCGGCATCAATCGCGTCCGCCGCCGGGTGTATCCAATTTCAGCGACCTGGCGGCAAACGAAAGCAGCGGACACGGAGTAAATCACACGCCCTGGATGGCTTGTGACGCCTGCTTACTTGTTCCGGCTCCTCATCAGACTCTGGAATTACATAAGGTCAGCTCAACGCCGGAGTTTTCCGTTCAATCTACAGAGCTCGCCAGGGTAAGGGAGAATGTGCCGGAAGCTTTCAACCGCCGACGTTTTTTCGAGAAAGACGCTCAGACGCCGCTGATCATTCATCTCGGATCGTCCTCACCACCTTGGTTGCGATGTCGATTCCAGTACGGCGCGCCACAAGTCGCCGGTAACTTCCATCCGTTTGGTCTGTTTCGACACCACGGGTATGGGGACGTGAATGTAGTGATGATGCTCGCACCCAATCATGGCGCCTGTCTTTCCAGCCATCGCGGCATGCACTGCATGTCGCGCCATGTGATCGCACAGGAACCGGTCGTAGACATTGGCCGGCACGCTACGAATGTGGTAACTGGGGGCGCATGCGCGCCTCTCTGAGTCCCGTCCCCGCCCAAGCAGAAGATCATGTCGATGTTGTGCGCCTGCAAAAAGTCGGCCATCACCGCCGGTTCCTGAGGCCCGCGCGAACTCCCTAAGGGAAGCGACACTTACCGAGAGTCACTACCCGTAGTTCCTCTTGAGTAATCATGATTGATCCTGCTATGCGAACAGCGATGTCCCGCCGCGAGCCTCTTTCACGATCATCTGAATGAAGTGCATTTTGCGGAGCACCGTGCGCGACATGACAAATGGATAGAAGTCGTGCTGTCCCATGCTCCGGGCCAGTTCGTTGACGACGGTAGTCAATTGGACCCAGGCGTTGACGAGGAGGAT
>CAUJKE010000302.1 GCA_963205385.1 Planctomycetota bacterium | reverse complement strand
AACCGGCGATAGCAGCGACGCCGCTCAAGACGAATCTGAAGCCTCCCGTGCAGCCAGAACGCTTCCACCCCCCCTATTCCGCTGCCGAGGGGTCGCTCGGGGCGCCAGTTTTGCGAAAAAATGCGGCTCCCCCCGCAAGATTCGCTGCGGGTGGTTAGAATAAACCTTATCGGCAAGGTCACTTTTCGCCACCACTTGGCCCCGACCTGAAACTTGCCGGCGCGGGGCCGAGTATCGCTTTATGGTTGTGCAGCCGAAGGGGGCGTCTTGAAGGACGAAACTCGCCAACTCGTCGCCCGCTGCCTCGCGTGCGAGCAAGCCGCCATGTTTGAGCTGGTATCCCGCTTTCAGGGACAGGTCTTTGGCCTGTGCTATCGAATGTTGGGACAGCGGCAGGACGCGGAGGACGCGGCTCAGGAAACCTTCGTGCGGGTGTTAAAGAATCTGCATCAGTGGGATGCCGATCGCGATTTCGAGCCCTGGCTGATGGCCATTGCAGGCAACCGTTGCCGGACCGCGATGGCCCGGCGGATGAAGAAAAACAATACGCAACCGCTGATCGACAATGTGGCGGCGGAAGAAGTGGACCTCGGCCATACTCGCGGAATCACTGAAGAAGTGCAGTTGGGGCTGGGTCGTTTGCGTGAGGAATATCGGGAAGCGTTTGTGTTGTTTCATGAGCACGAACTAAGTTATGCGGAGATTGCCGAAGCCATGAGTTGTCCCGTCGGCACCGTGAAGACCTGGATTCATCGAGCCCGTTCGGAAATGATGCAATTTCTGAGGATGCGAGGAATTGCGCAGGAGTCTGGCCATGCAGTGCGCAAAGTTTGAAGTTCGCCTGAATCAACTGCTCGATGAGCGGCTGCTTCCGGAGTGCGATACGGATTTACTCGCGCATGCGGAGCGCTGCGAAGCGTGCCGCGAACTGCTGGCGATGTCGGAGCAGTTGTTCTTAGGGCTAGAAATGCACGAACTTCCCGCGCTGTCGCCTGATTTCGCGGCGCGCGTGGTGGCCGCCGCGAACTCGCCTGCGGTGCTGGAATGCGAACTCGTTGAGAGCGCCAAGGCGCCTCGCCGGCAGCGCATTTCGCTTTCCACTTGGGTCAGCATCACGGTCGCGGCTTCGCTGCTCGCGGCGCTCGTGCCGCTGCTCGGTTGGCTTCGGGGGCCAGATGAACCGTCAGTGGCCGAGAACTCGCCGAAGGTGGCGGCACCGGTTCCCACTGTCGCTCCCCCCCCTGCCCTGCATGTGGCTCATGAGTCCGCGCCGAGCGTACTCGCGCCAACCTCCCCAAGCGCGCCGGCGGATCTCAATTTTCCAGAAGCATTTGCGACCCAAATCGTACTCGGGGCCGACGACCTGTTGGATGGGCGGCAGACTGGGGAAATGATTCGCAACCTCACCTCGCGCTTGCCGGAAGTTCCCATGGAAGATACGCCTGGGCTGCGCCCCTTTGCGACCAGCTTCAGCCTCACCGTCGGCATGATGCGCAAAACCCTCCCAGGCGGGCGCGATTCCACCAGCGAACCACGCAAAGCAGCCCAACCGGCAACCAAGCCGCAGGCTGAGTCGTCGCCAGAAAAGCCGACGCAACTCTCCTGAGTCACCCCTGAGTCGATCTCAGGTTCGGGCGTGATGAACTCCCCGCGCAGCGCGTGATGATTGCGCTTGCGCGTTCTGAAATGCGCCGCTATGTGATTCTCTCACCCTTCTGCGCTCGCTGCGCGTCCTTACAATCGGAATGCTTGCGCAGATCGCAAACATTCCGCTATCTGAATTAACTGCCAGAACGCACCACTTTATCCATGTAGTATATTTTAACGCCCTCGCGGGCCGATCTCTTGTGGCATCGCTCGACCCAACTCCGCCGCTTCGAACGACTTTCATTACCTAACCGACAGGGGAGGCAGTCTCCGTGGCCAAAGGCAAAAAAGCAGACCAACTCGAAGCCAAGAAAAAGGCAGACCTTATCGTGGACCGTCGCTCGGACGAGCGCCGTAAGCACAGCACTCCGGTGGCCAGCGAGCGCCGCAAAGTGCAGCGTCGGCGGCAAATCGACCCCACCACGTGCGAACGCGACTACACGGATGAGGAAGTCGAGTTCATGCAAGCCCTGGATGCCTACAAGCGGCGTAGCGGTCGGATGTTCCCCACGTGCAGCGAGATCTTGGAAGTCATTCGCGATATCGGCTATGTGCGCGCTCCGGCGGGAGCTGCCATCACCAGCGAGTCCCCCAGCGAAGCCACACCAGAACTAACAACCGCCGCGGCGGAATCCGCTTAGCATTTTGCAGAACCTCTTTGTGGAGACGTCTCGCGCCGCGAGCGAAGCGTCTCACGCGGAGCTAGAAGGCGCACTTAGCTGCTAGCAGCCATAAATCGACTTACCCGCAGCCTGGGGGCCGGAATCATTCCGGTCCCCTTTTTTCGTTTTGTCTCAAGAAAACTCGTCTTGCGGTCGCAGCGCACCTGCGATACTCTCCGCCCCGCTTGAGTGCGCGAGGGTCGCGCACGAATCGATTGCTGCCCATAGCCCCACTGCCGCCGTGAGCTGCCTAGCCGACAATTCGATGTTTCCCCTGCTGTGCCGCTGGACGCTGCTGTGCTGTGCCGTGGCCTTGGGCGGTTGCCGCATGATGTCGAATCAGCAGAACGCGCAGGGGTTGTCGTACTATCAGCAGGGCAACTACCAGCAAGCCGTATCTCAATTTACGCAGGCAGTGCAGACCGATCCGCAGAACGCCGACGCGATCTACAACCTGGCCGCCGCCTACCATCAGCAAGCCAAGCAAACCAACGACCAAAACGCCTGGCTGCAAGCGGAACGACTCTACAATCAGAGCTTGGATCTTAGTCCCAACAATGTCGAGTGCTATCGCTCGCTGGCCGTGCTGCTGGTCGAAACCAATCGCTCGGATAAGGCGTTGACCTTGGTTAAGAACTGGGCGATTCGTTATCCCACGGATTCCGCGGCGCGCGTGGAGTTGGCCCGCATGTATGAAGAGCTGGGGGATGATCAAACCGCGGCCACGTATTTGAGTCAGGCGTTGCAAATCAACCCCAATGACGCTCGCGCATTGGCGGCGCTGGGGAAGATGCGGGAAGAGTCAGGCGACACGGCCCAAGCGATCGCCAACTATCAGCGTGCGTATCAACTCAATCCAGCCGCGCCTGGCGTGGCTCAACGCTTGGCGCAGCTCAGCCAAGGCGCCGCTCCCGCCGCCAACGTGGCCGCCCTGCCGGCCAATACCGCGCCTAGTCTCGCGCCGACCACGCCTGGCGCGCGGCCTACCTCTCCGCCGCGGTATTAACGAGCGGATTCGTCGCTCATACTATACCCTGTGGCAGCTTGCGGAGCGACGCGGAACTAGCGCCATCCACGACTCGCCGCACTTCGCCGTCTTGAAATTCGCGCTGCGGTCTTATCCACTATCGAGTGCTCGCTGTTCTCGCCCTTGCCGTTGGAGTTGGAGTTGCCTGTGCCATTTATACTTGCTCTCGATGAAGGCACCACCAGCGCGCGGGCCATTCTCTTTAATCAGGCCGGACAGGTGCACGCCGTCGCGCAGAAGGAATTTCAACAGAACTTTCCGCAGCCGGGATGGGTCGAGCACGATCCGCTCGAAATTTGGACCGCGCAAATCAGCGTCGCCATCGAAGCCCTCGCCCGAGGCGGCGTGCAAGCCCGGGATGTCGCGGCGATCGGCATTACCAATCAGCGCGAAACGACGATCGTCTGGGAACGCGCCACCGGAAATCCGATCTATCCCGCGATCGTCTGGCAAGACCGGCGCACGGCCGGCATGTGCGATCGCTTGAAAGCGGCCGGTCATGCGGATGAAATCCAACAGCGCACAGGCTTGTTGCTCGACGCCTATTTCTCCGGAACCAAGCTCGCTTGGATTCTCGACCACGTTCCCGGAGCGCGGGCTCGGGCCGCTGCTGGCGAATTGGCGTTTGGCACCATCGACGCCTGGCTCATTTGGAAACTGACCGATGGCGCGATGCACGTGACCGACGCCAGCAACGCTTCGCGGACGCTGTTGTTCAATCTTCACACCGGCGATTGGGATGACGTCTTGTTGAAGCTCTTGAACGTCCCGCGCGAAGTGCTGCCTGAAGTGGTGGCATCCAGCGCAGTGCTCGGCAACGTTTCGAGCGCGCTTGGCCTGGCCGGCATTCCGATCGCCGGCATTGCCGGCGATCAGCAAGCGGCCCTGTTTGGACAGATGTGTCTGGACCAGGGGATGGCGAAGAACACGTATGGAACTGGCTGCTTCATGCTGCAAACCACCGGTCAGCAAGCCGTGGCATCGCGCAATCGCTTGCTGACGACCGTGGCCTGGCGGTTGGGGGAGCAACTCACCTACGCGCTGGAAGGGAGCGTGTTCATAGGCGGGGCGGTTGTGCAATGGCTCCGCGATGGTTTGGGCATCATCCGCACCGCCGCCGATGTCGAACGCCTGGCGGCGCAAGTTCCGCACAGTGGCGGCGTGTTTCTCGTCCCCGCCTTTGCAGGGCTGGGAGCGCCGCATTGGGATCCTTACGCGCGCGGCACGATCGTCGGCATCACGCGCGGCACGACGGCCGCGCACATCGCACGGGCGGCGCTCGACAGCATCGCCTTGCAAGTCGCCGACTTGCTCGACGCTATGCAGGCCGATTCGGGCATTCGGCTTTCGGAACTGCGCGTCGATGGCGGCGCGGCGGCGAATGATTTGCTGATGCAAACGCAAGCCGACCTGCTCGGCGTGCCGGTCGTGCGGCCGGCGGTGACGGAGACCACCGCGCTGGGCGCGGCCTATCTCGCGGGTTTGGCCGTCGGTTATTGGCAAGGCACGGACGAACTCGCGGCGCAATGGCAAGTCGAGCGGCGGTTCGAGCCGGCCGCGGACCGCACGGCGGCGCTGGCACAGCGCGAGCGCTGGCGCGAGGCCTTGAAGCGCGCTGCGGGCTGGGAGCGAGGCGAATCGGCATGAATCGTGACGAAATGCTGCGCCGCGCACGCGAGCGCTCCAAGCCGTGGGACATCATCGTCATTGGCGGCGGCGCCACCGGGATCGGCATCGCCGTCGACGCCGCCTCGCGCGGATTCGACGTCCTCCTCTTGGAGCAGAACGACTTCGGCAAGGGCACCTCGAGCCGGAGCACGAAGCTCGTCCATGGCGGCGTGCGCTATTTGCGCCAAGGCAATCTTGCCTTGGTGCGCGAAGCGCTCCATGAACGGGGCGTCTTGCAGCGCAATGCCCCGCATATCGTGCATGACTTGCCGTTCGTCATTCCCGGCTATCACTGGTGGGAAAAAAGCTACTACTGGCTGGGGCTCTATTTCTACCGACTGCTGGCCGGTATTGAATATGTCGGCACGACGCGCTGGCTCAGCAAGGCCCAGGCCTTGGAGCAAGTGCCGGCCATCAAGGCGGAGCATCTGCGTGGCGGCGTGCTGTATCACGATGGGCAGTTCGACGACGCGCGGCTCTTGATTCATCTCGCGATGACGGCCGCCGAAAACAACGCGGTGCTCTTGAACTACGCGCCGGTCATCGAGTTTTTGCGTCATGCCAGCGGCACCGTCGATGGCGTGCGTTATCGTGATGCCGAAACCGGCGAAAAGCAGCGAGCCACGGCCCGCGTCCTCATCAACGCCACCGGCGTGTTCTGCGACCAGGTTCGCCGCCTTGCGGAACCGAGCGCCGCCAATCTGGTCACGCCCAGTCAAGGAATCCACCTGGTGTTCGCTGGTCGGCATTTCCCCGGCCGCGCTGCGCTCATGGTTCCCAGCACGCGCGATGGCCGGGTGTTATTCGCCATTCCGTGGCACGGCCAGATGCTCGTGGGAACCACTGACACGCCGATCGACCAGCCGACACTTGAACCGCAACCGCAAGGCCAGGAAGTCGATTTTATTCTCGCCACGCTGAGCGACTACCTCGCCACGCCGCTCGCGCGCAGCGACGTCCTCAGCGTCTTCACCGGCATCCGCCCGTTGGTGCGACCGAAGGTGAGCGGCCAGAGCACCGCCAAAGTTTCGCGCGATCACACGTTGCATCTGGACGCCAGCGGGCTGTTGACGATCACCGGCGGCAAGTGGACGACCTATCGGCAAATGGCCGAGGACTGCGTCGATCGCGCGATCGAACTGGGCAAATTGCTAAAACGTCCTTGCGTTACCGAAGAACTGCAAATCCACGGCTACGATACTGATGCCCAGCGCCATGGCGCGCTGAAAATCTACGGCAGCGATGCGCCACGCTTGTTTGAACTGTTCAAGGAAAATCGCGCCTGGGAAGAACGGTTGCACCCCGCCCTGCCCTATGTCACGGCGGAAGTGGTTTGGGCGGCGCGGCAGGAACTGGCGCGCTCAGTCGAGGATGTGCTCGCACGCCGCACGCGAATGTTGTTTTTGAATGCGCGGGCGGCGCTGGAATGCGCCCCCAAGGTGGCCGCGATCCTCGCCCAAGAACTCCACCGCGACGCCGCCTGGCAAGAGTCGCAAGTGCAAGCGTTCACCGAGTCGGCGCGGAATTATCTGTTGCAGTAAAAACCGGCGGCGCGACGCAAGCGTGCGGCGGCGATCACCCCTCCGCGATTGTGCGGGGGCGCTTGTGGCGCGGTTCATTCTTGGATATGCTGCTTTTGATCACGGATTGAGAACTTCTCCTCAAACTCTCCCTCTTCTTATTTATGTCGCGTGCGCGCAGCTTCCTCGGACTTGGCGCGATTGGCGTCACCACGGCTGGCATTCTGCTGAGCGCCTTGATTGGCATTAGCATCGGCGCGGGGGGGTACACGTTTTATTACGGCCAAGGGTTGTCGTATCTCAGCAACGACCCCAAGGCGTGCGTCAACTGTCACATCATGCGCGAGCATTACGATGGCTGGCAAAAGGCGAGCCATCACGCTGCGGCCACTTGCAACGATTGCCACACGCCCCACGAATTCATTCCCAAGTATCTCTCGAAGGCGGAGAACGGCATCTGGCATTCCAAAGGCTTTACGTTCCAGGATTTCCACGAGCCGATCCGCATTCGCAAACACAACGCCGATACGCTGCAGCACAATTGCATCGATTGCCATCGCGATTTTGTCCACAACATCGTTGGCGAGCATCAAGGCGCGTCCGACCAGTGGAGTTGTGTGCATTGTCATCCGAGCGTGGGACACGGTCCGCCGCGCTAGCCCTCTGTGTATTAAGCTTCCGTCTATTCACTAAAGTGTGAAGTCGCATGAATCAGCCAGCATCTCGTTCCTCGTCCGCAGGCAAGTTCTTTTATATCGTCACGGTCCTGGGTGTTGCCGCGGCCACCGCAGGCATCATGTACCTGTGGCAGAACATCAACGACCGCCAAGAGGAAGCGAAGGAGAAAGTCTTTCGCGTGGTGGATATCACGGAAGACACGATCGACCCCGCGGAGTGGGGCAAGAACTATCC
>CAUJKE010000301.1 GCA_963205385.1 Planctomycetota bacterium | reverse complement strand
GATGTTAGCCTCAACCGACAAATCAGCGTTGGCCTGAGAAAAGCCAAGAAATCAATGGGATTCTCTCGATATTGTCCGAAATCACGCGAGGAGTTTGTAGGTATTCATCTTTTTTTCTCACATCTTTTCCCGGCCAAAGACGCCTTATATTCGCCCCAGTGCGCGTAATTGCGGTCGATACGAACCGCCGCGCTGCCTCGTTTTCGCCGCTTTCAACTTGCATTTGTGATAGCCGCTGCGTGTATCATCGGGTACTGTCGTAGCGTTCGTATGTTTGTATTTCCGAGGGTCAGGCGGACGTTTGGCCCTATTCCGAGTGAACAGAACTTGCAGGGTGGTTCATGTTGAATCTGTGGATGCGCCGCACTTTCAGCGCGCTGTTGCGCATCGAAGAAATTTTACTTTCGACATCCGTCTTAGGGCTCGCCGCGCTGACGATTCTGAATGTGCTATCACGTAGCCTATTGAACCAAAGTCTCGCGTTTGCTCAGGAATTATCGCAATTTTTGATCATTGTCGTTTGTTTTGTAGGGCTCAGCTACGCAACCAGCCAGGGACGCCATATTCGCATGACGGCCATCTACGATCAGTTCAGTGCGCGTGGCCGCAAGCGGCTCATGGTGCTGATCGCCAGTTCGACTGCACTGCTCCTCTTCGTGCTTGCCATTTATTCCGTTCGCTACGTAATGACCGTCTATCAGCTCGGTGGAATATCTCCGGCCCTGCGCGTGCCGTATTACCTCGTCTATCTTGTTTGTCCAGTCGGCCTGTTCCTTTCGGCTTTCCAGTATTTGCTCGTCGTCGTGAGGAACCTCACGAGTCCTGGCGTGTACATCGCATTCGACAAGCTGGATAAATATGATGAACCTGTATCGCGAGAATCCTAACGATGCTACTTATGACCATGCTTATTTTGGGCATCATGGTGATTATGCTGCTGATGGGGTTTCCGATGAAGGCGCCCCTCTCGGCTGCTGCGCTGGCCGTGCTGCTCGTGTTTTACCCAGGCGATGTGTCGCCTGCGATCATCATTCAGCAGTGGATCGGAGGCATTGCGCCGGCAGCGCTGATCGCTGTGCCGATGTTTATCCTGGCGGCGGATATTATGACGCGCGGGCAGACGGCGGATCGCCTGCTCGATATGGTGGTGAGCTTTGTGGGCCACTTGCGGGGCGGGTTGCCGATCACGGCGGCCGTCAGCTGCGCGCTGTTTGGGGCGATGTCAGGCTCGACGCAAGCGACGGTGGTCGCGATTGGCGGCCCGCTTCGTCCGCGGTTGCTGAAAGCCGGTTATCCCGATTCATTCGTGACGGCGTTGATTATCAACGCCAGCGATATCGCGTTGTTGATCCCGCCGAGCATCGGCATGATCGTGTATGGCGTCGTCTCAGGAACTTCCATTGGCGAATTGTTCATCGCGGGGATTGGTCCGGGATTACTCATTCTGGCGATGTTCTGCGCGTACTGCGTCGCGGCCTCGGTGCGCATGAAAATCGGTCGCTTGCCGATAGTGGCGTGGCCGGCGCGGTGGAGTTCGCTGCGCCGCGCGGCGCTGCCACTGGGATTCCCGGTGATCATTTTAGGCGGCATCTATAGCGGCATCTTTAGTCCCACAGAGGCGGCCGCGATGTGCGTGTTGTACGCGGCCATCTTGGAGATCGTGATCTTTCGCGAGTTGACCCTGCGCGACTTGCCGCGCGTGGCGCTTTCGACGGGGCTTGTCACGGCGGTTGTCTTTGTTCTGGTGGGGGCAGGCGCCGCGTTTTCCTGGGTGATCTCCTTCGCCCAGCTTCCGCAAGCGCTGGTGCACGAAACGCTCGGGATTACCGCGAATTCAGGTTATTGGGTGATTATGCTGTCGATCTCCGCCGCGTTCTTTTTCGGCTGCATGTTTGTCGATCCCATCGTCGTCATTCTCATCCTGACGCCGATCTTTCACCCCCTCGCGGTCGCTGCCGGCATCGACCCGGTGCTGGTCGGCGTGGTGGTCACGTTGCAAGTGGCGATTGGTTCCGCCACGCCCCCCTTTGGTTGCGACATCTTTACTGCGGTGGCGATTTTCCGGCGGCCCTATTTCGAAGTGATTCGCGGAACCCCTCCGTTCATCGCGATGTTGCTCGTCGCGGCGCTCATCCTCATTGCGTTTCCCACAATCACGCTGTTCTTACGCGATCTCGCGTTTCCGACTTAACCGCGTAACAGAATGAGACAGTTATGTTCGCAGCAAAAACTTGCTGGTGTTTGTTGTTGGTGCTCGGCGTGTTAACGAGCGGCGCCGCTTGCAATCAGCGCCAGGCAGCGCCGCCGCAGCCTACGGTCTGGCGGTTCGCCATCGAGGAGTCCAAGGGAAGCGTGCAACATGCTTATGCGCTGAAGTTCAAGGAACTCATCGAAGCACGGACGGCAGGTCGCGTGGAGGTGGTCGTCTACCCTTATGGGACGCTGGGGACTTCACCCCAGATCACGGAACAACTCAACATGGGGATCATCGAATTCGCCATGGCCTCGCCGGGGAGCGTCGGCAAATTTCTACCCGAGATGCAAGTGTTCTTGTTGCACTTTGTGTTTTCGGAAGATGACGACGTGAATCGAACGGTCTTGAGCGACCCGGAGCTGCTCGCTACTTGCGACGCGCTCTACGCAGAGAAGGGACTCAAACTATTGTCGATTTACGGCGAAGGGGAAATGGTCTGGACGACCCACAAGGAGATTCGTCGTCCGGAAGATTTCAGCGGCTTGAAGATGCGGGTGATGACATCGCCAATTTTGCTCGCGGCTTATAACGCGTATGGCGCGAGCGCGACGCCGCTTCCCTACTCGGAAGTGTACAGCGCGCTGCAGCTCAACATGATTGACGGCCAGGTGAATCCGGTGTTCGCGATTGAACGCCAAAAGTTCCACGAAGTGACGGATTGGCTCACGTTCCCCAAGCATGCCACGTTCATTACCACCGCGGTCGCCAATCGCCCATTCTTTGACGGACTCTCATCCGGCGATCAGCAGCTGGTGGAGGATGTCATTTTGGAACTTGAGGAATACATCTTCCATGTGCAACTCGGTTTTCAAACCGAGCGATTGAAAAGGATCCTCGCCGATAAATTGCAGAAGCAAGCGAGCTTGCACATCTGCGGCGACCTGTCGCGCTTCACGGCGAGCCTGTCCGCGGAGGAACAGCGAGAACTGATCCAGGACAATGAATACCTTGAAATCACGCCCCCGCTAACGGACGAAGAGCGGCGGGCCTTTCGTCAACGGAGCGAATCGGTGCGGCAAGTCTTCCTCGGGATTGGGGGGAACGAAGGCGAGCGCGTGCTGAACGAGATTCTCAGCGCGGTCGCGCGGGCGGAATCCACTCGGCGAAATCTCCGTAAGTGACGTCACCCCAAGGGATTGCGAGTGCGGCGCGGCTTTTCAAGCGGAAGCCGAAGAACGCCCTGTTCGTGCAAAAACCGTTGTTCCCACGTAACCAACTCACCTGGGCGGGGTTGATAGAGGCGTAAGAAAACGAACTTGTTGACGCGAAATCATCCACAACCGGTCGGCCGTTGGGTATCATGTGTCTGTGTTTGGGGTCGGAGCGCTAACCGGCAGTCACGACCACCTGCCCCTTGGGCGTGCATTGATCCTCTCAACAACTGCGCGAGCAGTTCCCACCTCCGTTTGGAATTACCCCGCATGTGTCAACGGCTGTTGCGCGGCTGCGTTTTGGTCGCTCTTAGTATGTGCTGGTTTGCGCCGTCGCGCGCCGCGGAACAAGATCTGGCGAAGTTGGTGTCGCAGTCGCAGCGGATCTTGTTTTTGGGAGACAGCATCACGCATGCCGGGCAATATATTGTCTGCTTCGATGCGTGGCTCGAATCGCAAGGCCGGCATCCGTTGGTGATAAACGCCGGGCTTCCTAGTGAGACCGTTTCCGGTTTGAGTGAGGAAGGACATGCGGGGGGCAAGTTTCCTCGTCCGGACTTGGCGGAACGGCTCGAACGCGTGCTGAAGCTCACCCAGCCGGATCTCGTGTTTGCGTGTTACGGCATCAATTGCGGCATTTATCAACCGTTCGACAAGGAGCGATTCGCGCGCTATCAGGCGGGTATGCGCCACCTGAAAAAGCTAGTGGAAGAAGCCGGCGCCACGTTGGTCATCATCACGCCGCCATCGTACGACGATCAGCAGGCGAAATCGAACTTTTCCTACAATGACGTTCTCACCCGCTATAGTCAGTGGCTCTTGGCGCAGCGCGACCAGGGTTGGCTCGTCATCGACTTGCATGGCCCCATGACGGCCGAACTTGCCAGGCGGCGTCAGTCCCGGCCAGCGTTCACGTTTCAACCAGACGCCGTCCACCCCGACGAAGCGGGCCACTGGCTCATGGCGGCGACGCTGATCCGCGCCTGTGGCGATGCTGAAGCAGCTTCCGCGACCTCGGCGCAACAGTGGTTGCTGCGCAACAAACTTCCCGCGGAATTGCTCACGCTGGTCGGCGAACGCGAGAATTTATTGCGCGATGCGTACGTGGCCGGCGCCGGACACAAGCGACCGGGGGTCAAATCAGACGTCTCCCTGGAGGAAGCAACAAAGACCGCCGCGGAACTATCCGCGCGCATCCAACAGTTGACGAAATCGGTATCGCAGTCGCCGCCGAAATCGTCGCCATAGATCACAAGCTTCGTGTTTTCAACGGTCCAAATTTCAAGTCATTCCCTCGCTCAACGAGAATTGATGCATTTCCTCTGGGAGCCTATCGATGAAGTTTCGCTGGTTATTATTTAGTGTTTGCTGCCTGGCGTTTCCGTCGCTGTTACTCAGTGCCGATTCGTGGCCAACGTTTCGTGGCATCGGCCGGACGGCCGTTTCGCCAGAGACAGGCTTGTTGCAATCCTGGCCGGAGGACGGACCAAAGTTGCTGTGGGATACGTCCGGCACGGGGCGCGGCTACGCGAGCCTGGCGATCGCCGATGGCCGCATCTTCACGCTGGGAGACAGTTCCTCCACCGCGGATGACAAAGATGAATACTTGATGGCCTTCGACCAGAAAACCGGCCAGCCGCTATGGAGCACCAAAACCGGAGAAGCCTGGAATCAAGGTCAAGATTCATGGCAAAGCTCGCGTTCCACGCCGACCGTCGACGGCGAGCGCGTGTATGTGCTCTCTCCGCATGGGGAGTTGGTCTGTTGCGAAGCAGCTACCGGCAAGGAACTCTGGCGAAAGAATCTGAAGAAGGACTTCGACGGAAACAAGGGAGATAGCTGGGGCTATAGCGAGTCCGTCACCATTGATGGCGACAAGCTCCTCTGCACACCGGGGGGCGAGAAAAACACCATGGTCGCGCTGAACAAGGTGACCGGCGACACGATTTGGACCGCTTCGCAGCCAGGAAACCGCGGCGCGGGACATGCCTCGATCGTGATGGCGAATATTGGCGGCACGCGCGTGTGCGTCCAAACCACCGCGAGCGGCGCGTTAGGCGTGCGCGCCAGCGACGGCAAATTGCTCTGGACGTATGACATCGACAAAACCACGGCCGTGATCCCGACGCCCATTGTGCGCGACGACCTCGTGTTCTTCAGCGCTGGGTACAAACGGGGCGGCGCGTTGCTCAAACAAATTGCTGGCGCCGATGGCGAAGTGACGGTGGAAGAAGTCTATCCGCTGCAAACGCAACTCGCCAACAAGCACGGCGGCATCATCCTCGTAGGCGACTATCTCTACGGCGATTCGGACGATGCTGGCATTCCGTTCTGCGCCAAACTCATGACCGGCGAAATCCAATGGAAAGAGCGCGGTTCAGGCAAGGGTTCGGCCGCCTTCGCCGCCGCGGACGGTTGCCTTTATATCCATTTTCAAGATGGCACGATGGTGCTCGCCAAAGCGTCGCCGGATAAGTATGAAGAAGTCGGCTCGTTCACCGTGCCGCACTCCGGCGATCGGCCGAGCTGGTCGCACCCGGTCATAGTCGGCGGCAAGCTGTACGTCCGCGAACAAGACCATATTATGTGCTATGACGTGAAAGCGAAGTAGCGCATGCGTTAACGTCAACGTTGCAAACCAACCGCAACCGAAGCCGCGAGGACTTCGGTTGCTTTCGGGGGAAGTCGTCAGCAGGCGATCCATTTCCCCGTTTCGGCGCGCGCTATGCAAAAAGGGCGTCCGGCGACAAATGTCCGGACGCCAGCTTTAATACTTGCGAAAGAGGGGAGTGGCGAATTCGCCTTACTTCTTCTTCTTTCCGCCCCCTTTGAATTCTTCCAGGCTCAGCGATCCGTCGCCGTTCTTGTCCTTCTTCTTGAATGCCTCGGCGGCCTTATCCGCCTTGTCGCCTTTGCGTTTGCCGACGAATTCTTCCTTGCTCAGCTTGCCGTCGTTGTTGGTGTCGAGCTTTTTGAACTGCGCCGCGGCATCCGGCTTCTTCTCATCAGCAGCAAGCGCCGGCGAACACAGCACGGCCGCCAAGACCAGGGAGAGAAACACCTTCATTGGAGAACCCCTAAAAGTAGTGATAAACCGAGTGGGCTGCACGCCCAATGTAAGCTAGATGCGCAGACCTTGCCGATTATGCGCCATCGCGACTTGAATTTATCCCAATGTTGGCAATGAAATGTATCCCAAGTCGCCGAGAGATTTCGGATGCGACCGGAGAAGACAGGATGGGTAGCCGTGTGGAGCGGATGGGATTCGCGCGGGAAGATGCGGCAGTCGTAACGGCGAGGATAACGCGGAACCGGGGGACTGAATATCCGCAGGGCGACGCGACAGTTGAGCGCAAAGTCGTTCCATCAACAACAACTTATCCGCGACGGACAGATTCTCAATCGGTAAAGTGGATGCTGTGTTCATAAGGCAGATTCTACCGTCCGAAATAGCCTCGGGCAAATCTCCACTTCGTCGCGAACGCTTGGCATTACCGCCCGGGAGTTGACGTGTGCGAGCGAAGTGAGCCAACCGGCCTATTCCGACTCCTAATCAATTGTGCCTGCCCGTCTCATGAACGGGCGCAGCTTGTCTTGGATCATGGCGGAAATCAATCGCGATCGCTTGCCTTGGGGTGCGCCGGTTTGTGGGCGGCATAGGTTTTCGTAATTGCTTTGAGCAGCGACTTATCTCCTGGCGCGTCGTTGTCGAGCGACCAGATCATGATGCCTGCCAGGCGGTTGTCGATGGCGTAGGCTGTTTTCGCTTGGATGGTGGGGATGCCGTTGTACCAAATGGTGTTGCCGACTTTGTCCGTGGTTTCCGCGCCAGGATATTTGGCCACGATGGCCGAATAGGCATAGCCGCTGTTGCGGAAATCATCGCCGAATCCGTAGCCGTAGAACGGCACACCCAAGACGGCCTTCGATTTCGGCAAGCCGCGTCGGAGCCAGTAAGCGACGTTCTGCTTCGCAAACTCGAGCGACGAATGTTGCCCCGGCGCCTGGGGATTCCAAGGGCCGGCGCCATCGTAGGCCATGATGTTGACGAAATCGAAATCGGCGAAGACCGAATCGGGAACGCTCTTTCCGCCGTAGCCTTGCGAGAGCGCGGCCGTGAGCAGTTTGCCTTGCGCGTGCAAGGCTGTTGCGAGTTCCGCGACAAACGGTCCGTAATCCTTGTTGATCGAGGGCCCTTCGATGTCGACATCCAGGCCATCGAAGTCATGCCGCTGAACATAATCGGCCAATGATTTCACAAACGCCGCGCGCTTGGCGTCGGACAGCAAATCGAAGTAGCGGGCTTGCAGCGTCCGATCGGTCGCGGCGGCGCCACCGCCGATGGAGACCAGGATTTTGACGTGCTCCTGGTGGGCCTTGGCAATCAGCGCTGCGTTGGCCTTGTGAAACGACAACTCGCCCTGGTCATTCGTCGGATTCTCAAAGGCGATGTTGAGATGCGTGACGCTGGCGTAGTCGATGCGCTCTTTGAACTTATCGAGGTTCACCCAGTTGGGCACATACGCGACCACGATAGGCTCGGCGCCGCGTCCCTCCGCGGCAGCGAATAGCAGAAGACCGACCGACAGGCAGATCAGACAACAAAGTGCGCGCATACATTCCTCCGGCGAGCGGTGAGATCGCGGTTCAAAGCTCTCAATGTCCGTCCACTGCGGCCCACTGTCAAATCGGCATTGTTCTTTCGCCCAATTCCGTCGCGAGCACGACGTGCGCCGTAAGTCGATATCCGACAGGAGGTTCCGCGAACCGTGCTGATTTGCTCTTTCTCGGGATTTGGGTACAATACACGTCTCTCCCCAAGACCACTCGCCACCTACAGAACAACCCCGCCATGCCGTACATTCGTCATTTTCTCGTGGTGCTGGTTTCGCTCGCCGTGGCGCCGGTTGCTACCGCTGCTGAGCCGCTCAACTTCGCGCGCGATATTCGCCCGATCCTCTCCGACAATTGCTTCAAATGCCACGGCTTCGACGATCAGGAGCGCCAGGGGAGTTTGCGGCTCGATATCGAAGCAGGTTTGACGGCCGAGACGGACTCCGGCCAGCCGGCGGTGGTGCCGGGCAAGAGCGGCGAAAGCGAGCTCGTGCGGCGTATTTTCTCCGCGGACGAAGACGAGCAGATGCCGCCGCCGGACTCAGGCAAGAAGCTGACCGCCGAGCAGCGCGAGTTGCTCAAGCGCTGGATCGACGAAGGAGCGAAGTGGGCGCGTCACTGGTCGTTCAACGCGCCGGTGCAAGCGACGCCGCCGGAAGTGAAACATGCGGCGCTTGTCAAAAATGCGATCGATCAATTCACGTTCGCAAAACTGGAAGCCGCCGGCCTTGCGCCGGCCCCTCTCGCCCCGAAGGCGACACTGCTCCGCCGCGTGACGCTCGACCTCACCGGCCTGCCGCCGACGCTGGAAGAACTCGATGCGTTTCTCGCGGACGAATCGCCGGACGCTTACGAAAAAGTTGTCGACCGCTTGCTCCTTTCGCCGCGCTACGGAGAGCACATGGCGCGGGACTGGTTGGATGCGGTGCGGTATGGCGACACACACGGGCTGCATCTGGACAATGAGCGTTCGATGTGGCTCTATCGCGATTGGGTCATCAGCGCCTTCAACAATAATCAGCCGTTCGATCAGTTCACCGTCGAGCAACTCGCGGGGGACTTGTTGGAAAACCCGACCATCGACCAGCAGATCGCGACCGGCTTCATTCGCTGCAATGTCACGACGAGCGAAGGGGGTTCGATCAATGATGAAGTCCTGGTGCGGTATAACGTGGACCGCGTTGAAGCGCTCGGCTCCATCTGGCTGGGACTCACCACCGGTTGCGCGGTCTGCCACAATCACAAGTTCGATCCGCTCACGCAAAAAGAGTTCTATCAATTCTACGCCTTCTTTAACGGCATCGCGGAAAACGCGATGGACGGCAACGCCTTGCTGCCGCCGCCGATGATGAAGGCAATGACCTCGGACAGCCAACAACAGATCGACGCGCTCGACGAGCAGATTGCGCAGGCGCAGAATCGTATTACCGAAGCGCTCGCGAAGTTCGAGTACACCGATCCCACGCCGGACGGGCAACTCCCCGCGGCGCCTGAGTTCGCCGAGTATGTCTGGATTGACGATGACTTGCCTGCCAATGCAAAAGCCCAAGGCAACACGCCGTGGAAATTCGTCAATAAGGAAGCGTTCGCGGTCTTCAGCGGCGACAAAGCTTCGACGCGGACCGGCGAGGGCGTCACGCAACATTTCTTCACGGACGCCAACCCCGGCCTCAAAATCGGTGAAGGGGACAAGCTCTTCGCGTATTGCTACCTCGACCCGAACAATCCGCCCCAGACCGTGATGTTGCAATTCAACGACGGGCAATGGGAGCATCGCGCCTTCTGGGGCGAAGATAAGATTCCGTTCGCCGCCGGCACGGGTCCAAATCATCTGCCGATGGGATCGCTCCCCGAGACAGGCAAATGGGTGCGGTTGGAAGTGGAAGCCGCAAAGGTCGGCCTCAATCCTGGCGCGATCCTCAACGGCTGGGCGTTCACGCAGTTCGGCGGCACCGTGTACTGGGACAAGGCCGGCATCGTGACGCGCACGCCCCAAGCCGAGCAGAGTTTTGAGTCGCAGGCGGTATGGGAAGCGTTCGTCAACGCACAGCAGAAGCCAAATCTGCCGCAACCGGTCGCCGCCGCGCTCAAGGTGGCTGCCGGGGAGCGAAATGAGGAGCAGAAACAGGTGCTCCGCGCGCATTTCCTCGAACATGTTTACACCCCGTCGCAAGCGCAGATTGCGCCGCTGCGCAAGACGCTCGAGGACTTACGCACCGAGCGCGTCAATTTTGAGAAGACGATCCCCTCGACGATGGTCGCGGCGGAGCTGGCGAAGCCGCGCGAGACGTTTTTACTCATTCGCGGCGCTTATGACAAACACGGGGAGAAAGTCGAAGCGGCGGTGCCGGCGGTGTTTCCGCCGCTGCCGGAGGGAGCGCCGGCGAATCGTTTGGGACTGGCGAAGTGGCTCGTCGATCCGTCGCACCCGCTGACGGCGCGGGTCACGGTCAATCGTTATTGGCAGCACTATTTCGGTCGCGGCATTGTCAAGACGAGCGAAGACTTTGGCACGCAAGGGGACTGGCCGACGCATCCGCAGTTGCTCGACTGGCTGGCCGTGGAGTTCATGCGCAGCGGTTGGGACGTCAAGGCGATGCAGAAACTGATCGTGATGTCCCACACGTATCGGCAAGACTCGAAAGTTTCGCCGGAACTGGCCGCCAGCGATCCGGAGAATATGCTGCTCGCGCGCGGGCCGCGCTTTCGGATGGACGCGGAAGTGCTGCGCGATTCGGCGCTCGCGACGAGTGGCCTGTTGGTCGAACACGTAGGCGGGCGAAGCGTCAAGCCTTATCAGCCAGAAGGCATCTGGGAAGCAGTCGGCTTTCTCGGAAGCAACACGCGCGATTTCAAGCGTGATGCCGGCGAGGATCTCTATCGCCGTGGCTTGTACACCTTCTGGAAGCGCACGGCGCCCCCACCGTCGCTGATTACGTTCGATGCTCCCTCGCGCGAGACGTGCACAGTGCGCCGCGCGCGGACTAACACACCACTGCAAGCGCTCGTGCTGATGAACGATACGCAATTTGTCGAAGCCGCAAGGTATTTCGCCCAGCGCATCATGGCAGCCCAGCAAGCAACGCCACAGCGCGTGACGTACGCTTTCCGCCTGGCGACCAGTCGCCCGCCATCGGAGCGCGAGCTGGCGGTGGTGGTCAAGCTCTATGAAGATCAACTCGCCGCGTATCAGGCGAATGTCGAGGCGGCCAAACAGTTGTTGGCTGTCGGCGAAACGAAGCGCGACGAATCACTGGACCCCGCCGAGCACGCCGCTTGGACGATGGTGGCCAATCTCATTCTGAACTTGGATGAAACCGTCACCAAAGAATAGCCTTGACCAGTTCCTCCCCACGCGCGGCTTGCCCGCCGGAGATCATCATGGATCCTGTTCGTGAACAAATACTCGCCATGACGCGACGGCACTTCTTTGGCAAGTCGGCCGCTGGCATCGGCACGGCGGCGCTAGCCTCGCTGCTGACGCCTGAGCTACTAGCCGATAAGATCGACCAGCAGGAAAGCTTTGGCCTGTTGAAGAAGCTGCACGTTCCTCCCAAGGCGAAGCGCGTCATCTGGCTGTTCATGGCGGATGGGCCTTCGCAGTTGGACATGTTCGACTACAAGCCCAAGCTGGAGGAGTTCTACAACAAAGACCTGCCGGAAGAGATTCGCAACGGCCAGCGCATCACGACAATGACCAGCGGCCAATCGCGGTTCCCGTGCGCGCCTTCGCTGTTTAAGTTCGCCCAACACGGCCAACATGGCGCTTGGGTCAGCGAGCTCATGCCGGAAATGGCGAAGGTGGTGGACGACATTTGCATCATCAAGTCGATGAACACCGAAGCGATCAACCACGATCCGGCGATCACTTACATTCAAACCGGCAGCCAGATTCCCGGGCGGCCCTCCATGGGCGCGTGGCTGAGCTACGGCATCGGCAGCGCTAATCAGGATCTGCCCGCCTATATCGTGCTGACGTCGCGGATCGCGAGCGGGTCGCAAACGCAGGCGCTCTTCTCGCGGTTGTGGGGCTCCGGCTTCTTGCCGACGAAGCACCAAGGGGTCGCGCTCCGCTCCACTGGCGATCCGGTGCTGTATCTCTCGAATCCGCCCGGCGTGGACGGCGCAAGTCGTCGCCGGATGCTCGACGCGCTTGGCCAGCTTAACCAAGCAAAGCACGATGAAGTCGGTGATCCCGAAATCGTCTCCCGTATCGCCCAGTATGAAATGGCGTTTCGCATGCAAACGTCGGTGCCGGACCTCGTGGATATCTCCAGCGAAGAACAGCATGTGCTCGACATGTACGGCCCCGAAGTCAAGACGCCTGGATCGTACGCCTTTAATTGCCTACTCGCGCGGCGCCTGGCTGAGCGGGGCGTGCGCTTCACGCAAGTCTTTTTGCGCGGTTGGGATCATCACGGCAACCTGCCAAATCAAATACCGCAGTTGTGCAAGGCGATGGACCAACCCAGCGCCGCGCTCATCAAGGATCTCAAGCAGCGCGGCATGCTGGACGACACGTTGGTGGTCTGGGGAGGCGAGTTCGGCCGCACCGTCTACAGCCAGGGGACGCTCACCAAGGAAAACTACGGCCGCGATCATCACCCCCGCAACTTCGCGATGTGGATGGCCGGCGGCGGCATCAAGCCGGGGTTGGTCTATGGCGAGACCGACGAGTTCAGCTACAACGTCACGGAAAACCCGGTCCACATTCACGACCTCAACGCCACGATCCTGCATCAACTCGGCATCGAGCACGAACGGCTGACCTACCGCTTTCAAGGCCGCGACTTCCGCTTGACGGACGTGCATGGCAAGGTTGTGAACGATATCTTGACGTAACTAGCGAGAGCCCGCGCGTTCAGGCCTTACAGCGCGAGAGCCGCATCGATTCGCGCCACAACCCGCGCGGTTTCGTCAATCGCGCCCACAATTTGCGCGACGCGCTCCAGTTCGCGCTCGGAGAGCGCGCGATTCAGCCTGGCGCGGAGGAATTTGCGCAACACCTGATGCGACCCCACGCAATACTTCCACGCGACTTGCGAGCAGCCGAGCCAATTCTGCGGATTGATAAACAGCTTGCCAGCATTCCACTTGGGATAGCCCGCCGCGACCTGACGATCGTCCTGCGAACTCCAGGCCGCAACTGAACGCTCCGCGGTGCGCAACAGATGCACGTCGATGAGGCGGGCGCCGAGCGCCGCCAACTGGTCGAGCTGCGCCGGGCTACGTGGCATCACAATCCGCGGAAACTCCTGACACAGTCGCGCGGCATAGCGGGAGCGATAAGTGGTTGCTTGCAAGAGTGCGTAGATATACGCCAAGACTTCGTGCGGCGCCACGCTTCGCGCTGCGGCGCGCTCCAGTTCCGCGATAAATTCAGGCGCAAAGTTGGGTTGCGCGCCTGGGCTTTCAACGTCGGATAACCACAGCGGGAACAGAGATTCGCTCCCGCAATTGTCAGAACGAATGACGCCGTCGAGCGCCAGTTCGGAGGTGATCCACGCATAGTTCCACGGTTGGCCGGAAGGGGCCTGGCGGCGGGTGATGAGCGTCAGGTTGTCCGGCAAGCACACGTGCCGCATGACTTCGCTACGCGGCCAATCAATCAGCCAATCCGCCCACAGGATGGCCCGCTCATCGAACGGTCGATATTGCACGCGGGCCACGAGCGATTGCCACCGTTCGCCTTGGTCCGCGAGTTGTTGCACGCGGCGGCGGGCTGCGGATAGTTTCCAGCCGCGCGTGTCGCCGGGCAAGTAGCGGCGCGAGCGCGAGTTGTGAAAGTACTGGTGGCGAAGTTCGTCATCGGTGCGTGAAGTGTCGCGCAGGTCGCACAGGCGTTGTTCGAAGTCCGCCGCGTCAAAGGCGACTACAAATGCATCCCGCGCGGTGACAGGGGCCGTCGTATGGATCGGCATCGCGTCGGCGAGCGACCAGCCGGAATCGTATTCAGGCGACGGCGCGACGGCAGCGCTGACCCACGCCTGCCCCGGCGAAGTGAGCGTCACGGCGCGCGGCGCCAGGTCGTGGAAGTCGCATTCCGCGAGGCGATTGAGTTTCACATCGCGCGGGCCCCATAAATCAACGAGTTGCAACTGCGGCGTGGTCGTGGCGCACGGCGCACGGCTATGCAACGTCAAGGCGATTCCTTGCTCAATGCCGAAGACATTCTCGTCGCGACTGCCGTCAGGCGAGCGTTCGCGCCGCTTGGAGTTCCCATGCAGATCAACAATTTGCGAATTCGGGAACGTGCGCGCAAGCTGGTCGCGCAAACCGCGAAAACTCAGATTGTCGAGATAGCCGTGGGGCGTCACCAACGCGATGATGCCGACTCCGCACGTCTCGACTTGTTCGTGAGCGATCCGCAAGAACTGCACGTAGTCGTCAAGCAGCCAATGCTTGCGTTCCCCCAGCGGTTGGCCGCCGACATCAAAGTAGCTGGCCCGCCGCGCGGCATCAGGCCCGTTGCCTCGCATCAACTGCGAGACCCACGCGTGCCGGGTGCGTCCAATGCCTGAGAACGGCGGATTGCCGACAATGACCGTCCACGGGGGACGGATGAGTTGCGCGAGTGCATCGCCGCTGCGAATGTCGAGCAGTTGCGGTGATTCAAACCGATAACCGGTCTCAAGGAGCGTTTCTGCGATCCGCACGATTGCGATTCCCACCGCCGCCGGCGCGATTTCGATTCCGCCGAGTCTCGCCAACAATTGTTCAGGCAAGGCCTCGTTCCAGGCGGCGTCGCTCGTAAACGAGCAGCGCGCGTGGCGAATGATTTCCGTGAGGAACACGCCTGCGCCCAGCGCTGGGTCGAGGATGCGGACGACGGGACTCTCAAGCGGCGCCTCCGGTGGGCAGTCCGCCACAAGCCCTTCCGCCAGCGCCGTGCGCCACGAGATATTGTTGAGCACTCCCCGTGGTAACTTCCATTCGTCGCGGAGCGTGCGATCCACGCTACGCACGAGAAATCGCACCATTTCGACCGGGGTGTAGAAAACGCCCCGATGCGTGCGACGCTTGTGGTCCAGGGCCGCCAAGAGCGATTCATAGAACTCGGCTAAGGGATCCGCGTGAGGCTGCTGCTGCTGTTGGTAATCGAAGGCTTCACGCGCTGCGAACGCAAGTTCCAGCGCTGCCGGTGGTTCCAGCACGAAGTCGCTCGCCTGAGCATGCTGGAGTTGGCGCTCGATCCAATCGAGCGCGCGGGGGGGCATGTCCGCGGTGAAGACCTGCGCGACCTGACCAGCGGCGCGCGTCTCCGCAACCGCGAAGGACTGGCCTTGCGCCGCTTCTCGCTGGACGCACGCGGCGGCGGCGGTCGCGAGGGCTTTCAAGGATTGGTGACGACGATCGTGGGGGGGCATCCGTTTCTCGCATCAAGCGGATTGCACGCTCGACGCCCAACAAGAGGAAGATGATGGCAGTCGGATTATCACGCGTCTTCTCGGCTACGGTCAATCACCTTCAATTACCGAGGCGTCGAGCGGGCCGGTGGCGCTGATTTTGCCGTCTGGTCGAGTCTGAGCCCATTTGCACGCCCGGCGAAGTCTCTGGTAAACTGCCCGGTTCAATCAGTTCGCTTACCAACGACAAGTGCGGAGCCATGACGGGCATGTTGCGGAATTCGACCTCTCCCCCCCACGCGGCGCTCGCAGGTTGGGAACATCCGATTGACGAACTCCGGGAGTGCGGCGCGTATTTTCACAGCCGCGGTTGGTCAGTGGGAACAAGCAGCAACTACAGCGTCGTGCTCGCACGCGACCCACTCGAACTGTGCGTCACCGCCAGTGGGATGGATAAAGGGCGACTCCAGCGCTGCGACTTCGTGCGCACCAATCAGAACGGTCAGCCGACGGCCAATGGACAGCCGAAATCGTCGGCCGAGACGCTGCTGCATGTGGTCGTGGCGCAAGAGCGACCGGAGGTCGGCTGCATTTTGCATACGCACTCGGTCTGGGCGACGCTCCTCTCCGACTTGTTCGCAGCCGACGGCGGCTTCGCCATCGAAGGCTATGAAATGCTCAAAGGTTTCGCCGGCGTGACCACGCACGAGACGAGCGCCTGGATCGAGATTTTCGAGAACACGCAAGACATTCCCAGCCTGGCGGAGAAGGTGCGGGCGCGACTGACGGCGGCGGAGCATTCGCTGCGGTTTGGCTATTTGATACGCAAGCACGGGCTTTACACCTGGGGCCGCGATGTGGCCGAAGCGCGGCGGCATATCGAGATTTTTGAGTTCCTCTTGGAATGCACCGCCCGGCGAATGATGCTTGCGGCAGCGCTGCCGCTAGCGGCGGTTTAATCACGGCATAAGGTCTTAACTAAGGAGCAACAATATGGGTCGCATTCGCATCCAGGACGAAAACCGCGAAATCACGGACGTCGCCGAAATTCGCGCGTACCTCAAACCACATGGCATTTGGTACGAACATTGGGACGTGGAAGGACGGATCAGCAGCCCAGACGCGACCAGCGAGGAGATCCTCAGCGCCTACGCGCCGGAGATCGAACGCTTGAAAGCGGCCGGCGGTTTCGTCACGGCCGATGTCATCAACGTCTCGCCGGAAACTCCCAACCTCGACGCGATGCTCACAAAGTTCAGCCAGGAGCACACGCATAGCGAAGATGAAGTCCGCTTTACCGTGAAGGGGAGCGGCGTGTTTCACATCCATCCCCAAGACGGTCCCGTCTTCGCCGTGCAGGTGGAAGCAGGCGACTTGATCAATGTGCCGCGCGGCACGCGCCACTGGTTCGACTTGTGTAACGACAAGACCATCCGCTGCATTCGCTTGTTTCAGGATCCCGCAGGCTGGACGCCGCACTATATTGCTGGCGGCGTGCACGAAAAGTATCAGCCGCTCTGCCTCGGCCCGACCTATGTGCCAATGGGCGGCGAGCCGGCCAGCTTCAATAAAGCGGTGAAAATGTGATTGCGTTCGGCGGTCGCGGGATTCTGCTCGATATCGAAGGGACCACATCGTCGGTCAGCTTTGTCTACGACGTCATGTTTCCATTCGTGCGGCGGGAACTCGTGACGTTTCTACGCGAGCATGGAACTGAACCGCCGGTGATTGGCGCACTGGAAATTACCGCGCAGGATTTGGGCCACGCATCGCTGGAAGCGTGGCGCGCCGCTTCTGGAAGTGATGTTGAAGCGCTCGCCGCCGATGTGTTTGGTCTTATGGACGGCGACGTGAAAGCCACAGGCCTCAAGCAATTGCAGGGGCTCGTGTGGGAAGCCGGATTTGCCAGCGGTGAGTTGCAAGCCCATGTGTATGACGATGTCCCGCCGGCGCTGTTGGCGTGGAATGCATCAGGCGTTGATGTGCGGATTTATTCCTCCGGCAGCATTCAGGCGCAGAAGCTCTTCTTCGGCCACACGATCGTGGGCGACTTGCGCGCGCGGCTTCGTGGCCACTACGACACCACGACCGGCCCCAAGAAAGAGTCCGCGAGTTACACGCGAATCGCCGCCGAGTTCGATTTGCCGCCGGCGGAAATCTTGTTTCTGAGTGATGTTCCCGCGGAGCTCGCTGCGGCGCGGGCCGCCGG
>CAUJKE010000300.1 GCA_963205385.1 Planctomycetota bacterium | reverse complement strand
CGTCGGCGGTCTTCGTCTTCAGCCACACACTCACGCTGATTCGCCCCGAGCGCGGCGCGGGAATCGGCTCGCTCCGCACCCAGCCCACCGCCCCGCGACTGCGAAAGTGCAGCGCTTGCTGCCCGCGGGCGTCTGCGCGGTCGAGCTCAAGGGTGAGGTCTGGCCCGGTCGCGTGAATCCAGTGGGGAATGGGCTGGTCCGCGACAGGTTGTTCGAAATCCGCGTTGGGCAGCGCAGTGAGCGGTTTGACGTGCCGCAGCGCGATGACCTTCGCCCGCAGCGTGTCGATCTGTCGCCGGAGGTCTTCGGTCGCGCTGGGGGGCAAACTGGTTTGCCACGCGCCGACCTGCGCCCGCGCCGAAGACGCCCGCAACGCGTAGATATCGAACGGCTCAAGTTCGAGCGCGTACGATGTGAGCCCCGTAGCGCTGCGCTCGGCAACCGGCAGAGTTCGTCCCCCGAGCGCGTTCCACGCGCCCCCGTCGGGATCGCTCACCGCGAGCTTCACTTTGACCGGCCAGGCGGACGTATTCACCAGATAGACGTAGGTTTTCCCTTCAAACACCGTGCGGCGACAGACGATCGGCTGGCCGCCTTGTGTCGGCGGCGGGACCGTATCGAACCGCACGGCCGGCAGTTGGCGATACACGGCAAAGAGCGGGCGCAGCGCTTCGTCCTGGCCCAGCGGCAGCATCCAGCCGCCTTGGACGATGTTCTGCACGTCCAGCGCCGCGATGCTCCGCGCCAAGTGGCGGCGCGCCGCCGCGCCGCTGTCCGCTAGCTGTGCGGCCAAGAACAAATGCGTCTTATCCGCGCCAAAAGGGCTTAATTGATCGAACTCTTCCAGCCGCAGCGTGGCTGGTTCGTGAAATAGGTGTACGCCAGGCGCCGCGAGCGGCTTTTGCACCTGTTCCCAATCGAGCGAACCGTTCAGCTCCAGCAGGCTGCCTTGCGCCGCGAGCGGCGCCGGCGCGAAGCTGCGCAGCGGCGTGAGCAGCACCAGGTTCGATTCGCCGCTCAACAGTTGGGCGTCGAGCCCGACGGCGAGCAGCGCTTCCCGCACATTGGTTTGACCCGGCAGCGAAGGCCGGAAAGTGCGTTCCAGTTCGTGGCTGTGGAGCATCTCGCCCCCGGCCAGGTACAGCCGCGCATTACCGCGCCGCCGCACGAGGTCGCGCTCGATCGATGTATACAACCCGGCCATTTGCTTTGCGCGCCAGGCGAGCCAGGCGGCGCGGTCTTCGGTTTGCAACTGCCTCGCCCGCTGCGCGTAGCGCTCCGGTCCCGTCAGCGCGACCGGCTTCTTCGTGTCTTGCGCGAAGCGCTGCATGGTGCGATCGTCGAAGCCCCAGTTCTCGCCGGGAAGTTGCGCGAACGTCTCCGGGCTCAACTGCAGGCTCACGCCAGCGAACGATTCGTGATGTCCGTAACGGTCGGCGAGCTCGACAATCACCCTCCGCATGGCCATCTGCACGCGCGGATCGAGTGGGTTATAATAGGGTGCGAGTCCGCGCCGCGTGCCTCGCGCCGCGAGCCAGGTGTTGCCATCTGGACCGACAAGTTCCAGCCCCACCGCTTCGTCCGGTAAGCGGCGCAGTTCCTCGAGTTCCACGAGCGGCGACGAAAACTGCACCGCCGGCGCCAGTTGCAAGCCTTCGCGATCGAACAGGCGAAACAGCATCTCGAGCACGTCCTTGCGCTGCGGATCTTGGCCGGTCGCGAAGAACGTTCCCATGTCATACTTCGGCGTGGGGTCGAGCAGCGGACTAGGATAGAGCGTGCTCCCTTCACAAAACACCGAGATCACCGCGCCGTTGTAGCCGGTCGCCTTGAGTTGTTCGATGAGCCGTTTCGCCCCCAGGTAAAACGTGTTCCAGTCGTCGAGCGTTCGCCCGGTCGCGGCGTCGACGGCTTCCCCTGCGCCGAAGTTTTCAGCAAACAGCGGCTTGTCGTAATATGCCGCGATTAACCGTCCGCGGGCTGGTTCGATGGCGACCTTGGGAGCACTGGGAATGGTCTTTGGTCCAGCCAAGACGCGAAGCTTGCCAAACTTCGCCACCCGTTGAGCGTCGCGATTGGTGAGCAGCACCAGCGGTGTCTTGGTCCGCGGCCAGTACACGAAGCGATGCACCTTCAGGCCGGCATCCAAGCGCGCCGCCAGCGGCGTGACGCTCACGCCGGAGTCGACTCCCAGCGGTGTCACCTGTCCGGCGGCGTTGGGTTCGACAATGCTGATCCCCAGCGTCTGGGCTTCCGCGGGATATTCAACTTCCAACAAATGCGGCAGCCCCGGCGACCTGGTCGGGAGCGGATACGCTTGCCAACCGTCCACGCCGAGCTCCACCAGGGACGTTCCTTGCCGCGGCGTGACTTTCCCCTGTTGATTGCTTATCGGCTCCTGGTGAAAGCCGGGAATCGCGGCCAGCTTGGTGAGCCGCGTCAAACGTTCGAGCCAGCCGGGATGGGCCGGATCGATCTCCAGCACCGCCTCCCACGGAACCTCTTCCCCAGGGGGCGCGAGCAGGCTAATCGCGATCAGTTGCATGTCGCGTTGGAGCAGCGGCCGCGCGCGGACCAGCGACACGCCTAATCGCGGCGGTTGAATGATTTCGACGGCGACCCGATACGGGCCTTCGACATTCGGCAGCGTCAGTTCGAACGGACCCAGCGTCGGCGCGATGCCGCTGCGGTCGATGCGAAACTCTTGCTCATGGCTCCCTTGCTCGGCGTTGTTGACATCCAAGAGACGCACGCGGCAGCGGAGCGCCGTATCGGTCGGCAGGTTGGCTTCGTGCGGCTCGACGCTGAACCGCACCAGCTCACCGGTGTCGTACACCAGTTGGTCCCGTTCGAGCAAGAGGCGCAGCTTATCCCCGGCGGTGCGGCGCACGAGAATGCGGTTCTGTTGGTCATCCAGCGGCGCATTGTGAATGCCGGCGATCAACTCCGTCAGCGGTACTTCCACAGTTTGCAGCGGCGCGCCGGACGTGCCGAAGGCAAGCTTCAGCAGGGCATTGCGTGGCCCGCGCACGGCGATATCCAGGCCGTCGTACGTGCGCTCGCTCCGTTGTGCGAACTGAATTTGACCTTGCACCACGCGGGCACTTCCCGGCGTATCCGGCTCGAGCCCCAGCACCCGCACCACCTCGACCTCTCCGTTGGTGACGCCGATCGTTCCGCGCCACTGCCTGGCCGTCCCGCCGCCGATCGCGATCCGCAGCTCCAAGTCGAGCAGTTCTTCCGCCGGCGCTTCTTGCGCGCACAGCCAGCGCGGGGCAGGGAAGAGCAGGAGGGCCATGCTCGCGAGCGCACACAGCAACATCAGCGCGATAGGCCAGCGCGCAAAGAGACCGTAGCGAACGGCTCCTGCGAGTCGCGCCGAGAGCAGCGAATTGTGGGGACTTCCTTGTCCAATCATGACGGTCAGGCGCGGTCCTGCGCAAACTACGACCGATGAATCAACGTAGAGCCACGGATTATAACCAGACCCCGTCTGCCAGCACCACACCAACCCGAATGCAAGCGAAGGCATGCCGTGCGCGTTGAGAAAAGGCTCTTAGGCTGCGAAATTGGAATTTCCCACTCACCTCGCCGTATCCACCAGCAGTTCTCCTAGCGGCGGCAGCGCATCGATTTTCCCACGCCGCGCTGCTGGCAGCGCTAGCAGTAGCTCGGCGCTCAACTGCTCCGTGACTTCCTGTGCCCGCGTCAGCACGTTGTTCACCTCGAAGCGGTCGTCCGGCTTGGCGTATAACTCGCGTGGCGTGAAGGCGGCGTCCGCGCCCTCCGCCGCGGGATTCCACCCGCCGCGCAGATGCCAGGCCGGCGTTCGCAGCGCGCATTCGTGGGACGAAGTCATCAACACGCGGTCGCGCGCCGGTGGCGTCCAGGGAACGGTTAAATCCAACAACTGGTGTACATCCCGCGACGTGAGCAGGCCCAGCTCGCGCTGCGCCGCGCGCGAACCGTCGGGATAACGCACAATCAGCGGCACATGCACTAAATCTTCCAAGAGCCCCCGCTCCCCGCCGACATAGCCTTGCTGGCCGACGAGATACCCGCGCGGCGACGTGAGCACGACCAGCGTGTCGCGCGCTCGCCCGGAAGTTGCTAGCCACGCGCGCAACTCACCCAAGCCGAAATCAATCGCCATGACCTGCGCCGCATAGGCTTGCGTATAGCCTAGCAACAGATCGGGATCGTAGTCGCTGCCGAGTTCCAGTTCCAGCGGATCGAGTAGCGTCAGCGCCGGCGGATCCTCCTCCGTTCGCAACTGCTCTCGGATCGCCTGCGGCGCATCCCACGCGCCGCGGAGGCCGCTAGCATGAACCCACATGGCCTGCGGCGCCGGCAGTTGTTCGAGGTGTGCGCACGCGAGCTTCATCAAATGCGCGAAGTTCGTCTCTTCCAATTCCTCCGCTGCCGCGGCGATGGGCGGCGCGCTCAGCAGCACGTGTTCGTCAAACAGTTCGGCGCCCGGCAAGTCGAGAAAGGTTTGTCGATCCGTCACCGCCGCCGTGCGATACCCGGCTTGTTTCCACGTCGATAGCAGCGACGGCGCAGGGCGTGGATCCGTCGCCAGCGGATGCCCTCCGTGCCAGTAACTGCCGTAGGTCGCCGCTAGTTCCACGCTCTCGATATAACAGTTTTCCGCCAGCAGCGACTCGGCACTCC
>CAUJKE010000299.1 GCA_963205385.1 Planctomycetota bacterium | reverse complement strand
GGCTATAAAGTGCAGCGCGACGAAGCCCGCCTGGTGGTCGACGCCCGCGCGGCGCAAGCGTCGGGGGCGGTCGGCATGGTGTGGGAATGCATGCCCGCGGAGATGGCCGCGCGGATCACCGCGGAGCTTGAGATTCCAACGATCGGCATTGGGGCGGGTGGTCAGTGCGACGGACAAGTCCTGGTTATTAACGATTTGCTGGGAATTACGAGCGGCTATGTGCCGAAGTTCGTGAAGCAATACGCCCACGTGAAGGAGATCATTCACACGGCGGTGACGCAGTATCGCGATGATGTTCGCAGTGGCGAGTTCCCCGGCAACGAGCATAAGTTCAAATAGCGTACGATGCAGACCTTGTTGAAAGTCCTCGGCTACCTCTGGGCCTTCCCGGCGACAGCGTTGGGCCTGACGGTGGTCGCGTTGAGCCTGGTTTCCGGCGGGAAAACACAGGTGGTGGAAGGGGCGCTGGAAGTTCACGGTGGCTTTGCAACCTGGCTGCTCAGTCGCGGCCTGCCGTGGGTTGGTCCCGGCGCGGCGATGACGCTCGGGCACGTCGTGCTCGGCTGCGATTTAGAATGCCTTGAGCGCACCCGCCGGCACGAGCACGTGCATGTGCGGCAGTACGAGCGTTGGGGTCCGCTGATGATCCCGCTATATTTGCTGTATAGCCTGCTGGCGTATCGCCGCGGACAACATCCGTATTTGGATAATCCGTTCGAGAAAGAAGCGTTTGAAACGAGTTAGTTGTTTTTAGATATCACGCCGCAAAGGCTTCACCCCACCAGATTCATGCCTAATCGACTTGCCCACGAAACCAGTCCGTATCTCTTACAACACGCGAACAATCCGGTGGATTGGTATCCTTGGGGGCCGGAAGCGATCGAGCGCGCGCGGCGCGAGCAGAAGCCAATTTTTCTGTCCATTGGTTACGCCGCGTGCCACTGGTGTCATGTGATGGAGCACGAGAGCTTCGAGAACGAGACGATCGCCGCGGCGCTCAACGAGAACTTCGTCTGCATCAAGGTCGATCGCGAGGAGCGACCCGACCTCGATCAGATTTATATGGCGGCGGTGCAACTGATGACGCGGCATGGCGGGTGGCCGATGTCGGTGTTCCTCACGCCGGATCTCAAGCCGTTTTTCGGCGGCACGTATTGGCCACCGGACGACCGCATGGGAATGCCGGGCTTTCTCAAAGTCGTGCATGCCGTGGCCGACGCCTGGCAACACCGCCGCAGCCAAGCGCTAGAGCAGGCGGATGAGATCACCGCGCACCTGGACGTGATGCACTTGGAGCCGACCGCCGAACCGATTCGGGCGGAAATGTTGCGGCGCGCCGTGGTGCAACTCGAGCAGTCGTTCGATTTCACGCATGGCGGTTTCGGTCGCGCGCCGAAGTTTCCGCATCCGCTGGATCTCGGCGTGCTGTTGCGGTTTTGGAAGCGCGAGCCGAGCGAAGGCGTGCTGAATATGGTGCGGCTCACGCTCGACAAAATGGCCCGCGGCGGAATCTACGACCACCTAGCCGGCGGCTTTGCGCGATATAGCGTTGACGAGCGGTGGCTCGTGCCGCATTTCGAGAAGATGCTCTACGACAACGCCTTGCTCACCAATGCCTACCTCGAAGGCTATCTCGCCACCGGAGACGAGGACTATGCCCGTGTTGCGCGCGAGACGTGCGACTATATTTTGAACTACATGACGGACGAGACCGGCGGGTTTCACAGCACGGAGGACGCGGACTCCGAAGGGGAAGAAGGCAAGTTTTACGTGTGGAGTCCCGCGGAAATTATGGCCCTGTTAGGCGCGGCGCGCGGGAATCGTTTTTGCCAGATTTATAACGTCACGCCGGAAGGGAACTTCGAGGGGCAGAACATCCTCAACCTCAAAGTCTCGCTTCAGCAGTATGCGAAGTTGCATCAACTCGATTTTGAGACGCTACGTGGCGAGCTCGCCGCCGATCGCGCGCGGTTGCTAGCAGTCCGCGATCAACGGGTGCGTCCCGGCAAGGACGATAAGATTCTTGTCAACTGGAACGGGCTAATGATCGACGCGCTCGCCCGCGCCGCCGGCGTGCTGGACGACGAGCGTTATCTGCACGCGGCGCAGCGCGCGACGACATTCCTGCTCGCAGAAGTCCGCGGCGAGGATGGGCGACTGTTGCACACTTATCGCAGCGGCAGCGCCAAATTTAATGCCTACCTGGATGATTACGCCTATCTGGCGAACGCCTTGGTCTCGCTGTATGAGGCGGACTTCAACGAGCGCTGGATCGACGAGGCGGTGGCGCTGGCGGAGTACATGCTCGAACATTTCCATGATCCCCACGCCGGCGCGTTCTTCTATACGGCCGACGATCATGAGCAACTCATCGCGCGGCAGAAGGATTTTCAAGACAGCAGCGTTCCCAGCGGCAACGGCATGGCGGCAACCGCGTTGTTGCGGTTGGCGACACTGACGGGACGCAACGACTTCTACGAAGCCGCGCGCGACACGCTGGAACAAGCGACCGGGCTGATGGAAAAAGCACCAACCGCCGCCGGGCAACTACTTATCGCCGCCGATCTGCTGATTGGCCCGCGCGTCGAATGGGTGCTGTGCGCTGGGGATGATCCAGGCGAGTTTCACGAGGCGCTCGCGTCGCTGCGGGCCCAGTTTCTGCCGAACAAAATCGTCGCGAGCCGCACCTCGACGGCGGCCAGCCACCACTCCGAGGCACTCGACCCACTCTTCGCCGATCGCACCCCCCGAGAAGGCCGAACGACACTCTATATCTGCGAGAACTTTACCTGCCAGGCGCCGCTCGTCGGCGGCGAAGCGATTCGCGCCGCCATTAGCGCTTAGGAAATGCGCCGACTGAGAAACCCCCACCAATGATGGAGTTGGATTAATACGCGGCGAACTGGAAAGGCGGCGATATTTCCTAAGTCTTTGTTAAATAAGGACTTATCAAAAAACGTGTTTGCGCAACGCGCCTAATAATTGTCCTCAAAGGGGTGGGGTTTAAGATATGGGGGGGCCGGACTTAGACCGCCGCGCGCGGCCTTGAGTTGCCGGAAAGGGAGGATGAATCGCGAATAAATAGTAAAGACATATTGACTATTTCTCGCCGGACTTGTATACTGTTGGGCACTGCTCGAAACGTAGTGATCGCGCTTGCGTCCTGGCGCTTGCGTCGGCATGGTCTGGCTGAGGAGGGATGTTCCGCGCATGCGTAGACGGATCGGCCGAATTCTCTCACTTACTGCTAGCAAATGGCCCGCTGCGTTTGTTATTCTGGGAGATTCGCCGCCATCACTCTATTAACCACCAAAGGCGGCTCCCGCCTGTCAGGAGAATCTGCATGTCAAAGCGTACCCGTCGCAAGTTTTTAGAGGATTCGATGCTAGTGGCGGCTGCCGCAGTCGCGACCAGTTCGGCCGTTCCACTGTTAGCCGCTGATGAGCCGCAGAGCAAAAGCCCGAACGAGAAGCTAGGCGTCGCGGTGGTGGGGGTGAAGGGGCGAGGCGGTTCGCACATCGGCGCGTGGGCTGGCCGCAAGGACACCGAGATCCTCTATGTATGCGATGTCGATCGCGACATTGGCGCGCAGCGCGCGAAGGAAGTCGCCAAGCGTCAAAATGGCCGGGAGCCGATCTTCGTCGAGGATCTGCGCAAACTGCTCGAAGATAAACGGGTCGATTTCGTCAGCATCGCCACGCCCAACCATTGGCACTCGCTGGGCGCCATCTGGTCGATGCAGGCAGGCAAGGATGTGTATGTTGAAAAGCCGGTGAGTCATAATGTCAGCGAAGGCCGGCGCTGTGTGGAAGCCGCCCGCAAATACAACCGGATCTGCCAAACGGGGACGCAATCCCGCTCCAACCCCGGCATGATCGAGGCAATTGAATATGTACACAGCGGGAAGATCGGCGACCTGAAAGTCGCGCGCGGCCTCTGCTACAAGCGCCGCGGTTCGATCGGCCCCCAGGGCGAATATCCAATTCCGGCCAACATCAACTACGATCTGTGGACCGGCCCCGCGCAAATGCTCCCGCTGACGCGCAAGAGCCTGCACTACGATTGGCACTGGATCTGGGCCTATGGCTGCGGCGACTTGGGCAACCAGGGCATTCATCAAATGGATCTAGCGCGGTGGGGTCTGCAACAGCAGAAGCTCCCCAACGGCGTGCTCAGCTACGGCGGGCGGTTTGGCTATGAAGATGCCGGTGAAACGGCCAACACGCAGGTGGTCGTCCACGACTACGGCGATAAGTCGCTCGTGTTCGAGGTTCGTGGCCTGGAGACCAAGCCATATAAAGGCGCCGGTGTTGGCGTGATTTTTGAAGGGACCGACGGCTACGTGGTGATGGCCTCCTATCACAGCGGCGCCGCGTTCGATAAGGACGGCAACAAGGTCAAGGAGTTCAAAGGCGAAGGTGACCATTTCTCCAACTTCCTCTCGGCGGTTCGCAGTCGCAAGATTGCGGATCTCAACGCGGATATCGAGGAGGGCCACCTGTCGAGCGCGCTCTGCCACCTGGGCAACATTTCGTATCGCTTGGGGGACCAGGTGACTGCGGGCGAAGCCGAGCAGCGCTTGGCCAGCATCCAGACGACCGACAATGTGAAAGATACGTGGGAGCGCACCGTCGCGCATCTCAAGGATAACAAAATCGATCTCAACACCATCAAGATCGGCTTCGGCGACATGCTCAAGTTCGATCCAGAGACGGAAACCTTCCCGGATTCCGGCATGGACAAAGCGAATTCCATGCTGACGCGCGACTATCGTGCGCCGTTTGTGGTGCCGGTCGCCGGACAAGTGTGATCCTTTTGCTTTAATCGTGAACTCCTTCCCAGGGCGTTGAACTTCGCGTTCAACGCTCTGTGTGTTGAATGCCGCTGCGCTGAGAGACCTGTCGCCATGAACGCCGTGGTGCAACCGGACGGTTTCGAGATTCTGCTGGAAGCAGGTCCGCTCTTGGTGGTGCGCAAACCGGCGGGGCTCTTGACGCAAGCGCCGCCGGGAATTGACAACCTGGAACTGCGCGTCAAGCGATTCCTCAAAGCCCGCGATGCGAAGCCGGGGGGCGTCTATCTGGCGGTGATCCATCGACTGGATCGGCCGGTCTCCGGGGTGATTGCGTTTTGCAAGCATGTGCGCGCGGCGCGCAAGTTGGCGCAACAGTTTGAGGACCGCACGGTGCGCAAGACTTACTGGGCGCTCGTCGGGGGCCGGCCGGAGGCGGCGCGCGGAACGTGGACCGACTACCTCCGCAAAATCCCTGGCGAAGCGCGGAGCGAGACGACCGATCCCGCACATCCCGACGCGCAACTGGCCATTTTGCATTATCAGACGCGGGCGGACGTGGGGTCGCAAACGCTGCTGGAGATTGAACTGGAGACCGGCCGCACACATCAAATTCGCGTGCAGTGTTCAGCGCACGGCTTGCCGATCTTGGGCGATGCGCAGTACGGCAGCGCAGCCGCGTTTGGCCCGGACACGCCAGACGAGCGCGCGCGGGCGATTGCGCTGCACGCGCGTGGGCTGGAATTTCGGCATCCGATGAGCGGCGAACCGGTCGCGGTCACGGCGGACTTGCCGGAGTATTGGCCGGAGTGGACCTCTCGCCTCGCGTGACTTGTTCCTCACGTAGAGCGTGGGTCCGACTCGTGTCGCGCGCGGCGCTATAATCCATACAATCGGGCAAGAGTGGCGAGTCGTGGCCGCAATTCGCAAGCTACAGTTTAAGGAACTGACGCGCAGCGCGTGACGCTTGGTCGCCGTGTAGCGTCGCCGGAACTTATGGGGGGAAGCAACAATGTTATCTGGCCTGGTATTGATGTTCGCCGCGAGCGCGACGATGGTTCCGCCTGGTTACGCCGCGGAGAACAATGGTTCGCGGGGCGTCTACACGCAGCCTGTCATCCGCCGCTACGAGCGTTTTGAAGAAGACTATAGCCGTCGCCTGGCGTGGGAGCGCTTTAACCGGCGGCTCGACAATTTGTGGAAGGACTTCCGCGATGCAGGCTCGACGCCGGAAGCGTTCGATAAATATCAAGCGGAAGCGGCGAAAGCCAAACGCGACTACGTCTTCGCCGATCCCTATCTCGTGCCGGTGCTGCCGTAAGGCGCCTGCGTGATTTTGCGGTGGTAAGAGTTAGGAACCGAACCGACTGGGCGCGGCGATTGGATCGCGTTCGGCCGGATCAGGCGACTTGTCGACTTTGTCTCCCAGCGGCGCGGCGCCTGTGTCCGTCACCGCCGTGCCGCGCACGTTGATCTTCTTCAAGCCGCTGAAGCCTTGCAGGTGCGCGAGCGAAGCGTCGGTGACTTTGGTGTTCGCGAGGTCGATGCTGATGAGGTCCGGCATCTCGTTGAGTTGCGTCACGAACTCATCGCCAATGGCCGTTCCCGTCAGTTTCAACGTACGCAGTTTGGAGAGCTTGCCGATGGCGGCCGCCGCCTGGTTCGTGATCCGCGTTTGCCACAGATTGAGTTCTCGTAAGTTGGTGAGCTTACCAATCGCGGCAAAGCCTTGATCGGTGATCGCCCGACAGTTGGCGACGCTCAACGATTCCAACTGAGCGCACGACGACAGGTTGCGCAGGCCGGCGTCGTTGAGCCCACTGGTCGCGGCGGAAAAGTAGGTCAGCGCTGGGAGTGCAGCCGCGGACAGCTTCGCGCCGGTGATGTCGGTCGAGTCGAGCGCGAGCCAGGTCAGCTTCGGCAGCGAACCCAAGTGAGTGAAGACCTCGTCATCCACGCCGGTTCCGGACAGGTTGAGCGCCTTGAGCGACTCCAGCGCCGCCAGCGCGGCGACATGCTTGCTCCGCAACTCTCCAAAGCCAGCAACCTCGAGCGATTGCAAGTTGCGGCACGCGCGCAGCGCCGGCGTGATTTCCTCCGGCTTGCAGGAAGTGCTCGTAAGCGCTACCAGCAGCACTTTGCAGCCAGTGCGCGGCAGAGCGGCCAGGCGTTCGACGCGAACGGGTTTGTTATCACCAGTCTCGACTACAACGGCGCCGCCGCCGGCCAGGACCCACTTGGCAGCGAGGCGCTCGGCATCTAACTCGCGGTGGTAAATCCGCGTTGACTTCAAACTGCTTTCGAGTTCTTCCAAACCAGCGTCGGTCACCTGCACGCGGCGGCGAGCTGGCTGATCCGGCAGGAGCTCGTCTGGAAGCATTTGCTGATCTTGAGAGACGAGCTGATCGTCAAGCGAGAGCACGCTGAGTTGCTTGAGCCTGACCAGGTGTGGGAGCGCGGCATCCGTGATGTTCGTACCGTCCAGCGAGAGCCACGTCAGATGGGGCAGCGCTTCCAACGGCGCGAGATCCTCGTCTTGGACCGGCGTGCCGGCAAGCGATAGCTGACGCAGTTCCGGCAGCTTCTTAAGCTGGTTCAACTGTTTGCCATCGAGTTCCGTATCTGCGAGATAGAGTTGCCGCAAGGCGGGAAACTGAGCGACGATCAGCGGCAAAAAGTCCCCTTGCAGTTGCTCGCCGGTAATCGCCAGCAATTCGACTTGATGGCAACCTGTGATTTGGGCCAGCCCCGCAGCCGTCAGCTTCGTTCCGCTGACGTAGAGCTTTTTCAGTCCGCTGAGATCGCGACATACCGCCAGCTCTGTTTCGTCTAGCTTCGGCAAGTTCACCAAATGGATTTCTTCCAGGATGAAGTCCCGATTATCAGGCAGCGCCGCCGCCTGGCTGACGAGTTGCGATTCACTCGCGCGAATGCGCACCTTGCCCCCTTGCTCCAGAACCCATTGCGCCGCCGCCCGATCGCGCGGACCATGCCAGACGACCTCGGCATCCGGCAGCACCTGGGATAGCTCGTCCGCACTGCGCTTGGCAATTCGCAAGTAACCGAGATTGATCTTGCGGAGCGTCGGAATCTCACGCAGTGCATCCACACCATCGTCGCTGATAGCGCTGCCGTCGAGATCGAGTTCCGCGAGTTGTTTCAATTGCTTGAATTGGCCGACCACGGCGTCGTCGATATCACGGCTCTGTCGATTGGAGATGCCGACGATATGAAATCTCTGACTGGGGAGTTGCGCAACTTCCGTGACTTCGACCGGCGCATCGGCCGACGAGGCGGCTTTACGAATCTTGATGACGGCCCCGCCACGCAGCAGTTTGCGCGCCAGGCCGAGCTCGGGATCGAGTTCCGCTTTGAGGATCGGGTTCTTTTCAAACGCTTTGCCCAACGTGTTGTAGCCATCCTCGGTCACGCGCGTGCCATCGACCGAGAGCAGCTTGAGCGACTTGACTTTGGCCAGGTGGGTGATGCCTTGATCGCTGATGGCGGTGTCCGACAGGTGCAAGCGTTCGAGCTTGGGCAACTCCGCGAGCGACAACAGACTCTCGTCTTGAATCTTGGTTTGCCGCAGATCGAGATCGGTGAGTTGCGTCATGCCACGCAAGTATGCGAGCGCCTTGCTTGTGATTTGCGTGCCACTGAGATCGAGCTTGCGCAAGTTCGTCAACGACTGGAGCGCTTTGATCCCCTCATCCCCAATCTGCGTGTTGGCGAGCGATAGCGCTTGCAGCGCTTTAGCCTTGGCTAAGAGAGTCGCGTCGGTGTCGCTCAAGGTGGAGTTAGCCAGTTGAATCTCGGCGATCTCGGAGTAATCGGTGGGTACGTCCGCCCAGCGGCTGATCGATTCGGGACCGCGCGGCGTCACGAGCGTGACCGGCTCGGTAACGTCGGGATGGGCGTTTGCAAAGAGCCACGAGAGCAGTTCGCGAAAGGGTCGTTCCGTCAGCGTCGTCTTGAACTGGTTGCGCTCGCCCGCAACGATGACGACCGCTTGCTCCTTGGGCTCGTAGCCTTCGGCCGCTAAACGAATCTGGTGTTTGCCCGGCGGAAGGTCCACGCTGAGCAAATAGGGGTTCATGCCGCTTGGCGTGCCCTTAGTCTGCTCGTCGATACTGACTTCCACCGCGGGGATGTCGACAGCGAGTTCGAGCGTCCCCGGCAGAACAACGAGCGGGGCTGTCAACGTGAACGCGACTTTCGGTTGAAGCTTGATCGGTTGCTCAACCGGCTGAAAGCCTGCCTTTTCCACGCGAACTTGATGCTCGCCCGACGGCAGTTCGACGCGTAGCTCATAAGGCTCCACGCCGTTGGTCGCGCCGACTTCCTGGCCATCGACCAACACGCGAGCGTTGGGATGATCCGCCGCGACAATCAACATCGAAGTCGCGCCGGTAGGCGCGACGACACCGTTCTTGCCTGGCGGCTGATTGGGATCAACCTTTGGGTTCGGCGCGAACAGCATGAACAGCCCGATGCCGGCCGCAATGCCGAGCGCGGCCAGGCTGACTAGCAGCGGCGCGTACCCCAGCGGCGAAACAGGTTTCGGCAGCGGCGAGATGGCTTCCCGCGAGCTATCAATCGTGGCGGCCACGTCGTCCCCGGTCCGCCGATCGACCATCGTCAGCTTGTTGTGGCGTTTGTTGTAATCGGTTGATGAGCCGGGCTCGTGGCTCAGCCCCACGCCTGTGGCCGGCAATTGCAATTGTTCAGGCGGAACTTCGCTCAGGAGGGGCTCGAGCGCGTTGATCACCTCGGCCATCGTCGAGAACCGCTCGGCCGGTTTCTTGGCGACCATCCGGCGATAAATTTCTTCGAGCTTGGGTGGCGCGGCGGGGCAAACGTCGTGCAGCGGCGGAATCGGCTCCGTTTGATGCCACAAGAGTTTCTGTGTCAGCGTCCCATCTGGCGACATTGCCCGCCCAGCGAGCAGGTAGTATAGTGTGCAGCCCAAACTATAGATGTCTGCCCGCTGGTCGACCGTCTTGGCGTCGAGCGCTTGCTCCGGCGCCATGTAGTCGACCGTGCCCATGATCCGGCCAGACTGCGTCAAGTCCGCCTTCGCGCCGTTGTTATCATCGCTCGATTGAAGTTGTGCGAGCCCCATATCGAGAATCTTGACGACCCCCTCCTGATTCACCAACAAGTTGCTCGGCTTGATGTCGCGATGCACCACGCCATTGGCGTGCGCATGCGCTAGCCCGCGCGCGGCTTGCGAAATGATGTTCATTGCCAAGGGGGGCGCGAGCGGCCCGATTTCCTTGACGAGCACCGAAAGATTTGGCCCAGCGACAAGTTCCATCACCAAGAAATGAATGCCATCCGCCTGATCGGCATCGTACGCGCCGGCGATGTTGGGGTGCTGCAGCTTGGCGGCCGCTTCAACCTCGCGATGAAAGCGCGTCACGGCATCGGCCGACGCCGTCATCGAAGGCGGCAAGACCTTCAGCGCCACGATCCGCTTCATCAAGCGATGGCGGGCGCGGAAGACCATGCCCATGCCCCCCTCGCCGAGTTTGTCTTGAATGATGTAGTTGCCCAACACCAGGCCGCGCGTTTGGCCCTGGGCGATGGACTCGGCTTGATAGGCAGTGAGCCGCCGATGGTCGACCAGAAGTTGCGCGAGCTGCGCGGCGTCCGTGAGCGCTTCACACTGGCCGATACTGTCGTAAAACGAGAGCAACTCTTCCGCTGTCATCAGGCCACTGGCCGTCAACTGCTGCTGGAATTCCTCCGCCGTGACGGGAACGTTGCCGCTCCCCTGCAAGCCACCAAAGAATGCGCGCCCAGCGCTGCCGCTGCCGGCGCTGCCGCTACCAGCGCCGCTACCAGCGTTACTGCTGCCGGCGCCGGTGTTGACGATGGTCTCGTCGTGCGGTGCGATGCCTTGAGGATCGTCCGGACGGGGGGCGGAAGTCATAACCATTAGCGCTCCAGCATCTGCAAGACGACAGCCACCGCGCCGGCCTCGATTCGCCGCACGAGAGCGCGACAAGCGCTCCGCATCGTCATCCCTCCAGGATGCGTATTTACGGGTTGAAGCTCCATTGTAACAAACTCGCTTCGTCGATACACAATTCGGCGCGATTCTCTGAGCGAAGTCAGCAACCTTCGAGCGACCTCTTTTCGCGCGTTGCCGAAGGCGGGATTGTGCCCAAGACTTGTTACTTCCGCCTGGGCCTTGCGGTGTTATCAATGGGGCGGAAAGGTCACTTGGCGACCTTGGCCGCACGCGGCATAATGGGCGAACACTTTCCCCAAACCCTAGCGGCGAATCCATTTACGGCAGTTGTTGGCGCTCGAAAGGAGCGAAGAACCTATATGCGGGGCGGATTGCAATCAACGCGACCGATTCGAGTGGGAGCGGTTTCCTACCTGAACACGAAACCGCTCGTTTATGGGTTGGCCCAACGCCTCCGGGGCGCAGAAGTTGTGTTCGATCTCCCCAGTCGGTTGGCCGATCGATTGTCAATCGGCGAACTCGATGTCGCCTTGATTCCGTCGATTGAATTCTTTCAAGATCCGGCGTACACGATCCTATCCGATGCGTGCATCGGTTGCCGGGGGCCGGTTCTGAGCGTGAAATTGCTGTTTCGTACTGCCCCCAGCCAAGTCCGCACGCTAGCGCTCGATGAAGGCTCCCGCACCAGCGCAGAACTGGCGAGAATCCTGTTGCACGAGCGTTGCGGCATCACCCCCGACCGGGCGCCGTTCCCTCTAGGAACTTCCCTGCAAGCAACGACCGCGGACGCCGTGCTGATGATTGGCGACCGCGCGATTCATCCGCCCGAGGGAGAGTTCGTCGAGATTTGGGATCTCGGCGACCAGTGGAGCCGTTGGGCGGAGCGGCAATTTGTGTTCGCCATGTGGGTCGCCCGTGCGGGCGAGGAACGCGCAGGCCTCGAGGCCGCGTTGTGTGAAGCGCGCGACGACGGGGTGGCGCACCTGCCGCAAATCGCAGCCATCGAAGGGGCAGCGGTGGGGCTTTCGGCCGAACAAGCCTATTGTTATTTTCGCGAGAATCTATACTTCCATTTGGGCCCGCGTGAACAACAAGGGCTCGAACTTTTCTACCAGTTGGCGGCGCAGCTTGGACTAGCGCCGCCGGGATTGGATTTGCATTACGATGATTGCCGCACGAGATAATGACCGCGTCCGCGACATCCTCGCCCGCGCCGTCGCTGGCGAGCGCTTGACGCCGGCGCAAGGGCTGGAACTACTCGACTCGCACGACTTGCTCGCGCTCGGCCGCGCCGCGCATGCTGTTTGCGAACGCCTACATCCCGAACCGTATCGCACCTACAACATCGACCGCAACATCAACTACACCAACATCTGTACGGCGGTGTGTGATTTCTGTGCGTT
>CAUJKE010000298.1 GCA_963205385.1 Planctomycetota bacterium | reverse complement strand
TAATAACCAGGACTTGTCCGTCGCACTGGCCACCCGCCCCGATGCCGATCGTCGGAATCTCAAGCTCCGCAGTGATCCGCGCGGCCATCTCCGCGGGAATGCATTCCAACACAATGCCGAACGCCCCCGACGATTGCGCCGCGCGGGCGTCGACCAACAGGCGGGCTTCGTCGCGCTGCACTTTATAGCCTCCCATCTGATGGACACTTTGCGGCCGCAAGCCAACATGGGCCATGACCGGAATGCCGGCCGAGACCAGCCCCGCGATGACATCCGCCTGTTCGCTCCCTCCTTCAAGCTTCACCGCCTGGCAACGCGCCTCTTTCAAAATGCGCCCCGCATATTCGATCGCCTTGTGGACGCCAAGATGATTGGTGGGAAACGGCATGTCCACGATGACCAGCGCATGTTGCACGGCGCGGCCGACCATTTCCGCGTGGTAAATCATTTCGTCAAGCGTCACCGGCAGTGTCGTATCGTGCCCCTGCACCACCATCGACATCGAATCCCCCACAAGAATCGCATCCACACCGGCCGCATCCAGCATCGCCGCCATGGGATAGTCGTACGCGGTGAGCATCGAGATTTTCTGGCCGGCGCGCTTCAGCGCGATAAAATCCGGCACGGTGATGCGTTTGGCTGGGGCAGGCATTGCAAAGTTCACGCGAGAGGTTCAAGCGACAGTCCTCTCGCATTGTTGCCCGTCGCGGTGGTTCAGGCAATGGTGGCAGGTCGGCGGTGCGTCAGCCAAGCGACGTGCGCGAATGAGATTCTGGGCTTGGAATCGGCGCGTGCCGCGGGTCGCCCACAGGACTTCTTCACGATCGGCCCGGGCCCGATGGGGTCGTGATGTTGGTGCGTGGTGCTCTTAGCTCACCAACTTGCTCACCGTCCGCACGTGGCGGATACGGCCGTGGCCTTGTAGCCGGCGTGAACATCGGAAGCGTGCTGATCGGTTGCCCCTAACACGCTGTGCGTGGTTGGTTGGCGGCTCGCCTGGCATGAGGAGATTCGCTGCGCGGAGCGAGTTGGCTACTCGTAGCGCAGCAGGCTAAACGTCTCACGGGGGGCGATCTTTTGCTCACCGGGGAGAAACGCCAGGTGGATCAAAAAGCAGCAGCCGACGATGGTCGCGCCGAGTTTCTCCACCAGGTTGCAACACGCGGCGATTGTGCCGCCGGTCGCGAGCAGGTCATCGACCACGAGCACGTTTTGCCCAGGGCCGACGCCGTCGATGTGGATCTCCAGGCAATCGCTGCCGTATTCCAATTCGTAATGAAACGCGTGCGTTTCAAATGGTAGCTTGCCAGGCTTGCGAATCGGCACAAAGCCGGCGCCGAGTTCCACCGCCAGCGGCGCGGCGAAGATGAACCCGCGGGCTTCGGCGGCGACGACGGCGTCAATCTTCTGCTCGCGATAATGATCCGCCATGCGGCGAATGCATTCCTGAAACGCCGCCGGGTCCGCCAAAAGCGGCGTGATGTCCTTGAAGACAATGCCCGGCTTAGGGAAATCGGGAATGTCGCGGATGTATTTCGTGAGATCCAAGTCGGCCATAAAGTCCTCCGGGGAGCAGTATACACGGAACTGCTACTCCCGGTAGGCGACTGAATTGGACAGACCCATCCCGTGGATCGCCGATGCACTTGCGTGCGCTACATCCTCGTAAGGACTAATCATCCCGCCCGTCATCCTTGCCGCCGACCAACGCCATCAGCCGCTCGCGGGGATCTTCCAAGCCTTGCGCGAGCTTGCCCAGCGCTTCGGTCTCGATCTGCCGCACCCGTTCGCGCGTCAGCCCGAGCGTCTCGCCAATCTCTTTCAGCGTGTGCGGCTCGGTTCCGCCCAGTCCAAACCGCATCTTCAGCACCGTTTGCTCGCGCTGGTCCATCTCTTGCATCATCGCCATGACATGCTTGAGGGCGTCGTGCTCGACGAGTTCCTCCTCGGGGCTCTTCATCCGCTCGTCCATGATGATTTCGCCCAGCGACCAGCCGGCATCCGCTTGATCGGTTTGCGGCGTGCTGTTGTAAATGCGGATCGCCTTTTTGATGATCGGGAGCTTCTTCTTTTGCAGCCCGAGCACGCGGGCGATTTCTTCCGGCGTCGGCGTGCGGCCGAGTTCTTCCGTCAAACGAGCACTGGCTCGCCGCCACTTCGACAGCAGTTCGACCATATACGCGGGGATACGAATCGTTTTGGCGGAGTTGATCAGCGCCCGCTTGATCGATTGCTTGATCCAGTAACTCGCGTACGTGCTGAACCGTGTGCCGACAGCCGGATCGAAGCCTTCGACCGCGCGCAATAGCCCCAGGTTCCCTTCCTCGATCAAATCTTGCAGGCTCAGTCCCTTGCCGGTGTAGCCGCGGGCAATGTTGACGACGAGGCGCAGATTCGCGCGCACCATGCGGTCGCGAGCGCGGACGTCGCCGGCGGCGATGGCGTCGGCCAGTTCATGCTCGTCATTGGCCGAGAGGAGGGCCGTTTCGTTGATCTCGCGCAAGTACGTCTCAAGCGGCGTTTGCAGCGAACTGGTGGACTTGCGGGTCGGTTTGGTCTTCGGTCGGCTGGTCGCCATGCTCGGTTGCCTTCGCGGTGAAAGTTGCCAGTCAGGAAGACTTTGCCTCCTAGGAACAGAGTTAACTATCGTCGCGATTTGGGGCCAATCTGTAGCCGCGCGCCGGCCTGACACCGTGCGCCGCTTGTGCCCATGAAGCGCATGGTTCCAATAATTGCGGTGCCTCCGGCTGTGTCCACCACGCCGTGGCGGCGAAAGCGTTTGTAGTGATTGTGTCGCGGCATCGTCCGAGCAAACGCCAGGCCTCCCCAACCGCGCATCGGGATAGGGGGGAGCCTTTCGGCTCCGCCCCTCCCACACCACCGGGCGTACGGGTCCGTACCACGGCGGTTCGGTTGGTTAAACTTTGGCTTCAGGGTTCTGGAGCAGCGGCAGTCCCAGCGCTACGAAGTGCGCTCGCGAGAACGCCATGTTCAGGGCGAAACCTCGGTGCGTACGACTCCCCAGAGAGCTGGGAAAAGTATCATCGGTTGCTCGCGGAGCATCTCTCCGGCAGTCCCAACCCTGCCGACTGGTAACGCTAAAGGAAATCGTCGGTCAACCGCCCCAGCGCGCCGGCGTCTTGCAAGTCGCCGAGTTCGGCAGGCAACTTCGCTTTGGTGCTGGCGCCGAATCCGGCCAGCCAGCCGTCGGCGAGGCGTAGCTCATCTTGAACGTCGCTAAAATACACCAACACTTGTCGGCGAGATTCGTCGGCAAACGAAGCCGTCGCAAACTGTGGCCCCCAGTGAGCGGCACAGTTCCCATAGGCAAGCCGATCAGCTGCCGCTGCGATACGTTTAGCAACGGTGTCAGCGCCATTCCGACTCAGGTGAACGGCATAGTCGCCGATCTCCGCATCAATCGCCGTCACCAGCGCGGCATGTCCATCGCTCACTACGAAACGGCGCTGTGCTTCCCGAACAACGCCCACGGCCCAGTCCTGCCCGTCGTAGCCGGTGGCGGCGCCGATCTGCACAACGATGACCGGCAAGCGAGGCTCGGCGGTTCGCTCACGAATGCGGCTCACCAGTTCCGCGAGTTGTTGCTGATACTTGCCTGCCTCGCGATTGACGTCCGACTCTCCTTGATACCAGACGAAGCCGCGAAACTCGTGTTCTCGCCCTTTGGCGTCGTTGATCTTTACTTCGAGCTGTCGCCACAACTTCCCATAGTCGTCGTGTTCCGGATCCAGCCAGCCCTCGATCGGTTTGCCTGGTTCGGCCACGTAAACGGGAAAGAACTCATGGCCGTGCGATTCGACGACCTCACCCACGGCTTGCCGTGCTTGGGCACCAATGGCCTTCATGTTGGATTGGCCGGAAAATATCCAGGCGTGTGCCGGCTCAGCCCTCGCCGCCGCAGCGCTACCGCAAATCAGCAATGCCAGCGCATACACATGCCCATGAGGCTTCATCACGATTCTCCGCTCGAGCCATTGGAGTGGAGCGCGATCACGCCAACAACTCGGCCAGCGGCCCCGTTTGTTCGACATCTTTATCCAGCATTGGATCGGCCATGCCGAAGTCGTCCCGCGGGGCGCCGGCGGCGTGCAGCAGCGTGTTGTACAGACAGTTGATGGGGCGATGGCCGGCCAAGTTGTAATAGGGATACTCAAGGTAGCGGCCGCGTTTCAACTTTCCTCCGCCGTCGCCGATCACGACGAACGGCCATTCCCAGCAACGGGCGTGATGGCCTTCCGCCGCATCGCTGAGATATACGATGACCGTGTTGTCGAGCATGCTGCCGTTCCCTTCGGGCATCGCGTTAAGCTTGTCCATCAGGCGAGCAATCAGTTCGAAATGAAAGCGGCGGATAATGGTAGCCAACTCGCCGGCCGACTTGCCCCCTTCGCCTCCGCCGTGACCAATGCCGTGTTTTGAAATCTGAATGCCTAGCCCGCCGAAACGGACGCTGAAGAAGAGACTTCCCACGCCTGAAGCAATCGTGACTACGTTCGTCAAACCGCCGATCAGCGAGGCGGCCGCCAGATCGAAATGGGCGTCCAGGCGGTCGGTTTCCACGTCCGACCGGTACTTGTCGCCGACCACCGGTGCATGCTCGCGGAGTGTGTTCTCGATTTCGTTCAAACGGCTTTGACGATCACGGAGCGATTCGAATGCGCCCACATATTGCTGAAACCTTTCACGCTCGAAGCCGCTCAGGCGGTTCTCCAGTTTCTTCAGGTCGCCGGCCAGAAAGTCCAGCACGTTGCTTTGGGCAGCGAACGCCTCGCGGCCGGCGCCTTCGGCAATGCTGCCAAACAAGGAATTGTAGGCCAAATCGGGGCGGCATTGCGTGGGTAACGACTTGTTGGCGGCCAGGGCCGAGCAGTTATAGATCGTCGTGTGCTCGGGCCGGTCGGAGATGCCCAGTCCGATGATGGGAAACAGGCCGGGATTGGCCCGTGCCAGAGCGACGTCGATCGTTTCACCTTTGGGAACGGCCGCTCCGTGCTGTACGGCGCAAGCGCCGAGGGCGCCGAAATCATTGGAATGTCCGCCGCCGCAGACGCGGCCGGAGAGGCCTTGAATGACCGAAACACGGTCGTGATATTTCGCCAACGGTTCCAGCGACTTGGGCAGTTCATAGTCGGTGATCGCCAGTTCAACCTTCTTTGTCCGCTCGTAGTTCTTCCCTCGATCAATCCCGATGGGCTGAATCTGCTGCCACGGCAGGCCGTTGCCTTCCACAACGAAAACGAAGCGCCGGTGGCCGACTGCCGCGTCTGCGCCGTAGGCCTCCAGTTGCCGCACCAACGGTGTGAGCACTGTGGCCCCAGCACCCAGCGTAATGCCTTTCAGGATATCGCGTCGCTTCAATTGCATTGGTTGAGCTCCTTTTCTTGGGTGGTTCCTGTCGTTTCGTTTGCGTTGCAGAATTTGACTATATCCGTTGTGGCCGCGCGCGGCCGTCGCTTGTGTCGCATTAGTCGCATTATTGGCGGGCCACTTGCGAAGGAAGCTGTCGGTAGAGGAACGAGTCGGAAGTGAGCAGCGAGATGACCAGACCCTTGAAGCTGCCGCCGCTTTCGACATACGCTTTGTCCGCGGCGATCAAGGTTGGCCCATCCCCCGGCCGTTCGTTGCGGCCCATGAAATAGCGGAACACATGGCGCACGAAGACCTGGCGCACGCGGTCGGAGTCCGCCAGGCGGTGAATCATCTCCACCGCGGACTTCACCTCACAATCGAGGCCCTGTTCGCCGCTTCGCGAAATCACCCCGGACGGGTCGACTTCCACCTCGCGCAGGACATCGCCGCGCGGGTTGCCCTTGCTGTCGACGTTCGCCGCCGTCGCTTGCAGATCGAGCACAGGTTCCAGCTTGCGGAATTCGCCGAGGTGGCTGTACGCTTCGAACGGCAGCCCTAACGAGTTCATCTGCTGATGGCATTTCCAGCAGTAACTGTCCTTGGTGATCGCGAGACGCTCGCGGATGGTCTGTTCTGGCGCGTCAGGAAACTGGGCGTCAACGGTGATCGGCAGGTCGGGCACGGTTCCGCCGAGCAACCGTTCGCGCACCCATTTGCCACGCAGAATCGGATGCGTGTGCGTGTTGTCGCTGTGCGCGACCAGCCAGCTTGGCTGCGTAAGAATCCCCGCCCGCTCCTCGCGCGGCAGTTCCATCGGCTGGTCCTTCGTCCACTCGTCGATCGCGACGTTATAGGCCAGTTCCATGTGGTTCTTGTCGTGGGCCAGCACCGGGCCTTTCTTGCTGTCAACGCGATAGTTGACGAAGCTTCTGTTGGTCGTCAGCAGTTCTTTCAGCACGTTCTGATCTCGTTTCAGAATCCACTCGATGAGCTGATCGGTGTCGTTGACGAGAATCTCCGCGCGAAAACGGCCGCTGTACTGTTTAACATCCTTGTCGTTCTTGAAAACGTCCGGTGCCCGGTGATAGCCGAAATACTCACGAAAAAACCGCGGGATGCGGGGCTTCTTCGTTTTCGGGTCTTGCCACAGCCGCTCCAACTCGCGGCGGACATCGTCACGAGTCGCCAGCCGTCCCTCGTCGGCGGCCTTCAATAACTGGCCGTCCGGCCTCTCATCCGTCAAAGCGTAAGCGACTGCATAAGCCAACTCCCGCGGACTGAGCATGATTCGCCCGTGCTTATCGGGCGGGCCTTGTCCTAATTCCAGGCGAAAGACGGCTTCGGGCAGCAGCAGCACGGCGGCCAGCGTGGCCCGAACGCCGCGCGCGGCTCCTGCATCCCGGATGTTCTTGCGCATCAGGGCGGTGAAACCGGCGAGTTCGTCCGCAGTCGGTTCACGCTGCAGGATACGATCGAATTGGTAATGCAACGCCTCTTCGATTTGTCCGCCGGTCGGTCCCCCTTGGGTCTCGACGAGCGCCCGAAACTGTTTCGGCGCATTGCCGAATACAACGGTTTCGTTCGTCTCCTTGTCCTGTTTGTCGCGAGTTTGGGCCGCGACGATCTCACCGGCGTTACGCAATAACTGCGTCACCGTCGGCTCGTCCACGACAAACGCCGCCGCGTAATCCTTAATACCGCCACCGGGTCCTAAAGCAAAAGGCTGCGCTATCGATCGGGAATCGCCACCTGCGTCATTCACCAGTTGTTCGTAGATGGACGGACTCAGCCGCCACAGCCGCGGCTCGGCGGGAATGGCGACTTCCAACGTGGAATGGAACAGCGACTCGTGGTCGACCAGATTGCCGTAGGCGAATTGCCGCAGCTTGGCCTCCCCGGCGTCCGCTCTCCCGCCGGCACGATCGAGTTCCGCTTTGATCCACCGAATTGCCCGTTCGCGATCGTCGCGCGGGGGTTGGCGCTCGTCGGCCGGCGGCATGTCGCCCAACTGCAAGCGAGTGAGAATCTTCGACCAATTGGCGAGTTGCAGCGGAGCGTCCATCGTCGCCGAAATCTGGTGCAGCGCAAGTTGCGTGTCTTCCTCGTCCGTCCCGTGGCATTTCACACAGAAGTTCTGAAACAGCGGGGCCACTTGACCGGCGAAACCGTGCTGCTCGTCGCCCCGGCACGCCGAACTGGCAAACGCCGCGAAGATCAAGGCCGACGAGAAACACAGGACACGAATGAACAACGACACGGTGTCATGCGACAGGCATCGGATAGCTTCAACAGTCTTGGACATTGCTTCACCTGATCTGTACGTGAACGAACCCAAGCAGTGCGTTCCGTTTGCAACGCAACCGATCAGCGCCGTTGCCTTGTATTGCCCGGACCTGCGGAAAATTGGAAAATCGACCGCCCACAGAAGGCTTGGCCGACTCGCGTAAGTGCCTGCAATGCAAGGCGTTGCGTCAGTTGAGTTGTTTGTTGTCTGCTTCTCGCGCAGCGGCGACTTCCAAAATTCATACGCTCGATGGCAATACAGTTTACAAAGCACGGCGACGCGGAGTTGGAATGAGCAACGAAAAAACCAAATTATTTCTCCGTTACTACACGATCCACCAGCAGCAAATCTACGCCTTCATCCGGGCGCAGGTACGGTGCGCGAGCGATGCCAACGACGCGTTGCAGGAAACGAGCATTGCCCTATGGGAACATTTCGACCGCTTCGATCAGTCACGTGACTTCGGCCGCTGGGCGTGTGGGGTCGCGCGGCGGATCGTATTGCGGCAGCGACGCGACGCTGCGCGAATGCCAATGTTGCTGGGCGATGAACTGGCCGAGCAGTTCGCCGACAGGCTGGTGTCGAAGCTACTGGAATCGAACCAACGCAGCGATGCACTGGCGGCTTGTCTGCGTCAATTGGAGCTGCGGCAACGAGAGCTATTGCGCGAACGATACACGTCGGGCCGAAACGTGAATGAAATTGCGTCGCGATGGAAGCGCACGGAATCTGCGGTTTACAAAACGCTGGCGAAGATTCACGAATTCCTGTTCGATTGTGTTCGATTGCGGATGGCGGAGGACTGATTGATTTTCATCACGGTGGTCGATCATGAACGCGAACAACCAATCTGAAGTGCTCTCGCTGATCCACGCGGCACGCGATGGTCAGTGGAGCGCGGAGCAGCGATGTCGCCTGGAAGCGATCCTCGCGGCCGATGAAACCGCCTTCGACGTGTTTGTGCAACACCGATTGCTAGAGGCACAGCTTGAGTTGGAATTGGCCGCTGCGCCTGTTGATGTCCTTGCTGACGCGATCCGTGATGACGAAGTGGCGGTCAGTATTCCGCGCGAACGCGCGACTCGGCGAACTCATTTCGGGAAAGCCGCGTGGGCGATGGCGGCACTGGCGTTGATTGCGATCGGCGTCGGAATTTGGGCTGTGCGGCCGCCGGATTCGCGGCAGCCCAGTGTTGGTGTCGTGCAACTCGAAGGCGACGTTTTTGTGCTCACAGCCGGCGGCGAGCCGTCGCGATTGCAAACGAACGCCGGCCTGTTCAACGGCCGGTCGATCCGCACGGGCAGCGAGGACAGTTCCGCCACGCTCCAATTCGACGATGGAACGACGCTGCAGCTCAATAGCGCCAGCGAAGTGAACGTCACGGTTTCGCCGGCGGGACAGAAGGTGTTGCGGCTGATCAGCGGACGAATGCTGGCCGACGTCGCTCCCCAGCCGCATGATAAACCGCTGGAGATCCGCACGCCGCACGCTGAGGTAAAGGTGGTAGGTACGCGGCTGGTGTCCATCGCCTCGCCCACGCAGACGCGCGTCGAACTGGAGGAAGGTTCGGCCGAGTTTACGCGGTTGAGCGACGGGCAATCGGCGCTGGTAACCGCGGGAAGGTACGCCGATGCGTCGTCCGATGGCTCGGCCCCTGACTCGCCGCTAACTACGCACCGTTTGCCGCGCGTGCTCGACACGCCTTCCTGGTCGCAAGACGTGCGCGTCAACGGGATGGCCTCGCTGGCGTCCAAGCCGGAATTGATCACCGTGAATCACGCGGTAGCGGCCGTTTGGTCGCCGCCGCTCCAACAGCCATTGCGTGAGCTAAGTTTGCCGGTCACGCATACGCGAGCCATTAGCCTTTCGCGCGACGGTCGCCGGTTGGCCGTGGGCGGCGAGGAATTGAACGCGCACGTCATGGATGTCGCGTCGGGAAAAACGATCGCCACGTTTCCGAGCGACCGCCAAGGAGTGCGCACCATCGCCCTGTCTTTCGATGGCCGCACATTGGCATTCGTTGACATGGATGTGAATCGAGAACAGACACTTGTAAAACGGTGCGATGTCGACCGTCACCAGCCCTTGCCCACGCTACTTGGCGAGGGAGGCGAAGTCGTGTCCCTGGCATTTTCGCCGGACGACAGGTTGCTTGCTGCAGGAACAATTCATGGACGATTGCTCGTGTGGAATTTGAGCGACGGCAGTTGCACAACGATCTTCCCGGGTCATAATCGCATTCGGCAGGTCGCCTTCTCACCGGACGGAGCGTATCTCGCCAGCGGCGACAACCGCGGTTCGTTGCGAATCTGGCACACCGCCAACTGGCAAACTGCGATGGAGATTGAACTGGCCGGACGCGATTTGCCGGCCTTGGCTTTCTCGCCCGACAGCCTTCAGCTAGCCGCGGGCACGCAGGATGGCCAGGTTCACGTGTGGCGTATCGCGGATGGCGAACCAGTGGTAACTCTGCATGTCGCCCCCCGACGCGCGGTGCGATACGTCGCATTTGTTTCGGATGGACAATCGCTCGCCACGTCCTGCGGTTGGACCGGTTCGCTGACGCTCTGGGCGATGGAGCCATGATGTGACTTAAACGACACCTTGTCGCAATTGTTTGGGCGACCACTTTCGGAAGAGAACCAGCTAATGGGTGACTTCATGACGACGACCTCTCCGATTTTGACCATCAACAGCAGATGTACAGTAATGACTCGCGTTTGCAGCGCGGCCGCGGTAGTTTTGGTCTTCATTGTTGCTCGTTCTGTCCAGGCTGAGGAGCCACGCGATTTTCCACCCGGCTGGTTGCCGGTCCGGCTGTTGGACGATGACTCGGCCTGGAGCGACTTCCGCAAGATCGACGACCAGATTCATCTGTACTTGCCGCGCGGTGACCGGTCAGTGCGCGGCGTGTTCGTTTGCTTTGTGTTTCACAGCGGCGATCCGCGTGAATTGGCGCGGTTGTGGGACTTCGCGCTAGTCACCGTCCCGTGGCCGCTGGAGTACGATCTGGGGCACAACGACAAACGCAGCGGACGCTACAAGCTCGGGCATCCGACGCAAGACATGGGCCTGCTGTTGCGGTATCTCGAACATGCGGCCGAGGCGACAATGCATCCGGAATTGAAGACGGTGCCGCTGGTCGGTTGGCTGGGGCAAAACGGCTCGCACATGGGTGCCGATCTCAATCAGCGCGCCCCGCAGCGAGTGCTGGCCTGGAGCGATTCGTTTCCCAACCGCCTGCGGCAATACCCGGAATTGACGCAGAGGGTCCCGTTCGCGTTTGCCTGGGAGATCTCGAAAAAGGAATTGAACGAGCAGGCGCGAGCTTACAAACCGGATGACCAACCGGTCGAGGACTTGAGTTGCCGCGCCAACACGTATGGCTTCGACCATGGCATCTACTCGAAGTTCAATTTCTTCATGGCGTATCTCGACAGCTGTATCGCGTTGCGGATGCCCGACGAGATGCCGCCGCCGGGCCAACCCGTGCGACTCAAGCCCGTCGCGCGCGAGCAAGGCTGGGTCGGCGACTTCGACCCCATCAGCCAATGGAATCCCATCGCGCACGCCAACTCCGACGAGGCCAAGGCGATGAAGTATCCCGTGTGGATGCCGAGCGAGTACGCGGCCTGGATGTGGCGTTCGTACCATTCTGCCAACCCGGACGTGAAGCTGACCGGGCCCGTCGTCGAATACCGCAAGAAGGACGGCAAGTGGGGCGGCCCCGAATGCGGATTGGGTTACGGCGGATATCTGGCCGCCGACACGTCCTTGATGTTTTCCGCCGACGCGACGGGCCAGTACGAAAAAATCGAATTTCACAGCGGCCACAAGGTTATCGCTGAAGCAACCGGCGCGCCCTGGAAAGCAACCGGCGTGCAACTCGCCCCCGGCCTGCACGCCCTCTTCGCCGTGGGAGTCACCTCCGACGGCCATCGCACCGCCAGCCGCCCCGCGTTTGCGATCGTCAAGTGAGCGTCGTTCAACCAGGGAAGTAAGCGCTGGTTACTTTCAAGTTTTCGACGAACCGGTAATCAAACTCGGCGACCCGCGTGGCTGATTGGCATTCGATACTCATACCAGTATCGTTATGTCGAAACCCATGAAACTTCCGCCACATCCAATTGGTAATGATATTCGTATCACCACTTCTTCTAGGAGAAAGCGGCGAGTGATCGCTGCCAACACGATGTTTCGAATCCTAATTGCCATTGGATGCTTGCTGCTGGCGGCGACCGACGCGTCCCCCGCCGCGCAACCAGACACCTACCAAGCGGTGTCTGGGAAAGACGTGCAAATCCCTGCTCAGCAGGCCAAGGCGACAGTCTTGGTGTTCGTGTCGAGCACCTGCCCGATCGCCAACGGCTATGCGCCGGAGATCAATCGACTCACCGAAGCCTACCAAGAGCGAGGCATTGAGTTTTGCTTGGTTCATACCGAGACGGACCTGACGCAAGAAGAAGCGGACCGGCATTTGAAGGATTTTGGTTACAAGTGTGCCGTCTTGTTCGATCCCCGGCGGAAGCTGGTCAAGCAAACCGGCGCGACGATCACGCCGGAAGCGGCCGTGCTGTCGCCGCAAGGCAAACTGCTCTACCGCGGCCGGATCGACGATCGTTTTCCGGCGATCGGCATTCAGCGGGACAAGCCCACCAAGACGGAACTGCGCGATGCCTTGGATGCGATTCTGGCTGGTAAGGAGATCGCTGTACCAAGAACGAAGGCTGCTGGCTGTTTCATTGAATAGGAGTGGTGTTGGAAATGTTGCGAAAATACTCATGTGCTTCAGCAGTAGCTCTTGCTGTTGTGTCCTGCATCGCGGCTGCCTCGGACTGTGCGGTTGCCGCTGACGCGCCCACGTTCAACAAGGACATCGCACCGATCGTATTCAGCAAGTGCATGTCCTGCCATCGCGAGGGCGAGGTGGGGCCGTTTCCCTTAACCAATTACGAAGAACTGCGACGCCGCGCTCGGCAAATCGCGATGGTTACGCAGCGCCGCATCATGCCCCCGTGGAAGCCGGTTCCGGGACACAACGAATTCAAATTCGACCGGTCGCTCACCGCCGAACAGGTCGCCGTCTTTCAGGAATGGGCCAAGGCCGGTGCGCCCGAAGGTGACCCGAGCGACTTGCCGCCGCAACCCAAGTTTCCCTCGGGCTGGCTGCTGGGCGAGCCGGACATGATCTTGAAGCTGGCCAAGCCTTTTCCGGTTCACGCGGAAGGGAAAGACATCTACGTGCAATTCGTGTTTCCGCTGGAGTTGGAGCAGGACAAATACATTCGCGCAGTGCAAGTGCGGCCCAGCAACTCGCGAGTGGCCCATCATGGCGTGATCCTGCTGGACGGCAGCAAGACCGCGCGCAAGCTCGCGAAGGAACATGACAGCGAACGGGCGGATCACTATCTCAACTTCGGCGATGCGGGGTTCATTCCGCGCGGCTTCTTGCCTGGATACGCCCCCGGCCACACGACGGCTCGCGAGGATGTGTCTGCGAAAGAAAAGCCGGAGGGCGAAAATGAAGTCGGCCTGGTCTTGGGAAAAGGCCTCGACGTTGTGCTGCAAATGCACTACCACCCGACCGGCAAGCCGGAAGAGGATCAGCCGCAGATCGGTTTGTACTTCACCGACAAGAAGCCGCAACGCGGACCGAACATCATCGGCATGGCGAACAACGACGTCGATATCGCGCCCGGCGAAAAGGAGTTCGTCAGGACCGACACGTTCAAGCTGCCGGTGGACTTCGAGGTTCGCGACATCTACGCCCACATGCACATGATCGGCAAGCGAGTCCACGTCCAGGCGGAGTTGCCCGGCGGCAGAAAGAAGGAACTCCTGCTGATCGACGACTGGGATTTCAACTGGCAGGATTCCTACGTTTACAAGGAACCGTTTGTGCTTCCGCGCGGGACGGAGATCAAGGCCGAATGGGTCTGGGACAACACCGCCGATAACCCTCGCAACCCCTTCCATCCGCCGCAGCGAATCCAATGGGGCCCGAACAGCGACGACGAAATGAGCGGGCTGATTATCGGTGGCATCACGGTCAAGCCAGGCCTGGCTGATGGAATCATGTGGTTGTCGGTCATTGCGCATTATCTCGATGTGGAGAACAAGGCGAAGCAAGCACAAGCCAAACGTCAAAAGGGTAAGTAGACGATGCGAATGTTGATTCGTACAGGATTGCCGCTGGTCGTTTTACAGTGTCACGTGGCAGACGGAGATCGTTGAGCAAAACGCAGGATTCGCGTGCACGTAGCCGGTACAGGCGATCGTCAGGCATAGACGAATGAATTGACTACAAAGCGGAATAATCTTCCGTCACAAAGCTCTACGCGAATTCCACCAGCACGGCGCGAATGTCGCTGATGGCGCGAAAGACCTGTGGCTTGGGCGCAACCAGTGGATACGAGGGAACGGGAAACAACGGCGAAGGCTTGAGGAGCAACCCGGCTGGTGGCGGGACGTAGGGCTCGCCAAGTTTCGGCAGCGGTGGATTTGCGACCGGTGCCTGGGGCAGTGAAGGGATCACTGGCGGCACGTGCGCGTCGAGATCTCTTTTTCTTCTGGCCGAGGACGAATGAACAGCCAACGACTCCGGTCATGGCGAAATCGAGGCGCCGTAGAGCCTCATTCGGGCCGCCGGCAATGCATTCCAGCAGAGTTTAACCTAGTCCCCTGAAAATGCCGAATATTCGCTTCGGCAGATGCGAGTATCATAGGTCATCCAGACCCACTCGCTCCCTAGAGCAATCGTCAGGGTGCGGTGACTTGGCCGCGACGCGAATAGCAGCAATTCCGGACAGAAAGACAAGGGGCGGGATTCTTTGTTGTTTCGAGTCATTTTTTTGCTTGCAATAAATAGACACATGCCCCGAGGATGGTGTATAAGCGACATTTTGCTCGCATACTACGAACTCTAGAACCGTTCACTGCATGATTTCAAGTGGATCGACGACTCGCGCAATACAGCAATGCTTGCTTGACCTGCACGCAGGTGATGAAGCGGCGCGTGAGCAGTTGATTGCCGTTTCACAGAAGCGCCTACTCGTGCTGGCCCGCAGGATGTTTCAGCAGTTCCCACGGTTGCGGGCTTGGGAAGAGACGGATGACGTCATGCAATCGGCTATGCTGCGACTGCATAGGAGTCTGGCTGAGATTTCGCCAGGGAGCGTGCGCGATTATCTCGCCTTGGCGTCGCTACAGATTCGCCGCACCTTGCTCGATCTGGCGCGGCATTATTTTGGCCCACAAGGCTTGGGATGCCGCCAGAATCACATGCCAGGTGCGTCGCCTTCGACGAATTGGTTTGAAACGGCGCTGGCCGACACCTCCGGCCCCGAGTCGCTCGCGGAGTGGTCGGAGTTTCATCAGCAGGTGGCGGCTCTGGAGGACGAGGACCGCGAATTGTTCGATCTGTTGTGGTATCAAGGACTCACCCAGGCCGAAGCGGCGGAAGTCCTCCGACTGTCCGAACGGACCGTCAGACGAAAGTGGTTCGCGGCGCGGCAGCGACTACAGGATCTTGGCTTTGATGCAAGCGAGTGGTGCCGATGAACGACCAATTATTTGAACTCGCGGATGCCTGGTATGAGAGCCGACAGCGCGGCGAAGAGATTGCGCTGGCTGAGCTGGCTGCGAATTCGCCGCAACTCTTGCCCGAGTTGGAACGACTCACGGCAGCCCTGGCGGCCACTGCCTGGCTCGATCAACCGCTTAACGAGAACACGGAATCCGCGGCCTTAGCCAGTGGCGATGGCTGCCATCCCACGTTCGGTGCGTACGAACCGCTCGATCGGCTCGGCCGCGGAGGAATGGGGGAAGTCTATCGCGCGCGGCATTTGTTAATGGATCGAGAAGTTGCGATCAAGCTTCTTCTGCCGGCCCGCTTGGCGAATGCTGTTGATCGGGATCGTTTTCTGCGTGAAGTGCAGATCTTGGCGAAACTTCAGCATCAGAATATCGTGGCCGCGTACGATGCGTTCGAGCAGGATGGCCATTTGCTCCTGGTGACGGAGTTTGTTCCCGGCGAAGACGCCACGTCGCTCTTGCGCCGCACCGGCCCGTTCCCTACGTCGCAAGTTATCGAGATTGGACGTCAGGCAGCTGCAGGACTAAGTCACGCGCACGCCGCAGGTGTTGTCCATCGGGATATTAAGCCCTCGAATTTGATGCTGCATCGTGACGGGACGGTGAAGATCCTCGATCTGGGTGTGGCCCGGCTGCTGGCCGCGGACAAGCTCGAAGACAGTTCGTTGACCGGCGCGCGGTTCACGCTCGGCACGCCGGAGTATCTGCCGCCGGAGCAGTTTGCGGATGCTGGCAGCGTGGATCAGCGTGCGGATGTTTATGGCCTGGCGGGAACTTTGTACTGCTTGCTCACGGGCGAGCCACCGTACGGACGGGGCGGCTGTGGTGAGGTCATCGTGCGCCACCGTGAAGCTCCGATCCCGCGCATCTCGGAGAAGCGTCCCGAGCTTGGTTCGGCATGGGATGCGTTTTTCTTGCGCGCCCTGGCGAAACGCCCGGTCGATCGCTTCGCGTCGATGGAGGAAATGTCCGCCGCGCTTGCCACGCTCGGCACGGACTCGGCTCGCCCCACCGCTTGGCGCATGTCACGCCGACAGGCGTTGCAAGGCGCCGCCGGCCTTGGGGCCGCAGCACTGGGCGCCGGTGCGTTGGGCCTATGGAACTTCCTGCCGACCACGCCGCGCACCAGTGCGCTCTTTAAGATGGTTCCGCCAGAGGCGGCCAGCGATGTCGAAGTTTTTTCGGTCTCGCAAGGGAGTGAGCATCATTATCGGATTGTCGAGCGCGATCCCAGCAACGGTCACATCCGCGTCGCCATGCCCGCTGGCAATCGCCTGACCGTTCATTTTCGGCATCCCGGCTATCCGCTGGCAGGCATCCGGGTTGCGCATACGAGGATCTTGATGCAGCCATCGCTGCGGCAAGAAGTGCGCTTGGTGCAATCGGGTTCGCCTTATTGGCGGATCGGGAAACGTGAAGATGTCGCGTACCTCGAATACGCCGCGCCGGGGTTTGAAGGGTGGTGCCTGGATCATGTCGGCGGAAAAGCCGAGGGCTGGAATCGCGTGTCGTTAACGTTGCCAACTCCGCCAAAATATTGTTGCTGGTTGGTCGAACCGATGGATTACGACCTGGTGATGGTGAAAGCGGCGCATCTTCTGGATAAATCTGAGTGCTACTTGTCGACCGGCTTGAGCAACCAAAGGCTTGGTACGGATATTACTCCGGTCTACCTCGCCAGCAACGGTTCGAGCAGCGTCCACTGGCGGCTTGTGCGCACGGACGAAGGGCTGGTCACGCTGGAGAGCGCCGCGCCTGAATGCGGCGGCCACTATCTGGCCAGCGAATCCACTCGCCCCTGGGACGACGGCAGCCGATCAGGACCAGGCCTCGCCCAACTCAACCCTGTAGCCGCGATGCGACTACAGTTCTAATCTGCGTCGCCGCCCATGCGCCATGGCCGGGAACCGTGGCCACGATCTCACCAGCGACCACGCCATCGCTAACCTGTTTGTACTCAAGTGGTTGCGAATTTAGCCCCGTCACAACGACGGTTCTTCGTCGATAATTCTCATGCGGCTTGGCTCCGCATCTGGCCGTTCATCCCCTCGGCGCTCGCTTAAACTTATGGACTGTTTACGTAAGTCCGGCTCCTGTCGTTTGAAATCCAACAACTCTTGATCTGGCAACATGTTAAACAGCAAATTCTGGTGTGTGGCGTTAATTGCCTGGGGACTGGCCCTCGCCTTTCCCGCGGCGGCGCGGTGTGAAATCATTCTGACGGTCGGCGACACCGTGATAAGGCCCGGCGGTACCGGCTTTGTCGACGTCCAAATTCGCAGCACCGCCGCCAGTACAGACCTGCTCGACATCGTTGGCGCTGAGTTTCGCTTAACGACAGCCGGCGGTACGACATTGGCGTTTGTCTCGTCGCCGCCGGACGAACACCTGGCGGAATCGCAGTATCTCTTCAACGGCGACAGCGCCAATCAACTGCTCGGCCCGCCAGCGGCGCTTGTACTCGACGCCCCGACGCTGGATGACACCTACCTTGGCGGCGACGGCACACTTTCCCGAAGTGGCGTCTCTGTCCCCACGGTGGACACCCTCCTCTTTCGCCTCGAACTGACGACGCTCACGGACGCGCCTCCCGTGCTGGGGGACGTGTTCACCCTGACGTTAATCCCAGGACCAAGCACCATTTTCCTCGACCCAGACTTCAAGGATCTGCCGCTTCATGCGGACTCCCGACTGCAAGGCGTGATCACGATCGCGGCGACGGAAGTTCCCGAGCCAGGGAGCCTGGTGCTCTTGGGGCTTGCGGCGACGCTGGGCCTGTTGACGCGCCGCCACTGGAATTGTCGTCACCACTGCTGACCGTTCACCTTGATTGACCCACTCTTGCTCAAAGCCTCACAGGATGCCTCGCATGCGCCGTCGCTCCCCCGCCCGCAATCGCCTCGTCCGCGGAATGTTGTTCGCCGAAGAATTAGAACCAAGGCGACTCTTGGCCACCACGTCGTTCAGCAGCGGCGTGCTCACCGTCGATTTAAATGCGACCAACGAAAGCACGTCAATCCAAAACGATGGAACCAACATCCGCTTGAATAGCAGCAATACAATTGGTGGTGCCGGCGCAACATTCGCGACTTCCAGCGTCTCAGAACTTCGATTTACGGACACCGGGAATCTGACCGGGCAAAGCCTTTACGTTGATGGCAGCGCGCCATTTGTTCTCGCCGGAGGGTTTTCGAGTGGTGGGATTGAGAATGTGACTTTCCATAACGCTGTGACCGCGACGGGAAGCACAAGTATCGACGTGATTGCGCCTGTGTTGATTCAAGCCTTTGCCAACCTTACGAGTGGCAGCGGCGGTCTGACGCTAAATGCTGGCACTCCAGGAATCGCTGGCCCTTTCGCCGCAATCCGAGTCAATGGAGCAACTATCACAAGTAGCGATAACGGCAATGTGACCCTGATCGGAGTCGGCCAAGCGGGTTCGGTCAGCCGCCATGGCGTCCTCGTTGATTACGGAGGCCTGGTAACAGCCAACGGAGCCGGAACTGTCAGCGTGACCGGTACGGGCGGTACTGGTTCCAGCGGCCGCAACTACGGCGTTTACTTATACGGCGGCGGACAAATCACTTCGGGCGGCGGATCGGTCGTCGTTACGGGAACTGGAGGTAATAGTGCGTCGCCCAACAATCATGGCGTCTTCGTCGACGGCTCAGGTACAATCACTGCTGGAGGAACCGGATCGGTCACTGTCAATGGTTTTGGCGGCGCTGGCTCAGGTTCTGCCCATGGCGTCTGGGTAAGTAATCCCAACGCTCGAATTACGTCCAGCGGCGGATCGGTCGCAGTCAACGGCACCGGCGGGGGCTCCGTCGGCCTCGCGAGCAGTAGCTATGGAGTCTACGTGTCTGGAACGGGAGAAATCACCGCAGGCGGAAATGGCGCCGTGATGGTGAACGGCAACGGCGGTGCGGGATATGGTGCGAGCAATCATGGCGTCATGATTCTCCATGCCAACTCGCGAATTACCTCCAGCGGCGGCGACGTCTCCGTCGTTGGCACTGGCGGTGGGAATGCGAGTTCATTTGGCAATAACCGCGGCGTTTCAGTCGAAGGGGGCGGCGTCATCAGTGCAGGGCTGGACGGGGAAGTTTCTGTTGTCGGCGCAGGTGGTTCGAATTCTGGTTCCAACAATTTCGGAGTGTACGTCGCACACTCGCAGATAACCTCCTCGGGCGGCGCTGTTTCCGTCCAAGGAACCGGGGGGACTGGTGCGAATGGGAATACCGGCGTCCTGGTCGATAGCGGCTTAATCACCGCCGGAGGCTTCGGCCCCGTGTCCGTCACCGGCAACGGCGGCATAGGGTCCGGTGGAAGCAACAGCGGTGTCTACGTCGTCAGTTCCAACTCACGGATTACCTCCAGCGGCGGTGCGGTATCGGTTACCGGTATCGGCGGCGGCAATGGCGGCTCGGGTACCAACAACTACGGTGTCCATATTGAAAGCTCTGGCGCGATCACCGCCGGAGCAAATGGCGCTGTGACCGTGGACGGCACAGGCGGCGGTGCCAATTCCAGCCACAGCAACTTCGGCGTCTACGTTTCGAGTTCACAAATCACTTCCAGCGGCGGCGCGGTCGATGTGACTGGAAACGGTGGCAGTGGTACTGGCGGGAGTAATCGCGGCGTCTACGTCGTTAACGCTGCTTCAATCAGCGCGGGTGGAGCCGGAACTGTCACCGTGCTCGGTAATGGGGGTGAAGGATCGAATGCTCACGGTGTGGATGTTCTCGGCTTGAGTGCGCGAATTACTTCCAGCGGCGGGTTGGTCACCGTTGCCGGCCACGGTGGAAACACGAACAACATTTCCAGTAATTACGGCGTCTTCGTGGAAAACCGCGGTGAAATTACCGCTGGAGCATCCGGTGCCGTGCATGTGAGCGGTGTTGGCGGCGGAGCAGGAGGAGGAGAAGGAGGAGGCCATGCGGGGGTGTTCGTAATCAGCCCTGATTCGAGAATCACGTCCAACGGCGGACCGGTCGTCGTGATGGGCACAGGGGGCGGAGGGATTGGCGGCAACTACGGTGTGTTCGTACTCTCCAGCGGCGAAATCACCGCTGGCGGAAACGGAAGCGTTACGGTCATCGGCGACGGAGGTAAAGGATCAGGGGCCTACGGCGTGTATGTGGCCAACTCGAA
>CAUJKE010000297.1 GCA_963205385.1 Planctomycetota bacterium | reverse complement strand
TTTTGATCTGCAACTTGAAGTCGTGTAGCATTGAGGCACCGGAGGTCAAACAAATGCACAAACGCCTTCTCCTATATGCGGGCCGAATTTACCTCTGCGTTTTCGTTTCCGGACTTCTTGCGTTATTTTGTGCGTGCGGAGACGTTAGCAACACCACTCCTACTGCCATCGATGAAGCGATGCCCACGATGCCGGAGGCGGATGAGCCTTCAACGCGTATAAGAAACGTCCTTGACACATATAGTCGGAATCAGGGCTGGCCAAAACTAAATCCCAACCTACTTAACGTCGGTGAAATAGGCAGCTTCGATGATTCGTGCGAGATTACGCAGATTATTAGCGACAAGGACATGCTCGTCGAGATCGAAGGTCGCAGCCTTTGGCTAAAGGGGGTCAACACGCTGAATCTAGCCGATGGCGACCACATTGATTTGCAAGGGAAAGTATTCGAAGTCTCAGGCACGCAACGCTATGAAACTGTGCTTGGCGGATCGCGACAAGTGTACGTTGTAGAGTGGTTTGATACGAACAAAGCTGAACCATGGCTGACTGAAATCGCCAACGAACAATACGCCGCCGAAAAAGAAAAGGAGGCCAAACTGGCTCGTCAAAGGGCAGATATGGCGGCTGCGATTGTCGATCGCCCAAGAATCCAAACTCGCACCTTTACCGATAAGAGTGGTGAATTCTCTGTGGATGCGGAGTATGTCGAATTTCGCGTTCAGAACAGCCGCGTGATTTTAAAGAAGGCTGAAGACGGCTCTGAGGTTGACGTTTCGTTCAACGACCTTAGCGACCGAGATCAAGAGTGGATTCGGGCTGAAAACAAGCGCCGGGCGGAGAAGCGCCGGCAGGAAAGTGGCCGGTGACCGGATGGCATCTGGACTCAAATCTCAACGCCAGCATGTGGCACATAATCATCGAGCGATACCTGTTAACTCCCCGCCCCCATCCCGCGCGAGACTCCGAGAGTTCGTACCGTCTTGTTCGGGGTCCGAGTCAGACCTTGGGGGTTGGGTTCGCACCCCGAATCTCGGTTTCGAACTAGAGACTTTGGGGGGCGTCGCCAGGATCGCCGTAAGTCGTTGCCAGAAAGGGGGTAAACGCGAAACGCCGAGGCTTTTGGCTCTCGGCGCTGTGCGTTAACTGGATTGGACGCGTCTTTCCGCAGAAAAACGTGAGGCTCCCCCGGTAGGACTCGAACCTACGACTTAGCGGTTAACAGCCGCTCGCTCTACCAACTGAGCTACAGGGGATCGGTGCTCTTGTGATCCTAATTTATGGCCGAGAGATTGACAAGGTCCGGAGGGGCCTGGTTCGCGGGTGCTTGCGGATGTTGGGCCGGTGGGGACGGTTTTGCCGGACGAAACGCGCGGCCGATGTTGAAGTGTGGCAAGCAACCCTCGCTTCGAGTGGCGAAGCGAGGGTTGAAAATCGGGGGTCTCGCCGCGGGGGCTAAGTTCGCGATCGCTATTTAGCTCCGACGAGCTGCTTCTTCTTGTCGGCGATGATCTCTTCTTGGATGCTGGTTGGCACGCGCTTGTAGCCTGCGACTTCCATGCTGAAGGTGCCTTTGCCTTGCGTCATGCTGCGGAGGTCGGTGGCGTAGCCGAAGGTTTCAGCGAGGGGAACCTCGGCCACAATCACGCAAGTGCCTTCGTTCATGTCGGTGGATTGGATGATGCCGCGACGACTGGTGACGTCGCCGACGACGGAGCCTTGGAAGATTTCCGGCACTTCAATTTCCAACTTCATGATCGGTTCGAGCAACACGGGCTTGCAGAGCTTGAACGTCTCGCGGAAGCAATCGCGGGCGGCGATTTGGAAGGCGCGATCCGACGAGTCAACGTCGTGATACGATCCATCGTTCAGCACGCACTTGATGCCGACCACGGGATATTCGGCGAGCGGTCCCTTGTGGATCGAATCGCGGAACCCTTTTTCTACCGACGGGATGTACTGCTTGGGAATACGTCCGCCGACGACGTTGTCCTCGAAGACGAACTCCTCGGTGGCGTCGTCCGGCAGCGGCTCGAAGTAGCCGACGATGTGGGCGAACTGGCCCGATCCGCCGGTCTGCTTCTTGTGCTTGTAGTTGTATTCCATCTTGGCCGTGGCGGCTTCGCGGTAGCTGACCTTCGGCGCGCCAACTTCGATCTCGACCTTGTATTCGCGGCGGATGCGCTCGATGTAAATATCGAGATGCAATTCGCCCATGCCGGCGATGAGGATTTCGTTGGTTTCATCATCGCTGAAGACGCGGAACGTGGGGTCTTCCTTGCGGAAGCGTTGCAGGGCCTTGCTCATCTTGTCGGCATCGGCCCGGTTGGCGGTGGTGACCGCCATCTTGATAACCGGTTCGGGGACGAACATGTTTTCAAGGGTACAGTACTTCGGCTTGGTAGCGTAAGTTTCGCCGCTCGCGCAGTCGATGCCCATCACGGCGACGATGTCGCCGCACTCGGCGAAGTCGATTTCCTCGCGTTTGTCGGAGTGCATCTTGACGATGCGGCTAAAGCGATCGCTCTTGCCGGTGCGCTGGTTGACGTACGTGCCGCCTTTTTCGATCCGGCCCTGGTAGATTCGCATGAAGGTAAGCTGGCCGAACGGATCTTCGACGATCTTAAACGCCATGCCGACGAACGGGAGCGTGGGATCGTTTACGAGTTTGAACGTTTCTTCCGGGTTGTCCCACTTCTTGGCGTGATATTCGACATCCAGCGGGGACGGAAGATATTCGTTGACGGCGTTGAGCAGGAGTTGCACGCCTTTGTTGCCCAACGCGGTGCCGCAGAGCACCGGGGTTGCGCCTTGTTGTTGCACCGCGCGGCGCACAACGTCCACGATCATCTGTTCGGGAACGTCTTCCTCGGAAAGCACGAGCTCCATCACGTCGTCGCTATACATCGAGATCGCTTCGAGCATCTGATGACGATATTTGTCGGCGTCTTCCTGGAACGCCGCGGGGATCGGCTCTTCGCGGACGGTTTCGCCTTTGGGGCCGTCAAAATAGTAGGCCTTCATCTTGATGAGGTCGATGACCCCTTCAAACGTCGTCCCGGCGCCCATGGGGATTTGCAGCATGAAGGCGTCCGCGCCGAGTTTTTCGCGGAGGTCTTTGACCACTTTATAAGCGTTCGCGCCGGTGCGGTCCATTTTGTTGATGAACGCGAGGCGAGGGACGCGGTAGCGCTTCATTTGGCGATCGACGGTGATCGACTGTGATTGCACGCCGCCGACGCCGCAGAGCACAAGCACAGCGCCATCGAGCACGCGCAAGCTGCGTTCGACCTCGATGGTGAAGTCGACGTGGCCTGGCGTGTCGATCAGGTTGAGGTAGCAATCTTTCCACTGTACGCTCGTCGCGGCGCTGGTAATGGTGATGCCGCGCTCGCGCTCAAGTTCCATGTGATCCATGGTCGCGCCGTCGCCGCCTCCCTTGACCTCTTCGATCTTGTGGATGCGGCCGGTGTAGTAGAGGATGCGCTCGCTGAGCGTGGTTTTGCCCGAGTCGATATGGGCCGAGATGCCAAAGTTACGAACTTTCGCCAGATTCATGCTACACCCGAAAAATGCGCGCGACGCCTGTTCAATCAAAAAAATCCCCGCGCCTGTGTCGCACCAGGTGCTGGGTGTGTACAACGTCTCCCGCGAAAACCAACGGTATTCGATCGACGCCAGTCGCAGGCACTACAAACTGCCTACGCCGCGCTCGACCTGTCATCCCAGGCACCGCAGGCAATGCGCCCCAAGTCAGGGGGGATTTACCAAGCGGTCGAATTGGGAGGGAAAGCCGTCCAGCTATAGGTAGAGTTGGCGGGAGGTGACTCTACCAGGACAAGTCGCCGCAGCAGCCAAGCTACACGAAGGTTGCTCGGTTCGACTACCTTGCCAGCACACTATCTTAGCCAAATCGACGGGGTGGGAAAGGTCAAATCGACCGTAACACGCAGATCGTGGACGAATTTAACGCCTCCTCACCTTCCCGACGCGATGGCTTCTATCGGTAGATCGGCCGCGGAAGGTTCGGTGTTTTGGTTAAAATGCGGGGAATTTTCCGAAAAATGGTCGTTTCGCCAAGTTTGTTGCTATTCGCGGCGAGCCGGCGTCGGCCGGGCGGCGGTTTGGAAACCGAGGCGATAGAGCTGTCCGCCTTGATAGAGCGCAAGTCGTTCTTTGACAGCCGTTTGCGCCTCTTGCGGTGCGGCCGTGAGCGCCTCTTGAGCCGCCGTTACTGCCTGCGAATACTTGCCGGCACTGGCGTAGGCTGCAGCGAGGGCGTCGAGGTAGAGGTAATCCTGGGCGCCATCGAGTTCGATCGCTTGTTCGGCGGCGCGGATGGCCAGGTCGGCGTTGCGAAATTTGTCGTCAGGACACGTGGCCATTAGCCACGCGGCGGCGCGATAGCCTCGCCCGTAGCGCTCGTCGAGCTTCACGGCGGCGCGGTAGTCGGCGGCAGCCTCGGCCCAATTTCCCAGTTGGCGATGGGTATCCCCGCGGTTGACCAGCGCTCCGGGACTTTTGGCGTCGAGCGAAATGGCCCGCTCGTAGTCGGCCAAGGCCTTGGTCATGTCTCCCATGCGGAAGTGGGCATGGCCGCGCCCGGTAAACGCGCCGAAATCGTCCGGCTGGCGAACAATCACTTCCGTATAGTCCGCGACGGCGTCGGCATATTGGCCCAACTCGTAACGGACTTCCGCGCGATTGAACCAGGTATTGGCGTAGTTCTGGTTTAGCTCCAAGGCTTTGGTTAAATCGTCGAGCGCCGGTTCGTACTTGCCAATGAGCGCCTGGCTGACGCCCCGGTTATGCCACGCTTTCCACTTCGCCGGGTCGCTGGCGACGGCCCGATCGAAGTCGAGCAGCGCCAGTTGATCGCGCGCTGTCGCTTCTTTCGCCTGGCCTTGCGCTCCGAGTTTGGAGGCCTCTTGGGAATAGGCTTCGCCCCGGCGATTCGCGGCCCACGCCAAGAGCTGACGCGCATACAACCCGACGGCTTCCTCCGCCTGACCGGCGCCGACCTGCTGGCACAGATCGATGATTTCCGTGTAGTCCTCAATCGAATCCGCCGCCTGAGACTTTTCGTAGGCGACTTGCACGGCAGCGCGGCCGGCCGGCGTGAGCGGCTTGGCCTGACGAATGCCGGCGCCGATCTCGGCCGGCTCCTGGCTCACCGACGGTAGCGGCGACGTCAGCACCGATTGCTGGGCGGCCAGATCCTGGTGAACGAGCAGCGCGGCCGCGCTCAGGCCCAAGATATAAACTGTGCGACGAACCATCTGTGTATCCCTTCTCGATGGTGGACAATTAGTTTGGTTCAGCAGCGCATCGTGCGTTGCGATTTCAGGCGCTAGGCGTTGGAAGTTGGGTGGCTGAAGTTGCCCACCGGGCGCCACCCAGTAATTCAGCGCCACTCTGCCGCGGGCTCACTTCGCTTGACCCCAGGCCCACGCGACACATTCGTTCGTTCGTTACTCTTGCGGCTCGGTCATGCTCCAGGGGTCGAGCGCTTCGGCCAGTGTTGCTTCCGGCAGCACGCCTTCCTCGCGGCAGAGCTCGCGAATGGTCTTGCCGGTTTTGAACGCTTTTTTCGCCAACGCGGCGGCTTTTTCATAGCCGATGTGCGGATTGAGGCTCGTCACCATCGACAGGCTTTGCTCCACCATCGAATCGCACTTCTCGACGTTCGCTTCCATCCCTTCGGCGCAGAAATCGACAAACGCCCGCACGGCGCCGGCCATGAGCCGAATGCTTTCGAGCGTGGTTTGTCCCATCACCGGCATCATGATGTTGAGCTGGAACTGCCCGCCGGTCGCGCCGCTGAACGCAATGACCTGATCGTTCCCCATGACCCGCGCGGCGACCTGCATCAGGCTTTCGCACATCACCGGGTTCACCTTGCCCGGCATGATCGAACTGCCAGGCTGGCGATCCGGGAGATGAATTTCAAAGAAGCCGCAGCGCGGCCCGCTGGAGAGCCAACGGATGTTGTTCGAGACATTGAACAGCGTGACCGCGATGGTCCGCAGCGCGCCGTGACAATCGACCAGGCCATCGCGCTGGGCATTGGCTTCGAAATGATTCGCGGCTTCCACAAACGCGATGCCGGTCTCGCTGGCGAGCGCGGCGGCCACGCGCTGGCCGAACTCGGGGTGCGTATTGATGCCGCTGCCGACGGCCGTTCCGCCGGCAGGCAATTCCAAAACCGCTTCCACCGCATGATTGGCGCGGCCGATGGAGAGCGCGAGTTGCCGCGCGAAGCCGCCGAACTCCTGGCCCAAACGTAGCGGCGTGGCGTCGGCCAAATGCGTCCGGCCGATCTTGATGATCTTGTCCCACTCGGCCGCTTTCTGCGCCAGCACGTCATGCAAACGCTGCAACGCAGGCAGCAAGTCGTTCTTGATCTGCATGGCGACCGCGACGTGAATGGCCGTGGGGAAAATGTCGTTGGTGCTTTGCCCCATGTTGACGTGATCGTTGGGATGGATCGGCTTCTCTTTCGCAAACCGATCCCCCTGCATGATCTCGATCGCCCGATTCGCAATCACCTCGTTGGTGTTCATGTTGCTCGAGGTGCCGCTGCCGGTTTGAAAGACGTCGATCGGGAACTGATCGTCGAATTTTCCCGCGGCCACTTCCCGGCACGCCGCCAACATCGCCTCGACCTGCCGGTCGCTGAGCGGGTTCTTGCCGGTGTGCGTCAGCTTCCCCAAATCCCGATTCGCCACCCCACAGGCATACTTCACCAAGCCCAAGGCATGCACCAGCGCCGGCGGCAGCGGCCAACCGCTGATAGGGAAGTTTTCCACCGCCCGCTGCGTTTGGGCGCTGTAATAAGCCTGAGCGGGGACATGGACCTCACCCATGGAGTCTTTTTCAATGCGGAAATCGCTCATGATGATTCATCTCGAAACCGGCAGGCAAACGGAGTTGGTAGCAGCCACTCACAGGCCAGCTAGCAACCAGTCCAGACACGCCCGGATCATACCGCCCCCGCCGGTGCGAGCCAAGGTCAGTGAAGAAGCGGAGCGGACGCTCAATGCGGGGGGGCGGGGACTTACCGGCTCAGGGCCAGGCGATTCAACTGCACCAGAATTTGTTCAAAAAGGACAGGCATAATTTGTTCGTCCGTACGTAGCCGGTCGCGCCGATCACCGTAGGAATGCAGGAGCTTATCTGGACAGCGCCAGGTTTGACAGGTGCTAGCGGGGTTAAGTTGTAGTCTGTTCTGGCTTTATTGACCTTGACTTCAGGATGGAAAAGCGACGACCCTCCGCGTGTAAACAATGTTTCACGCAGAAACCACGGAGGGTCGTG
>CAUJKE010000296.1 GCA_963205385.1 Planctomycetota bacterium | reverse complement strand
GTGCGGCGCGTGGCCGATTTGGCCGGTGTTGTGGTGGTCGAGCAAGCGCCCGTCGCGCCCGGCCCGCCGGTGCTCGTGAAGGAATACCCGTACACCGACGAGAACGGAAAACTGCTGTACCAAGTCTGCCGGTACGAGCCGGGAGAGGACGGCAAGCGGAAGACGTTCAAGCAGCGGCGGCCGGACGGAAGCGGCGGCTGGATTTGGGGTTTGGGCGACGTGCGGCGACCGCTCTACAGGCTCCCTGAGATGGCCGACAGCGATCCGATCTGGTGGGTAGAGGGAGAGCGCGATGTGGAGTCGATGGAAGCCGAGGGGCTAACCGCCACGACCAATAGCGGCGGCGCGAAAGCGGGCTGGCGCGACGAGTGGGGCGAGGCGCTGCGCGGCAAGCATGTATTCATCATCCCCGACAACGATGAACCGGGAATCGCGCGGGCTGCCGAAATTCGCGAGCGGCTGCGAGGCTTCGCGCGCCGGGCCGTGATTGTGCGCGTGCCGGTGGGCAAGGATGCAACGGACTACTTCCAGCGAGGCGGAGACGCGGCCAGCTTGAACGAACTGGCGCAGGCGGCTTTGGCCGACCAGGTAGGACTGTTGGACCCGCTGGAGATCATCGAGCGGAGATTCGGGTACGGGAAATTCGTCGAACCTCATCGCCGCCCACGTGGCGTGCAGACCGGATACGCAAGCCTGGACCGGGCGACGCTAGGGCTGCACCCATCGGAGCTTGTTGTGATTGGCGCACGCCCATCGATGGGCAAAACCGCGCTCGCGCTAAATATCGCGTTGAACGTCAGTAGGCAGGGCGATGCGGTGGCGATGTTCTCGCTGGAGATGGCGTCGGAGCAGTTGCTCGACCGGGCGGTGTGCCAAATGGCGAAGGTCCACTACTTCCGGTTTCGCTCGGGGGCCTTGAACTCTGACGAACGCGCCAGCATTAGGGAAGCCACCGAGAAGCTGCGGGGCCTTCCCCTATTCATCGACGACAGCCTGCCGGTGACGCTGAAGGGCATCCAGCGGAAGTTGCACGCGATGAAAGCGGAGTTTGGTTTGAAACTCGTCTTCCTCGACTACCTGCAATTAATGTCGGTGCGGGGGCGCGAGAATCGGAATCAGGAGATTGGGGCGATCTCGCGCGGCATGAAGCTACTGGCGAAAGAATTGGCCGTACCCATCGTGCTGCTTTCCCAATTGAGCCGGGACAACGAAAAGCGCGGCGGCACCATGAGGCCGATGATCAGCGACTTACGCGATAGCGGCTCCATCGAGCAGGACGCCGACATGGTTTGGTTGTTGCATCGACCGGAGATGTATAAGCGGGACGATGCGAACCTGAAGGGGATTGCGGAGGTGATTGTGGCCAAGCAGCGAAACGGCCCAACTGGAGTATTCAAGATGGCGTTTATCGGCGAGTACACGCGCTTTGAAGAACTGGACAGGACCGCATGAGACACGAGGCCGCCAGCAACCGCGCGGTGCGGAACGGGAGGGTGCGATGAGTGTAGAGGTCACAAAGAGCCAGATCGTATTCGCGAGTATTTCAGCGTTCATGGCCGGTTTTTGCCTCGGCGCGTACCTGACAGTACAGTTCCCGCTGGAGCCAATTACGGAGACGCCCCGCGTGGGTCAGTGGGTTGCGCTAGGCGACTCCAGCACGCCGATCAAGCCGGGCGACACCATCGAGATCGCTCCCACTCCCTGCTACGTTGGCCAAGTGCACTGGAACGGCCACAACACGGAAGTGTGTGCGGAGAAAGCGAGGGTGCGATGAGGAGACAACGAATGACGAAAGCGAGGTGTGAATGAGCGAGCAAGACATCAGCGAGAAACTCGACAAGATTCTCGCGGTTGTGACAACACTGCGAGGCCAAGAGTTGCAATTCTCACAGGCGATTGCGGAGGCGGAGCGGGAACGCGAAGAAGCCGCTGAGATCGAAAAGTTTACAGAGGAGCACCGGAATAACTGTCAGACGGCCGCACTGATGGCGTGGGACATCATCAACGAGTCGATTTGGTTAATGAATGCGGGGCCAGAAACGCGCGAATCTGTTGAGTGGAAACGGCGGCGCGAAGCTTTTGGATCGAAGCCGTCAGAGTTTCTATTTTTCTGTCGCGAGAAGTCGGTGTGGATGGATTATGAGGACCCCTACTATGACCCAAACCAATGCAATTGCTGATAGTGACCGCATCGCCATCGGCAGCACCGCGGCCGCGCGGAACAAGAGGGTGCGATGATCCCCCTCACGCTGAAGACCTTCGCGGCGCTGATGGCGGCGTGGTGGCTAGTGTCCGAAAGGGGCACGCTCCCGGTGGAGATGTTCACGGGCGCATGGGGGCTATTGCTGCTCTGGTTCGTAGCGTGCGCGAAAGAGATCGGGGAGGCGTGGGGTTGGGACGACTAGAAGCACGTCGTATGCAGCCCCGTCCCCAGCTTAACGGTCGTGCAGATGATCCCATCGCCGGTTTCGGTCTGCCAAGTGTCGCCCAATCGCGTTACCGTCTCGCTGTAGACCTGCCCGCGTTGGCGCACATTTGGCGCAGGTTGCGTTTTACGGCCCCGGATGGTGGTTGGGGGCGGCGCGGAGGAGTTCGTTGCTCCCACGGCCTCTGGTGGCGGAATTCCGGCCTCCGTCACCCGCCGCGCCTTCCGGTTGGCTTCGTACCGTTCCCAGTAGGCCCGAACCTCGGCCCGTTTCCGCTCGATTTCCTCGCGCTGCCCTTCGGGCGAGAAGGCCCGCTCGATTTTGCGGGCCAACTCATAGCGTTCGCGGGCCTCGGCTTCGCGTGGCGTCTCGGCCCACAGGGGACCGGCGAGAATGGCGAGGGCAAGTAGGCGTCTCATGACTCAGTATGCGGCGAAACTGGTTGCGAGGGATCAAGTTTCCGCGCGGCGGCCTTTGCGGTGCGCACGAGCGCGGCGGCGCGGCTGGCCTTCAGCGCCCGCTCGCGGCGCTGCTCCGGGGTTAGGTTGGCAGCAGCGGTTCGCCCGCCGATTCTTCCCATTTGCCTTGCATTCAGCACTGTTTTTTTCATTTGCTCACCTTACCGAATAGATGTATACTCACCTTAGCGTTCAGGACGGGACTAAACCACGGTGGCTGAACGCGGGACGAAAGCCGCTACCACGGGCAGCAGGCAAAGCGGCGCTGGCGGACGAAAGGGATGGCCGGGCCTGCCGTCGTGGCCGACGTTAAGCACCCGATCCGGGGAACGCCACACTGACTCGGAGCCGATGCGGGAACCATACGGGAACCTCAAGAAATCGGCGGTCTGGCCCCTAGGCTGGACTCTGCCTCCACGCCCCACCGTATTCCTAAGAAATCTCATTCTCCACACTCAGATTAACCCCTTTCGTCCTCAACTTCAGCCGTTTACCGGCTGGGTCAGCCAAATCAATCTGCACGTTCAGGTACCGCCGCGTGGTCGCTTCCTCAGCGTGCCCGAACATCAACTGAATCTGCATCAGATCCGCCCCGGCGTTCAGCATGTGGCGGCCGCAGCTTCGCCGCAGGTCGTGCGGCGCTAGGCCCTCGACGCCGATCAACTCGCCGAATCGCTGGACGCGCCGGTAGATGCCCGACACGCCCAGGTTCAGCACGGGCCCTTCGCCCGCTACCGCCAGTAGCGCGTCGGCTACCCAATCGGCCACGCCGAAGGCCCGCTCCTTGTCGCCTTTACCGTGGGCCACGCGGACCACCCAACAACCGTCCCGCCGGGTCAGATCGGCGGCCCGGAACTCCGAGGCTTCCTCGCGCCTCAGCCCGGCTCCGTAGAGCAGGGCCAGGATAGCCAGATCCAGGGGATCGTTGAGTTTGTCCGCAATCGCCTGCACCTGCGCCTCGGTGAGCCACAGCCCGAGCCGCACGCCGTGGCGCTTGCGGCCCTTCAGGCGCGTAATCCGGGCGAGGGTGGACCCGTCGAGCCTCCCGGACTCCTCCAGCGCCACACAGAGCCGCCGCACGGCAGCCAGGCGCAGGTTGATCGTGGCCGAGCTGGCCCCTTCGCCAGCCAGGTGATCGACGTAGGCGCGGATGGCGGCCGGCGTGATTGCATCACCGCCGAGCCAGGCGCAAAACTGCCGGATGCCGGTATCGTAGGACCGGCGAGTGTGAGGGGAAGCAATTCCGCTCAGCGCCGCTTCGGTGGCGGGCGAGTAGTCCGGCGTGGCCCGGATGGGGACAATGGCCGTGCTCATGGAGTGATCTCCCCCTCGCTTGTGTCGAAAACCTCAAAAGAACCGGGCCACTCGCGGGTATCGGACGAAGCAATAATTCTCAGCGTCCGCCCGCTTTCAAGTGCGATCAGCAATTCTGCGTGGCCGGATTCGGTATTCTCGGCAAATGTGTGCATGGCATTAGCGATGCACTGGCCGTTGAGCGCGGCGCAGAACTCAGCGGCGGTCATCTCGATTGGCTCCGGCTTATCCATCGTTCCCCCTCTCGATCCACACCGCGAGCGCGTAGAGCGCGGTGGCACACAGAATCAGCAGGATGAGCGTCATGCGCGCTTCCTCGCCTTCTTTGCTTCGAGTTTCTCCAGCCGTAGGCGCGCCGCTTCCTGCTTGCACGCCAGATGGTACAGCGCCTCATACGCCACCGTCATGCGGCGGCGCGTGCCCTTCAGCCCGATCTCCAGGTAGCCGGGGTAAATAGTCAAGACGATAGGACGCCGCTTGCCCGCGTCCCTCGTTTCGATGGCGGTTTCCCGGCGCACCGGGCGGTTGATGGTCGTCATGCGGATTCATCCTCGCTTTCGTTCCACGAATACGACCACTCGCCAATGGAGCGGTCAAATGAAGCCGCGCCCAGCCGTTCAGCCGCGAAACGGTCGCACTTGTGCGTAAATGGGCTCAGCTTCGGATTGCTCAGCGACTCTTTTGCGCGAGCAATCAGCTCGGCTTCCGTACCCTCGCCCCATAGGAACCAATCGCCGGAGACTTCATCCGGCTCGGGGTCGATTGCGGCCACGCGGCCCGCCATCGTGCAGTTTTCGGAATAGCTGTAAATCGTCATCGTTTCCTCCTGCCGGAATCCCGGCCCCGCGCCCGTCTGCGAACGGGCGGAAGGCTGGACTAGCGGGCTAATCCTCATCCGGGCACAGGAGCGGATCGCCGCCGCTGACCTGTTCAAAGTCGAACGGTCCATTTGTATCGCAGACGGAAAACTGACAGGAGCAATTCCGGCAGGAAACCCACCATTGCCCATGCTCAAACGTCGTTTCAATCTTGCGGTGAACTCTTCCGAGATCGCCGCTTGCGAAGTCCCGTCGAATTCGACGGTCAACGGTCGTCGTATTTTTCTCTGTCAGTAGCATCACATTCCCCTTTCAGCGTGCCCCACCGTGCAGCGGTAGAGGCCGATCAGAAAAACCACGGTTGCGGCCCCGCAGGCGAAGCCGATTACAAAGGCGTCGGGGAGGGTCATGGCCGCACCCCAACTTTCGCTAACGCCTTCAGGCGTGGGCCATGCTGCGCCCGCTGTTTCGCGTTGGCCAGCGCCGCCAGCGCCTCACGCGCGGGCCAGTAGACTTGATCGGCCAGATACGCGCCCTGTCGCTTGCGCTCCATGGCCGCAAAGGCCCACGCAATCCGTTCGCGGGCCGCCTTCAGCGCGGCGCGGTACTCATCACGGCGGACTTCCGCTTTACGGTCGATTGGCGTGATTTCGGGTATCGCCGACGTGGAGCAAACCACCTTGACGAACATGGACACTCCATGATTCGCGCCGCCGCAGATGCAGGAGCAGTTCGGTCCGGTCGCACTCTGGCACTTCTCGTTACAGGCGCAAACCTCCCGCGTCTGCTCCAGCCGCATTGTGCGGATGTTCACCCGCCCCATGTATTCGCACCGCACGCCACACAGCGCGCAATTCAGCATTCGTCCCCAGGCGTCGCGCGGCAGTACGGCCTCGACCGGGCCCTCCGTCACACTCACACTGAGGCAATCGGGGCAACGCCAGTAATGCCGTTGGGCGGGTTTCGCCAGCGCCTGAGGCGCGACCACCGGCTTCGGTGGCTCTGCCGCGAACAGAATATCGAATAGGCTCTCTTGTGCGCTCATGAGAATAACCCTTCCTGTTCGGCGATCTCTCGCCCGAACATGTTTTCCGGCGCGCTCGAACGCTTCAGCGCCCGGCGCAGATTATTGCGGTGCAGCGGTGACCGGAACTCCGCCGATAACCGGTCGGCCTCCAGGCGCTCTCGATCCAGGCGCGCGGAGCGCTCGACTTGCGCGAGGTCATCCGGCGCAAACAGCTCAACGCTGGCGGCTAAATCGCGGGCATTCATGGCCGCACCCCGTAATTGCGCGCGGCGACGGCGCCAGTGAAGGCCGCCCCGGTGAAGTTCACGTAGCTCAGCGGCTTGGCGAGCTTAGGCCACTTACGAACGACGATGTACTGCACGCCGACGTTCAGAGCGGCAATGCCACCTTTGACGGCGAGGCCACGATGAGAGAATCGGCCGGCACTATCGGCGAGCAGCGGATTGGCCTCCGCCCCGCGCCAGCTCGAATGCGCGTCAGCGGCGTTTGCGGCGGCCAGGGCCGCGACGGAGTACCGCCAGGTGGTCGTGGGCCGCACTTCGGCAAGCGTGGGGGCGGCAAGCATCAGGGCGGCGGCCAGCGTGCGGGCGGTCATGAGCGCACCGCCTTACCGGCCTTCAGAATCGCGTCAGCCGCGTTGAAGATACGCGCCGCGCTCTTTTCGGGCACTTCCGAACCCTTGAACCATCCCTGAATGTAGCCGCGCGACTCCTCGACTCCGGGAAGCCCGAGCGCATCGCAACAAAGCATCGAAGTGGCTTCGGCTTCCAACTCGCGAATATCTCTCGGCGTCATCTCGCCGGAATCGGCCATCAGTTCAGCGGTGTGGCCGAGCACAATATGCGCGATCTCGTGCAAGGTTGTGCGCTCGGGGTGGTGCGCGATGGGCGACACGGCAATCTGACGGTCTTTCGCGTAACCTTGGCAGTTGCCATCGGTCATGGTGAACGGAATACGCTCGATATTGAGAGCGGCAAGCGCTCGCGTGGCGTCCCACTCCCCGATAGGCTCGGGCATGAACTCTTCGCCTTCGGTTTGGCTCAGCACGAACCACCGATTTTTCAGGATGAACCGCGTATACCCTACTTCGGTTTCGCTCACTTCGCCCGCGTCGTTTTTCGTCTCGACGGTGCGCTTGCCGGTAATCGGCATCCATAGGGAGATCGCCTTTTGTCCCTTGCGCACCGCGCGACCCTTCTCGATCCATGCGGGGAAGGTGGCGATAGGGCCCGGCTCGATGCCGCGCTCTGAGCACTGGAACATCGCCTGCAATTGATTGCCAAGCGAGTAGTTGTGAAACGCGCGGTAAGCAGCGCTGACAACCCCAGGCTTACTGACCGCTTCTTTCAACATTTCGGACCATCGGGTACAATTCTGTTCAGACATTCCAGAAACCTCTACTTTCTGTGGTGTTCAGGCCCGCCCGGTGTATCAGCATCGGACGGGCCGCTTGACTGCTCACCGGGCCGCACTCGTGGGAATGCGGCCTATGGGCATTCAGGCGCGCTCCAGTTCAAAACTCTCCCGCGCACACTCGACAATCGCGCGTTCAGCCAACATCAGCGCGCGATACTCGGGTGTTCGCATATCCCATCCCGTGAAAGCGTTCTGGTACGGGAAGCGCTCGCGCACGCGCTGTTTCATGCGCCACAAAACACGGTTTGCCAGGTCGAATCCGCGCGAGACTACCCGCATACCGCAGATTTCAGCGTTCTGGACAATCGCCACATCGGTCATTTCGTTTTGGCTCATATTCTCTCCTTCCGTCCAACCCTTCATTCCGGCCGCCAGCAGGCAGCCGTGGGAGGATTCAAGCTACCTTCCGGCCTTCCATCTGGTCGCGCAGCAGCCGCGCCGCATCGCGCGCCAGGTAGGTGTATGCGCTCTCCGGGAACGCGCGCAGATCATACTCGGGGTTGAAGTTGTCGCCCCAGATGACCGTGTGCGAATCACGTTGCCCAGTGGACGCGACCGCGAATGTCTGCACAATCAGTAGGCCCTGCCCATTGGTCAGCTTCGGGTCGTACGCGCGGAATGTGTACTTCGCGCCACGCATGCCACCGTAGGCGCCCTCGTCAAGCGTGACTTTCGCGAGCGGGGCGCCGCTCAGGACGCAATCCAGCGCGCGGTAAAGGTCCCAGCGTTCCTCGCTAACTCGTTCGACGCGGGCAATGGCTTCCTCGCGCGTCATCTTCCTGCTTTTCATGATTACCGCTCTCCTCTCGCTCTCAGAATTCCCCCAACCACTCCCACCGCCAGCAGCAGCGCGCCAACGATCTGCGCCGCCGCCGCTATCATCTGTACCATCTGATAATTGCTGTCCACGGTCTTATCGTGCCACAAGCACAGAAACTATGCAAGACAAAGTTTTGCGCTCTCGCCTTGTTTTCCTGTAACACCATGAAAACAGGACAAATAAACTTTGTCTTGCTAAGTTATGGTAGGATCGAACCATGGGACTGCGAGGACCACAAACACGCGAAAACAGCGACAAGCGCTCCGCGCGCCTCACTGTGCGCCTGCGGCCGTCCACTATTGCGTCACTCACCCGCATCGCCGACCGCGACGACCAGTCCAAGGCCGATGTGGTCGAGGCCCTAATCCTGCGCGCGGCTCAACGCCGGCCGGACGCTGACTGCGAAGCCCCAAAGGCGAGCCGATGAGCGCTCCCGACGCCACCCAGCCGCAAGCGCGCCTAACCCCTCACGGCTACCCGCAAGCCAAACGCGGGCTGGGCTTCCTCGCTAACCACCCGCAGCGTGAAAAGGTCATTGACGCCATACTGCAAGGCGAATCACCCGCCTCGATTGCGCGATGGATTTCGCCTACGGTTTCGCGTCAATTGATCGGCAACCTCGCCTCGCAAGTGCGTGAACAGAAAAGGGCTGCTCAGCTTGTAAGCGAAGTTGCAAAAATCAAGGAACTTGCACTCGGCGTTACAAACAATCTTGCAGACGAGAACGGCTTTGCGAAAGCGGCTGTACTCGGAGCGAGGCACATTTCCCGTGTTGAGCAACTCCTTGCGCCACTCGAACGCCAGGTCGCCGAGGCAGAGGCAGATGGGGACCGGCAGGGTCTATCATCTGTTGCAAAGACTGCACTTACTGCTATTCGGATGCAAGCCGAGCTCGACGGTACACTCGCCCAGGTGGCCGCTCAGTTCGCCGCACCGACCGTCCAGAACAACCTCCAGGTCGTGATCCTGCCAGGCTCCATGCCCACCGACACGGTCGAAGCCCCCGCTATTGAGGCGACCGCCAATCCCCTACCTGACACCGACTAGGGTTGCACCTAGCTAACGCTGGGTTGCACCACTGCACGATAGGTGCAATTATCGTGTCTCTATCCG
>CAUJKE010000295.1 GCA_963205385.1 Planctomycetota bacterium | reverse complement strand
GCCTCGTGCGGGTGGTGAGCCAGTTGGTGAGCTAAAGCAATACGCGCCCCCACATCACGACCCCATCGGGCTCGTCCCGATGGTGAAGAAGTCCCTTAAGCTGGACCTTCGCCCAGGCCCCCCACCTTTGACGCTCATTATTAGCGACATTTTTTCACCCCAGCCGCGGCGCGCACACCCCCTGCATCCATCACGAAATCCAACGGACCCCCTTCCATTGGCGGCGATTATTAGCGCTAGTCAAATTGCGCCAAAAAATATAACTCTTTACACGTCAACGACTTACCTAATATAGCAAAATCCGGCCACGACGAGCCATTAGCAGCACATAACCCGTTAGAAGGGTATCGCTACCGCCGCGCGCGCACACGCCACAAACGGGTGGCAAGCTAGCACTATAAGCACCTCGCCCCCCCACGCAGACAACACGCTCACTCCCACTCAATCGTGGCCGGCGGCTTGCTGCTAATGTCGTAGCAAACGCGGTTGACTCCTTTCACCTCGTTGATGATCCGCGTGCTGATGCGCGCGAGCAACTCATAAGGGAGATGCGACCAGTCGGCGGTCATGAAGTCGTCGGTGTTCACGCACCGCACCGCGACCGCGTCCTCATACGTGCGGGCGTCTCCCATCACGCCGACGCTTTGCACCGGCAGCAGCACGGCGAACGCCTGGGACGTTTGGCGATAAAGTCCAGCGGCTTTGATCTCATTAACGACGATCGCATCGGCTTCCCGCAGGATTTCGAGCCGTTCTTTCGTCACCTCCCCCAAACAACGGACCGCCAGCCCCGGGCCGGGGAACGGATGCCGCCAGATGAGATCATCCGGCAGCCCAAGCTCTCCCCCCAAGCGGCGAACTTCATCCTTGAACAGGTCGCGGAGCGGCTCGACCAGGTCGAAGCCCAGTTCCGCCGGCAATCCGCCGACATTGTGATGCAACTTGATCGTCGCGGCGTTGCCGTTTTGCGCGGCGCCGGATTCGATCACGTCGGGGTAGAGCGTCCCCTGCGCGAGATATTGCACATCCTTGATCTTCGCCGCTTCCTCTTTGAAGCATTCGATGAAGACGTGGCCGATGCGGCGGCGTTTTTCCTGCGGCTCTTTGACGCCTGCGAGCGCCTTCAGGAACCGCTTTTCCCCGTGGACGACATGCAAATCGGCCTTGAAATGGTTGGTGAACTCGGCGACCACGGCGCCTTGTTCGTCCTTCCGCAACAAGCCGTTATCCACCAGGATGCACGAAAGTCGCGGGCCAATCGCCTCGTAGAGCAAGGCGGCGGTCACGGCCGAATCGACCCCGCCGGAGAGGCCGCAAATCACGCGCCCCTCGCCGATCCGCTGGCGCCACTGCGCGACCGCCTCCTTGGCGAAATCTCCCAGCCGCCAGGTTCCCGTGCAACCGCACACGCCGAACAGGAAGTTATGCAGCAGCAAGTTGCCCTGCGGCGTGTGCGTCACTTCGGGATGGAACTGCAACCCAAAGACCGGCAGCGATTTGTGTTTCACCGCGGCAATGGGACACGTCGCCGTCTTGGCCAAGGCGATGAAGTCGTCGGAGACTTTGGTCACCTGATCGCCGTGGCTCATCCAGACGTCCATCTCATCAGCCACGCCGGCGAAGAGCCCGTCGTGTGACAGCACCTTCACTTTCGCGCGGCCATATTCGCGGGCGGGAGCGCTGGTGACCTGGCTCCCGAGCGTATCGCACACGAGTTGCATGCCGTAACAAATGCCGAGCACCGGGATGCCGAGCTTGAACAGTTCCGGATCGCACTTCGGCGCCCCGGGGGCATACACGCTGGAAGGCCCGCCGGAGAGGATGAGTCCCCGCGGGGCATGTTCGGCGATCTGCGCGGCGGAGAGGTCGTGCCGCACGATCTCGCAATAGACGTTTTGCTCCCGCACCCGGCGAGCAATGAGCTGCGCGTATTGCGAACCGAAGTCGAGCACGAGCACCCGCTCGCGCGCAATGCTGAGCTGGCCTGACTCCGGCGTGGCGGTGCTAGTCATCCGGGCCTCTCCCTGTGAATGAAAAAACCCGCCGGCAACAGCCGCGGGAAGCGAACCGCGTATTTTAGAGCCGCAATCGCGCGGCGCGTAGGAGGCGGCCAAAACCTGTGTCAAAGCCGGGCGGTCAGGGCCGGGCAGCGATTGTCGCGCCTAAGCTGCAAGTCACTATTTTCACGCGACTTACGGTCTATTTGGTTGATTTCTCCGCAACCTCCAATTATGCTGAAACCTGTGTCTTCGCAGGGAAGTTTCGCCCTCTTTACATGGATTGGCTCGGGCCTGTGCTTGTACTCCTCACCAACGACGACGGTATCTACGCTCCCGGCCTCGAGGCGATGGAGAACAAGCTGCGGCAGGTGGCCGAAGTGGTCACTGTCGCCCCGACGACCGAGCAAAGCGGCGTAGCGCACACGATTACTTTTCTCCAACCACTCGTCTGCAAAGAGGTTTATCAGGGAAATCGCCGGCGCGGCTGGGCCGTCGATGGGAGCCCCGCCGACTCGGTGAAGATCGCCGTGGCGGAACTGCTGCCGCGGCGGCCGGACATTGTCATCAGCGGGATCAACAGCGGGCTTAACGCCGGCATCAACGTGCTCTATAGCGGCACGGTGGCGGCGGCCATTGAAGGGGCGTTTTTCGGCATCACCAGCATCGCCGTCTCGCTCGAATACAACGAGCAGGCCGACTATGCAAAAGCCGCCGACATCGCCTGGGACGTCATCGAACAACTGTTAGCCAAGAAGAGCGCGGAACCGCAACTGTTTAACTTGAACATGCCGACTACGGCGCTGACCTCGCCTAAAGGCTTGAAGGTCGTGCCGATGGGAATTGCCCATTACGGCGACGGCTACCTCAAGCGGACCGACCCCAAAGGGCGCACATACTACTGGGCAACGAACGATCCACCACCCAAGCCGACCGCGCACGAAACCGATTTAACGGCCCTGTCCAACGGCTACGTCACGGTCTCGCCGCTGCAGTTCGATATGACGAAGCGGCCGCAATTAGAAGTGATGGCCGACTGGGATTTGAAGCTCAACACGAAATGACGGTCCGAAACAGACGCTACGGAGGGGACGATGCGACACCTGAAACTCTGGTTGGCGGGAGTGACGCTCGCCGCCGCGGCGGTGGGTTGTGAAGCGAAGAAAGCGACTCCGCCGGTGCAACCGCCGATGGTGCAGCCGCCGCCGATTGCGGGACAAGTCGCGGCGCCTCCGCCGACCGAGCGCGTCGTCGCCGATACAGGCGTGGGGGCGAAAGGGCGCGACTACGGCGGCGGGATCATCACCGAGCCGGTGCGACAGTACTGGCGCGCGCCGCAAATGGTCGCGTTCGATATTCAAATTCCCCACGCCATGAACATTTATAAAGCCCTGCACGATAACCAAGGCCCAGCCTCGCACGACGAGTTCATGCAGGAGATCATCGCCGCCAATCAAATCAAGCTGCCGCAGCTTCCGCCCGGCGAGAAGTATGTCTTCGACCCGCAGACGCAAGAGTTGATGGTCGAACGCCCCGCGAAGCAGTAGCTTCGCCAGACGCTGCAAGACCCGACGACCAAGCCCGCAAATACCACACGCACGGAGGCCAACATCGCAGATTCGCAACTTTGACATTTTGAGTAGACATCATGATTCGCACCCTTCTGGCCTTCGCGTTGTTACTACTATTCGCTGGCCGCGCTAGCGCCGCCGATTGGATCACGGCCCCCTCGTATTACACGCACAACCCCACGACCGGCGAGCGCGTCACGCAGTACACGCCGATCGGGCCGGTCTATAACACCCAGCGCAACAACTACACGCAAAGCGGCTATCGCCACACCCGGAGCAGCTTGCAGCAAGGGCGCAGCATCGATCACTTGCACATCGTCGAAGAGTGGGGCAACCCCGTCCGTCCCTATGGCGAATGGCGATATCCCTATCGCCCGTACTCGGTTCCCTATCAACTCTGGGGCGCGCCGTTCGCCGGGCTTGGCGGCGGCGGAGGCTGGGGACCGTGGGGTGGTGTCGGCGGACCCTGGGGCGGCGGATTCGGTGGCGGCGGCATTCCGCCTGCGGCGCTCACCAGTCCCGCGGTGCCGAACAATCCAGGCCTCGGTTTTCCCGGCCAGGGAGGCGTCTATCCCTATAGCGATGAGCATTACCCGCTCAACCGCGGCCAATGGCGCCCCTCGGCCGTGCCGTATCCGCCGTCGAGCGGCATGGGCGGAACTTAAGCGCGAGCTCCTACTGTTCCTCAAGCGGCTGCGCCATCATGCCAGCCGTGACGTCTTCGTGCTTGTAGTCCACGCACTTCCACTGGCCATCTTCCAGTTCGAAGTATGCGGTGACGAAGCGCGGGATGGGGCGTTCTTTCATCACGCCGCTCTTGTCGCTGATCACCGCGACCGCGTTGAACGTCGCCTTCGCTTGCGGTGGCGACCGGCCGCTGAGCAACTCGACCTTCAAATTCGGCTTGATGCTGACGCGGTCCACGTGAAAAATCGCCAGTTCGGTGCGCAACCGACTAGCATGTTGCTGCGCTGTGCTATGGAAGTGACTCACGAGCGCGTCGATATCGTTGGCTTCGGCGTCGCGTGCGATTTTGTGAATGGTCGCCGTGACCGCTTCTCGCTCGGTGACGATCGACCGCTCCAGCGCGAACAGCCCGCCGAAAATCACCGCCGCGGCGATAAACGCGAAGACCAGCTCCTTGCGCTGCGTTTGATACCAACCGCCGGCAATAATCGCCAGCGTTAGCCCGCCAAGGAACAGAATCAGACCTGGACTTTCGAGCAGACTATTCATATCCAGCTACTTCCTGTGCGCTCGCCAGCGCTGCCACCAGAGCGTCACCCAGCCGATGGTAATCAACCCGCCGAGCACCACATACAGCGGACGGAGCGTCAGCCAGGTGTGCCCGGTGGTCGAGAGCGGTACATCCGGCTCTTCCCCCATTCGCTGTTGCAGCGCTCGCGCCCGCCCTTGATACTGCCGCTCTTGCTGCACCCGCCGCGCATCGAACTTGGGACTGATCAGCACCAGCAGCACCAGTCCAAACGTGGCGAACGTGTAGAGCCAGAACCAGGGGGAATCGGAGATCGGCGGCAGCGGGGGACGGGCGGTATCCATAGCCGTCGAGTATACCGCGCGAAGAACAAGCTCGTCACGCCGCCGTCTTCAGCGGGCCTTTAGGCGTGCGCAATTTGAACAGCCCGAAGATTTCAGCGGCCGATAACCCCGCGTTCGACGGCGCGCCTGTCTCCGAGAGGATCATGTCGAACAACTGCCGCTTCTGCTCGAGCACTTCGTTGATCCGCTGCTCGATCGTATCCACGGCCAGCATGCGGGTGACCGTCACCGGCCCGCTCGCGCCGATACGGTGAGCGCGGTTGATCGCCTGATCTTCCACCGCCGGATTCCACCAGCGATCGAACAAAAACACATAGCCGCAGAACTGCAAATTCAAACCCACGGCCCCTGCACCGTAACTCATCAAAAGCACATGGCGGCGAGGGTCGGTTTTGAATTCTTGAATCACGGCGTCGCGCTTCTTCGACGGAATCTTGCCGTGGTACTCCAGCGGATGAAACCGCGCCAGCTTGTCCTTCATCTGCGTCAACGAACTGACCCATTGGCTAAAGACAATCGCCTTCTTGCCGCTAGCGGCGACCTCTTCCAGGTCCGCTTCGAGCCGTTCCAGCTTGGCGCTAGCGCCGGTCGCGGGATCGAAGTTGCAGATTTGCTTCAACCGCAGCACGAGTTCAAACACGTGCTGAATGCTCATCGAGTCCCCCATCTCGTTCAATTGCACCACCCCTTCGTCTTCGGCCGTTTGGTAGGTCGCCCGTTGCTGCGGCGAGAGATCGAGTTCGGCGTCGCGGAACAGTTTCGGCGGCAGGTCGGTCATGACCATATCCTTCGTGCGTCGCAAGATATAATCCTGCGCGAGCTGCCCCATGCGCCGCACCGGCATTTCCGACTGCAAATAGCCCGGCGAAAGATATTCGAAGATGCCGACCAGATCCTCCGGCGAGTTCTCGATCGGCGTGCCGGTGAGCGCCCAACTGCGCGTCCGCGAGATCGACCGCGCGATCTGGCTTGTGGCGCTGCTCTTATTCTTGATCCGCTGCGCTTCGTCGAGTACGCACAGATCAAAGTGCACGTTGCCGTCGCTCACAATCTCCCGATCGCGCATCAGCAGTTCATAGTTGGCAATCTTGACCGGCGCGTTCACCTCTTCCCACTGCCAGCGGCGTTTGTGCTGGTCCCCTTCGATCACGCTGAGCGTCACTTCCGGCGCCCACGCGGCGAACTCGCGCTGCCAGTTGCTCACTAGCGGCTTGGGGCACACCAGCAGCACACTCCGCAACTCGCCGGAGCATAAGAGCAAGCGAATCGTGCTGATTGCCTGCATCGTTTTGCCGAGCCCCATTTCGTCGGCCAGAATCGCTGAATACCGCGGGAAGAGAAACGCGATCCCTTGCATCTGGTAGGGAAACGGCTCGAACGGAAAACTCAGCGCGTTGGAATGCACCAGCGATTCCAGCGGCGGCTGCAACAAGTAATACAGCCGGTCCTCCAGCTTGATCAAGTCGCCGGGAGGTTTCAGCCGCGTGATGCGGTCGCGCTTCGCGCCGTCCGCCGGCGGCGCGCCCAGGAGCGACTTCGGTGGCGACTTCAGTGGCGACTTCAGTGGCGACTTCGGTGGCGACCCCGGCGGCGCTGCGGACTTCGCCGGCGCGGCCTCTAGCGCTGCGGGAAATGTGTAGCTGAACGTCGGGATCTTGAGCGACTTCAGGTTGAACGTCATCGCGCGCGGTGTTGCCGGCGTCCAATCAAGGGTCTGGACTTCCAGTTTCGGCGCACGCGCAAGCCCGGCATTCCAACCGCCAGCGAACAGGTCGATCGGAATGTCCAGCGGGGTCGCGGTGATCTCGAGCGCGTGTTGATCCAAGTCGAGACTCCAAGGTAATAGGCACACTCGCGCGTGCCACGGGCGGGAATCGCGAAAAATCCATCGATGCAGGCAACGCTGCGGGCAGCGGCATTTGGAAGCGGCCTGCTCCTAAGCCGCCTTGCGCGACTCGTCCAACGCCTCGCGAATTCGCCCGAACGGTTCTTGCAAATCGAGTCCCTCGAACTGCTCCCAGGCAGCGCGGGTTGCTTCGCGATCGTGGGGGTGCGCCGCGTCGATCAACACGAACTGTTCCCCGAGCGAAAAACCAGGCCGCTGATGAGGTTCTTCCGCGCTCGCCAGACAAATCACCGGCATCGAAAGCAACGGCCGGGCCGCGAGCACCGGTTCCGCGTCCGTCACCACCAGTTGCGGTGATAGCTTCGAGCGTTCGACAAGCGTCCGTCCAATCTGCTCGCCAAAGAGGAAGGGGCGCAAGGTCGGCCCGTAGAGGATTTCCTGGGCGCGATTGGCTTTGACCGGCGCGGTGCAGTGGAATTCGAGCGGTCGCCCGGCGCTGTTAAGCACCAGGAATCCGCCGCACAAACCGGCGTCGCCGTAGTCGCAAACAGCTAGAAATCCAATGGCAAATAACGACTTTGGTCCCGTCGAACTCATCAGGTAAGCACATCTAGGAGGAATGAGCAGGGGGGGGTGATTAGCCGGGCTGGGGCTGGCCGCTCGGCCCTTTGATCCATCGGGCGTGCGGCGAGGTGGACTTTAACGTGTCTGCCGCTCAGAACGGTCGTGCGCGGGCGGGGGCAAGCGGCGTCTAAGTCGAAGCTGAAGTCCCCCGACCATAGAGGCGCAGCGCCGGTTTCCCAACTCGGCCGCGTGGGGCAGTGGAGAAGCTCGGGACGAAATGCTCGACAGTGGCGCGCGTCAGCGACTATATTAGGGGAACACTTCTCAGGAGCCGAAAACCGATGTCCGTTGACCCTCGCCAATTCTCGTCCATGTTCAGTATCGACGTCACCGCTGACCCCAGCATGAATAAGGTCAGTTCCAGCGCGGACCCCGCCTCGGAGATGATTACGCTGCTGCGGATGATGCTTGCGAATCAGGAGAAGCAGAACCAACTCCTCGAAGAAGTCAATAGCCAGCTTTCGGCCGCACAAAAGCAACGCCAGCAAGAACTGGGGCAATGGAAGCAAGCCAACCCCGCGTTGGCCAATAATTGTCGGATTGCCGCTGAAACGCTGAGCCGCGTGCAAACCCAGTTTCTCGACAACCTCACTGAAGAGATCGCTGAGAACGAAGAGTGCCTCGTCGATGGGGATTTCATGCTCAACGAGTTCGTCGACCGCTACGGCCCTCGCCTGGCCCATCTCAACGGCGTCCTCCAGGTGCTCGCTCAACTTGGCAGCACCCCACCGCAGGTTAATCAAACGCCGTAGGAAGGTCGCGGGCGTCTGGTCCGGATTATTCACCAGGAGCACGTTGCCAGGCCCCACCGGTTGGTATCACACGACTGGGGCTTTCTTACCCAAAACAACGCGTTTCGCCCACACCTCCGGGCGCAATTCCATGGCTGAAGCCGCGCAGCGAGAAGGGGCGTAAACGCCCCTGAAATACAGGATCAGGTTTGGCCGTTCGTACCCGTGCTCAAGCACGGGCCTAAGACCGCTGCGCGGAGAAGGAGCGTAAACGCCCCTGGGGAATCGCTGCCGCGATGATTGGGCAGCGGTGCTAATAAGGGCCGTCATTAGCGGGGGCAAGCGATGGCGTGCGTGGTCAAAAGCATCGGTATTCAGGGCCGTTCACGGTCCTTTCCCGCCGTCAGGCGGGTATTAGGCCCGTGCTTGAGCACGGGTTACTTCGCGGAGCGTTTCGCTCGCCCACATGAGGGGTTATTCTGGCAGCGAAATCTTTGACACTGATGTCGGTCCTGCGTATAATTGCTGGGCTATAGCAAGAACGATGTGAAATCGCCATTTCGCCTCCCTCGTGCCGCCTGGCGGTAGGGATGGTTGCTCCTTCTGTGATGTTTCCGCCTCGTGAATTTCGCAGGAACTGCCAGTCGAGGATGTGATGAAAAAAGTTGAAACGAAAGTCTACAAAGAATTGCTGCTTAAGCTGCGCGCCCGCTTGCGAGGGGACGTGAGCGCCATGGCGGATGCGGCGCTCAATAAGACTCGGAGCGAAGCCAGCGGCGATTTGTCCAGCATGCCGATCCATATGGCGGATGTCGGCACGGACAATTTCGAGCAGGAATTCACGCTGAGCCTCATGGAAACCGAGGAGACGGCGCTCGAGCAAATCGAAAGCGCTCTTGAGCGAATTGAAGAAGGAACTTATGGTGTCTGCCTGGATTGCGGCGGCAAGATTCCTAAGACCCGACTCAATGCAATTCCCTTCACTCCATTCTGCGTCAAGTGTGCCAGCAAGCTTGAAGACCGCTAACTCCACGCGCGTCGACGATCTGCCACGGTCGGGACGCGCCGCCTTGCGATACGTCGTTTTCGCGGTGATCGCTGTCTGTGGCGCGGCGCTCGACCTCCTCACCAAGCACTGGGTGTTCGCGTGGCGGGGGCTGCCTCAACAAGATAATGCCTTCTGGATTCTCAAGCCGTACTTCGGCATCGAGACCTCGTGCAATCCCGGCGCCTTGTTCGGCTTGGGCGCAGGCTACAGCCATCTGTTCGCGCTCCTCTCCGTCGCGGCGGCCATTGGCATCGTAGTCTGGCTGTCGTGGGGGCAAGCGATTCGAGATCGGTGGCTGGTGCTCGCTTTGGGACTCGTCATGGCGGGCATCATTGGCAACTTGTACGACCGCTGGGGCCTGTGGCACTCCGCCGGTGTGCCTGAAATCTGGCACAACAACGTGCGGGATTGGATCCTGATCCAATATCCGGCGCCCTGGCAAGGCTGGAAGATCGTCCCCTGGCCAAATTTCAATGTCGCGGACATGTGCCTCGTCGTCGGCGCGGCGATTCTGGTCGGACATGCTTTCTTGCTACCGCCGCCGGAGACGGAGCCTGCGCCGGCTTCGTCGAAAAACGCGCCCTCCAAGTGATGCAACCGCGCCAAGCAGGCGCGCTGCGAAGCCAGGGGGCAGCGCACGGTTGCTGGTCACATCACCGGTCAAGTTGCGCCCTAAACTCCCAGTAGACGAAGTTCAACTGCTGGAGCGCTCTCATGGCCGAATCCGAATCGCAAACCCCGCTGATTCAGTTCCTGACCGACCGCGGATACACCGAGGCCGAGATCGCAAAGATCTCGGCTCACATGGCGGCGTATGACCTGCGCATGCAAAGCGACGCAGTGTTCGATTCCATCGGCGGCGGTTCGCTGTCGATCGACGAGATCATTCGCCAGGCGTTAGGCGAACAGAGCGAATAGCCGATTGACGTCGCGCTCGAACGGTGCTTCCCCAGAAGTCTTGCGCTGGGCCTGCGCCGCGAGTTCGCGCGCCATGGCGATGAGCGACCAATCTTCCCCCGCATCCCACGCCGCGAACGGGGAGCCTGGCTCGCCGGCCGGCGCCGGTTCGCTCGCGATCCCACTGCCGCCGGCATTGATGAAGTTCACGGTCTCCGCGGCGTCCGCTGCGGTCAGATAATTGTCGCCTGTAACGTCGTAGTACGGCGCTGGGAAATTCGCCAACGTGGGGACAGGAAGACTTCCCACCCCGTGAGCGTTGATGGTGTTCGCGATCAGCACGGCATCCGCCGCTGCGATGACGCCATCGCCATCGACATCGTAGCGATGCAGCGGGTTTTGCCAGGGACGGAGATTGACATCCACCACGCTCAGCAGCACTTTCGCTGGCTCGGAGACATTCCCCACTCCGTCGGTTACGGTGTACCACAAGCGATCCAAACCGCGAAAACCGCCGCTGGGCGTATAAGTGATTTCTCCGGTTTGCGCATCGACCTCCGCGACCCCATGCTCCGGCATTTGTACGATGGCGACGGCGTTGACGCTTAACTCCGGTCCCGCCTGCGTATCGTTCGCCCGCGGGTTGAACGTGCTGCTGCCGCCGACCAACGCCAGCACCCGATCGTCGTTCGCCACCGGGGGCGGCACAGGCTCAATGGCGAGTTGGTACGGCTGAAAGGGCGCGCCGCAAGGCGTGCCCTGCGTTGCGAGATAGTAGGTCGCGCCCGCGGTCGCGTGCAGGACGACGGACGCAGTTCCAGCCTGCGTGCTCGTAGCGGTGATTTCGTTCTGCGCCGCGTCCAGCAACGACAAATTCCACTGGCCGGCCGGATCGTTGGCGGTGAGCGACACGAGCACCGGACCGCTTGTGTCGGCCGTCCACGCGAAATAATCCAGATCCGAGAAGCGATGGCTGGTCAAGCCGGTGATTGTTTGGCCCCCGGAAGCAAGCGCATGCGCCGTCTCGAATGTGTCATTGGGCTCGAAGGCATCCACGCGGGCCGGATCGATCAAGGGGCCGTCGATGATCAGATCGTAGTGCGCGTGCCGCGCTCCTTCATAACCCTGCACCTGAATGTAATACACGCCTCCTGCGACCACGTTGATCGTGACGGTTTCAATCTTGTCGAGAGTTTCCGCGGAACCGACCAGGCTCAAGTTTTGATCGAGGACGAACAGGTCGATATCGCCGAGATCCTGCGACAAATCGAGCGAGACGGTGAGCTCGCCGCTGGCCGGCGCCACGTAGCGAAAGAAGTCGTCGTTGAACGACTTGTGGACGCTTAGCCCGCAAGCGAGTGAGTTGCCGTAGGCGTCGGTCGCGAGTACCGTGGCCTCGGGAGCACTATCGTTGGGCTCGAAACTATCCGGATCGATCGGCGGCGCGGCCACGATGAAGTCCACTTTCACGTTTTGCGCGCCGAGGGTGATCGTGTGTTGGATTGGCGTCGCGAGCGCGCCCCCCGAGGCAGTGACGATGTAAGTTCCGGCCGCCGCTTGCAGCGAATATCCGCCGGAGGGACCGGTCGTGGTTACGAGCGGCGCGCCGCCGCCGCCGGTTGTGCGCTGGGCGGAAATGGTGACGCCGCCGAGTTGTTCGCCGAGCGTGTAGAAGTTGTCTTCCGTCACGGAATCCGTGAACGCCACGCCGGTGATGAACGGGTTGCCGGTGCGACTGCCAAAGTTTTCCGTGCCATAAACATAAAAACCACCGATGCGCAGGCCGATCCCGACTTCGCGAAAATTCACGCCGAGAATGTTCGTGCGATGCGATGCGCTCTCGAAGAGAATATCGTGAACGTGCTGCGTGCCGAAAGCCTCCGCGATATTCTCACCGTAGGAGTTCCAACTGTAGCCAGCGGCTTGCATTCGCTGGCCGGGGTTTTGCCCGCTGGGATTCACATGATCGAAGAAGTCTCGGTCGATCATATCTTGCGAATGGGCCGTGGCCGCGTTCACCAAGGCCTGATGCGGCGCGAGCGGTTGCTTCGCCGCGGGAGAGATTGTTCCCGGAGCCAGCCCATCGTTGAGTCCGATCCCCAGCCGCGCCGCTTCCGCCGTGGGATTCGCGCGGGCGCGGTTGATCAACTCGAGCACCAACTGCTCGTCGGGACTCATCACGATCGCCGCCAAGACGCGTCGATCCTCGAGCGCTTCTAAACGCAAACGGCGCGGCGCGCGATGGCGGGTTGCACGTGGTTTACCGAGTAGGCGGCGCGGTTGCATGGATTCACCGTAGAAGTCGCGAAAACTTCGGAAATAGAGGGCCAAAGCCCGATTGAGCGCACCCGAAATCCAGGGGGCTTTGGCTACGTCCAGCTTGATCTTAGTCGTCGCGGCCAGGAGCGGCAATTGTTTTGCATTGACCGCTGCCAAAACGCAACCCGTTTTCGCCGAGTGGGCGAATGTGTAGGGATTTAAAGGGGAAATCACCAGTGGCGACCGAACGGTCCCGGAGACGCTCGGCTTTCGCTGGGGTGTGCTGGCCGGGAAGATGCCGGCTAATTCGCCACAAACCCAGGCCGTGACCCATCTGCAGGGTGGGTCAACATATTTTCGATAGGCGTCAAGGACTTAATTGACATTTCATTCCGGTCTGTTATCTTAACCCTCCGTAAACAGAGGGGCTGACGCCAGCTTTGTCTCGCGGGACGAAGTCTCCATTTCCGATACAGAGAGCGGAAGTGGTTGGCGCGGCAGCGATGTTTGCGGTGCAGCGCAAGCCCGCGGTGCTCCGAAGCTCATCCTATAATCAGGTCCGGTCTCCATCCCTGCGAGGTCCGCAAGATGCGTCTCGTTTACAGCCACTTTTCTAGCGGGTGGATCAGTCCCTACTGGTTTACTGCGCTCGAGCGCAACGCGGCAGTCGTTCACTGACAGGCGCCTCTCTATGAAACTCTCTCGAACGGTCGCGTATGCAGTTCAAGCTACTTTGCAGCTTGCAAAAAACAGCTCGAACTCACCAGTTCCGTGCAGCCAGCTCGCCAGCGATGGCAACATGCCGGAGCGGTTTTTACTGCAAATTCTGCGCAACTTGGTAACGCACGGCATTCTCCGCTCCACGCGCGGCGTCGATGGCGGCTATACCTTGGTGCGGGCTCCCGATGAAGTCTCGCTCTTGGAAGTCATCGAGGCGATCGATGGCCCGCTCAACTCCGACTCCAATCTCGGCGATGTGCTCTCCGAAAACTCGCACGACAAATTGCAGGACGCGCTGTCTGAAGTGACCGCTACCGCCCGGCAGCAACTCGAAGCAATCAAGCTCTCGCAGTTGCTCGACCCGCCCAAGCCAAGTGCGACGAAACATTGATCTCGTAGCGGAAGCCGGCGAACTTCGGCGCGTCCAGCGCGACGGTCGCCGTCATGCCACGAAGCTTTGGCAAAGTTCCGCTGCGCCAGGCGAGTTCGGCCGCAATTCACCGCTCTGTTCAGCGGGTGCTCAGCCCGTTACCATCGGGGCATGAACACTTCTACTTCTACGTTGAATCTTGGCCCACGTTTAGCCCTCGCGCGACGGATCGGCGTCGCTGCAGGCCGCCACACATTGCAGTATTTCCAGCGCGATAACTATGAGGTCGAGCGTAAAGATGATGCGTCGCCTGTAACCATTGCCGACAAGGAAGCCGAACAGTTGCTGCGTCAGGAAATCGCCGCCGCATTCCCTGAAGATGGCATTCTGGGGGAAGAGTTTGGCGAAGTGGCGGGTAGTTCCGGCTACCGCTGGATCCTGGATCCGATCGACGGCACCAAGAGCTTCATCTCCGGCGTGCCGCTGTATGGCACGATGATTGGTGTCGAGTACGCCCATCGCTCGGTGATTGGGCTGGTTTACATTCCCGGTCTCGATGAAGGCGTGTATGCGTCGCAGGGGGCCGGTTGTTGGCATTGGCGCGGCGAAGCACCGCCGGCCGCCGCGCGCGTTTCGACGCGCTCCACTCTCGGCGCCGGGGCGCTGGTGACTTCCGAAGTGAAAACCTTCGCCCAGCGTGGCGCGGCCCAAGCGTATGCTGAACTTGATCAAGCCGCTTGGATTACGCGCACCTGGGGCGATTGCTATGGCTACCTGTTGGTCGCGACCGGCCGGGCCGAGGTGATGATCGACCCGATCATGAGTGTGTGGGACGCCGCCGCAATCCAGCCGATTCTCGAAGAGGCTGGCGGTACGTTCACGAACTGGTCCGGTGAGGCCACGATTCATTCAGGCGAGGGACTGGGAACCAACGGCCTCGTGCTGGAGGAAGTGCTGGCGATTACGCGACGCTTCCCGCCAAAACCCAAGCCCTGAGCGCGAAAGGGCGAAAGCGCGAATCCGAAATTGTTGACGCGGCACGTGGTTGTAGGCTTTAATAATGGGTGCCTCTCATCTCGTCGCGACTTTTCAAGGGCCCTATTCATGCACCGCTCCCGGCCACAGCGCGCCTTCACGTTAGTTGAACTCCTGGTGGTGATTGCCATTATCGGCATTCTGGTCGCTTTGCTGCTGCCTGCGGTGCAGTCGGCGCGAGAGGCAGCGCGGCGTTTGCAATGCAGCAACAATTTGAAGCAAATCGGCCTGGCAGGCCACAATCATCTCTCCGCGTATGGGCATTTTCCCGCCGGTGGATGGGGCTGGTTGTGGATTGGCGATCCGAATATGCCCAAGGATTGGCAGCAACCCGGCGGGTGGATTTACAACTCGCTCCCCTATGTGGAGCAAGAGAATGTGCATGACCTCGCGAAAGGACTCACCGGTACGGCCAAAGAGCAAGCGGGGACGCAAATGATCCAAACGGCCATCCCCGGCTTCAATTGTCCCTCGCGGCGCAAGTCGAAGCTCTACAAGATCGGCACCTGGAATCCCGATCAGCGCAAGCCCCGCTATTCGACCACGCACGAAACCGGCGCGCGCTCGGATTATGCCGGCAACGGCGGCGATGTTTACACCGATGCCAACAACGGCGGCAGCCCGCTCAACTATCGCGGGGGCGAAGATGCCACGCAAAATACCTCCAGCGCTGGGGCTGCAGCCTTCGCGAAGATTGCGGCGATTTCCACCGGCATGTTCTATCCCGGCAGCTATCCCAGCGAAGCGGACATCCGCGACGGCACAACCAACACGCTGTATGTCGGTGAGAAGTATATCGATCCCAATTGCTACGAAAACGCCGAAAGCGCCGGCGACAATGAGAACATGTACATTGGCGACAATGCGGATATCGTGCGCTGGGTCTATCAGGCGCCGCAACAGGATCGCAACGGTTACAACACCGATCGCATCTGGGGTTCGGCCCACGGCAGCGGTTTCAATGTGGCGCTGTGCGATGGCTCCGTCCGCACGATCAACTATTCGATCGAGCAGGAAGTGCTCCGCCGCCTAGGCAACCGTCGCGACGGGCTGGTGGTCGATGCCAGCAAGTTCTGAGCGATATTTGGCCGGTGCTCCCTCCCGTTGGTTGACCGCGAGCGGCTTGATAAGCTGATCCCAACCAATTTCAACCCAGCGGAAGCCGAATCCATGCCGAGTGTCTTCAAAGGGGAAACGCACGCCGGCGGCGAGCGCTTCGCCATCGTCGTTTCGCGCTATAACGAATCCATCACCCGCAAACTGCTGGATGGGGCCGTCGAAACGCTCGCCAGTCGGGGCGTTGAGGAACATGCCATCGTCATTGCCTGGGTTCCAGGCGCTTGGGAACTCCCGCTCGTCGCGCAGCAATTCGCCGCGCAGGAGACTTTTGCCGCCGTGATTTGCCTGGGCGCGGTCATTAAAGGGGAGACGACCCACGATCAGCATATCAACACGCAAGTCGCCCAATCGCTGGGGCAACTCGCGCTGGATTTCGATGTGCCGGTGCTGTTCGGCGTTTTGACCTGCAATACCTACGAGCAGGCCGAGGAGCGGGCCGGTGGAATCGTGGGGAACAAGGGGAGCGAGTGCGCGCTCGCGGCCCTGGAAATGGCCCATTTGCTCGCCCAACTGCGTCGCTAACGCACCCTGCGCCCGCAAATTGTCTTTGGTCGCTATAATGACGTAGTCGTTGTCCCGCTGGTCGCGTTGGTAGTCTTCACCCTCCCCGTGATGGGCTGCTCGCGCGGAGCGTGAGGCTCACGATTCGTTGTTCGTCCCCACGATTGCCAGGGTCGCCCTTAATTTGGGGCGGCACTGCTTTGGATATTCGAGCGTTTCATGTCCCGCCGAAGCCGCGCCCGCGAAGTGGCCTTGCAAGTCCTCTACGAGGATGATCTCAATCCCAGCCGCAATCCGGCGGTGGCGGAGGAGTTTGTGCGCCGGCGGCTAGGCAACGACAGCGGGCTGATCGAGTTCGCCCAGTCGCTCATCTCCGGGGTGCGGCGGAATCGGCGCGAACTCGACCAAATGCTCTCCGAGCGGGCGGACAATTGGAGTCTGGCGCGGATGGCGGCGACGGATCGCAATGTGATGCGCTTGGGCGCCTTCGAGATTTTGTATACGGAAACACCAGCACGCGTGGCGATCAACGAGGCGCTCGAACTAGCCAAGCGTTTTGGCGCCAAACAGTCCGCCCAGTTCGTCAACGGCATCCTCGATCGCTTCGTGACCGACAAAAATAGCGACAAGAAATAGCGCGACAGCTTTCGTCTCCCCTTCCCCCTCTTTTACGAATCCCTCGCATCCATGGGCTGGTTCGACCTTCTCAAACAGGGCCTGAAAAAGACTTCTCAGGTTCTCAACACCGACATCCGCGACCTGTTCAAACAAGAAGGCCGCCTGGTCGATGACGCGTTCCTCACGGAACTGTTCGCGATCCTGGTCCGCACCGACATGGGCGCCGGCCCCGCCGGCGAGATTCGCGATCAAGTGAGGACGGAGTTTCGCGGGCGCGTGGTGCACATGCAGGACGTGCTGGGCACGGTCCGCGCGAAGGTGCGCGAACAGTTGCAACAACCAGAAGAACCGATCCAGTTTGCCAACAGCGGGCCAACGATCGTGGTGGTGGTCGGCGTGAACGGCTCCGGCAAGACGACGTCCATCGCCAAGCTGACGCACATGTTCAAACAGCAAGGCAAGTCGGTGTTGCTGGGGGCGGGCGATACGTTTCGCGCGGCCGCGGTGCGGCAGTTGACGATTTGGGCCGAGCGACTGGGAGCGGAAATCGTGACCGGCAACGAGGGGAGCGACCCCGCCAGCGTCGCCCATCGAGCGGTCTCGCAAGCGCTCGAAAAGAACGTCGATGTCTGCATCATCGACACCGCCGGGCGGTTGCAAACCCAAACGAACTTGATGAACGAACTGGCCAAGATTCGACGGGTGATCACCAAGCAAATCGACGGCGCGCCCCACGAAGTGCTCCTGGTGCTGGATGCCACGGCCGGCCAAAACGCCATCAGCCAGGCCAAGGGCTTTTCAGACGCCGCAGGCTGCACCGGCATTGTGCTGGCCAAACTCGATGGGACTGCCAAGGGGGGCGTCGTGATCGCCATTCGCAAGCAATTCGACTTGCCGGTGAAGTACATCGGCACTGGGGAAAAGTCCGAGGACTTAGCCCTCTTCAACGCGGACGAGTTCGTGAAAGCGTTGTTCGAGTAACCGTGTAGACCTCACGCGCCGCGCGAGGCGATCATCGCGCAAGCCGTAAAGTCTACCACGACGCCCAGTGTACGCAGGTATGTGCTTCGCAACGCGCGCGTTCCTTCCAACCGTTACAGTTTAGCGCGGTATCTTCGCTACGTGCGGTAGAGCTTCTCAAACGGCGATTTTGTAGGTTTTTGCCGAAAAATTCGCCACTTGCGCTGGCCATTTTCGAATCACGCTCGCGTGACTCGCTCGCCGCCAATGACAATTCGTACAACCGACAAGGCTTCGCAGTTTCTCGCTCCAGCGGCCTGCAAGTTGCGCTTTGCCGCGTGGGTTGTTGTGAATTGGGGTGATTCGCGCATCCGATAGCAACAGTGTGACCAAACCCTCGGGAGCATACGGCGACCGAACTTAAGGATTAAGTTCAGTGCCGAGCGCCAGCCAACTGATTTCAAGAGCTGCCCTCCCAAAGGCAACCCGCCCACCAGGCGTGACGGTTCGCACCCGTCGACGCGTGCAACAAACCTAACAGGATTGGGGAGAACTGGAAATGAAACTTAGCAAAATGGCGCTCGCAGCCGCCATCTCCTGCGCAGTGTACGCGGGGACCGCGACTGCCCAGGGACTGCGGCAACCGGCGTCGGTTCATCAAACGAATTACACACACAGCTATTACGCCCAGGATGGCCAGCCATCGCCTAGCGATCTGCCGCCGACCACGGAGCCCGAGCCAGCCTTGACAGGCGACTTTGGCTGCGACACCGGTTGCGACACAGCGTGTGACACTTGCGGCCCTGTGCACGAAGATTGTCCACAGTGGTATCTCTTCAACCAAGACAACTGTCACAACGTCTCAGTCCGTGGGTGGCTCAACGGCGGCTACTTCACCAATAGCCGCAACACGAACAGCCGCTACAACGGTCCCGTGAC
>CAUJKE010000294.1 GCA_963205385.1 Planctomycetota bacterium | reverse complement strand
CGGGCGTGCCGGGAGGGGCGGGAGGATGGCTGGCGGATCGAACTGGTCCAGCAGCGCTCAGCGGATTCGGCGTTGGGGGCAAGACGGCGCTGGTTTCCACCGCTTCCAGTGGTTCCCCTTCCCCGTTGATGCTGGCGCCGGCGTTGATCGCGTTGATGACGAGAACGGCATCGGTCGGCGTGAGGAAGTTATCGCCGTCCGTATCGTAGTAGGGGGGCGGTTCGTTCGCCGTGGGAGCGGGAAACGCGCCGGAGCCGCGCGCGTTGATGAGGTTGGTGATCAGCACAGCGTCCGTGGCCGTGAGAACGCCGTCGTTGTCGATGTCGAGCGGATGCTGCTTGTTGTGCCAAGGCTCGGGGATATCCGTCACGGTGATCGAGACGAGCGCCGCGTTCGAGACGCCGTCGCGATTGTCTTTCACCGTGTAGCGGAAGCTATCCGGTCCGTCGTAGTTCACCTGGGGCGTATAGGTGACGGCGCCGGTGATCGGATCGACCGACACCGCGCCGCGCGCTGGTTGCTGAGTGATGACGACGGTGGAAGGGAGGATCGTGCCGCCATCAGGATCGACATCGTTCCCTAAGACGTTGATGACCACAAAGCTATCCTCGAGCACAGTTGCCGTGTCGTTATGGGCGACCGGGGGGACGTTGGCCGGGCCGACAACGACATTCACCATAAGCGGCGTGTTGATGATCGCCGCCGCATGCGAACTCGAACCGCGGTAGTACGCGGTGAGCGTATGCGCTCCTTGCGTGAGATTCACGATGAGTTTCGCATCGCTTCCGCTGCCGATGTTCGCGGTTCCCAGCAGCGTGTTGCCGTCGAAGAACTCCACTTGCCCGCTGGGCGCGCCGCTAGCGGCGATGACGTGGGCGGTGAGCGTGATTGGCTGCACGTCGTTGGTCGGCGTGCTGGTTGTGAGCGTCTCGACGGCGGTGACGATCGAGGTTGGCGAAGCGGCGCGGGAGAATTCGTAGGTCGTGTTATCGGCGTCGGTGAGCGTGGCCGTGATGAATTCGTAAGGGGGCGTACCGTCCGGCAGCGTCAGATCGACGTTGAACAAAAGCACGCCGGCGGCGGGAATGTTTACCGTTCCCGAGAGCAGCGGAATCTGCCCTTCGCCAAAACCGCTGGGATCGCGCGACTGGCTGCCGTAGAAATCAACGCGCACGGTCGTGTTGGGCTTTCCCAGGACTTGCGCGTTGGCATGGACGGCGAGGTTGGTGCGCGTCACTTGCCGCAGCACGACGCGCTGGCCCAAGTTGGCGAGGTCCGTATCGAGCGAAATTCCCAGCCCGGAATTGCTAAACAGCGAGTTGCCCAGGATGCGGTTGCCGAGGGCGCCGTTCTGCACGCGCACACCGGCTTGAGGATTGCCGCGAATGATGTTTCCATCCGCGCCGGTGGGGTCGCCGATGAGGTTGTCCTGCGCATTATCGATCAGCACGCCATGCTGGCCGCCATAGGTGGCCGAGTTGAGCGGGTTGTAGCCGATGGCATTTTGCAGCACGGTATTATCGTGGGCGAGATTCAAGAGCGCGACGTTGCTATCGAGATTGGCGGCGATGACGTTCAACTCTTCGGGAAGCGTGCCGCCCACCTGGTTGTGATGCGCCCCGTCGTGGATCAACACGCCGTAGTCGCGGTTGGCGAGCGAGTTGGAAAGTCCGACGGCAAGGCCAATCACGTTGCCGGCGATATGGTTGTCGATAGTATTCGCCCCGCGCACTTCAACGCCGCTGCCGCCGTTGGCGGAAATGACGTTAAAACGACTAGCGGCAACCGGCGCGTCGACGCCGATGACGTTGTCGTGGGCGCCGTTCTCGATCAACACGCCGGCGAGTTGCTGCGTCGTGCTGACGCTCCCAGTGCCGGCAATATTGGGGCCAATGTAGTTGCCGATTACGCGGTTGTGGTGCGAGTCGCTCAGCGCTATGCCCCACTGGTCGTTGCCGGAGATGACGTTCAACTCATTGGCGTTGATGCCGCCGATGATTGTTTGCGAAGAGTCGCCGGTGAGCGTGATGCCCCCTTGTGCGTTGGCGCGGACGACGGAGTTGTTCCCCAGGCCAATCAGGTTGCCGCGAATCTCGTTCGCCGTGGACGCCGTGCCTGTAATGTAGACGCCGGCGCCCGCATTGCCTGAGATAATGTTGGGAACCGTTGCCTGGCCGATCAGGTTGTGCGGCGAATCGACCAGATGTACGCCATCGCCGGTGTTGCCGAGTCCCGCGGAGGTGTTGCTATTGGTTCCAATCGTATTGCGGGCGAGCAGGTTATTGGTCGCGCCGCTGGAGATCAACACGCCGTGACTGCCGTTGCCTGCAATCGCGTTGCCGGTATTGGTTTCCAAGTCGCCGAGACGATTGTCGCTGGCGCCATCGAGAAATACGCCGGCGCCGCCGTTGCCTAGCTTGGCGCTACTGCTGATGTTCAAACCGATGTTGTTGCTATAGAGCTTGTTGGCGGAACTCGTGCTGCCGCTGATGACGACGCCGTGCCCCGTATTGCCGGAGATGACGTTGCCGGAACTGGCCACCGTGCCGCCAACGGTGTTGGCCGTGCCGAAGATGGAAATGCCGAGCGTATTGGGCAGCGCGGCGGTTCCGGCCGCGTTGACGCCGATGAGATTGGCCGAGAGGACGTTATCGTGGGCGGTTCCGTCGCCGGTGATGGCGACGCCGGATCCGTTGTTGCCGGAAATCGTATTCCCTTGGCTGGGACCGCCGAGCGTGTTGTAACTGCCGTCATCGCCGCTGCCGGTTTGAATTCGAATTCCCCCCATGCCATTGCCTAGCGCTGCCGTGCCGGCGGAGTTCAGGCCAATTCGGTTGCCGAATGCTTTCACGCCGGAGCTGGCAATGAGCATTCCCCAGCCGCTGTTGCCGGAGATAATGTTCGCGCGCACGGTCGTATCGCCGCGCGTGTTGGCCGAGCGAATTTCAATGCCGTGGGAGGCATTGGCGAGCGCGCCGGCGCCGGCGGCATTTGTGCCGATGAGGTTCCCTTCGATCAGATTGGCCAACGCTTCGTCGGTGGAGCCGGACTCGATCAACACGCCGACCAGATTGCCGGAAATAAGATTGCGTTCCGCGGCCACGTCGCCGCCGATGGTGTTGCTTGGCGCGTTGAAGATCCGCACGCCAGCGCCGCTGTTGCCAATCGCCGCTGTCCCTGCCGCGTTCGTACCAATGCTGTTGCCTTCGACCTTATTCCCTGAGGCGAATTCCCCTTCTATCAGCACCCCGTCGGCGTTGTTGCCGGAGATCAAGTTGCCGATGAGCCGGTTATCGGCGGCGACGGTGCTCGCACCAAGGATGTGGATACCGGCCAGCGCGTTGCCAAAATCCGCAGCGCCATCGGTGCCGATTTGATTTGTTTGCACGAGGTTGCGACTGCCGACAATGCGTAGCCCGTCCAGTGCGGCGTTGATGACGCGGTTGTTGGTGAATTGATTGTCGTCGCCGGTCAGCGTCACGCCTGCATCGTCGCTCGCGGTGAACAGGTTGTTGTCGATGGTGGCATGGCTGACGTTCAAGGTCACCGCGCCGGTCACTTCGTTATTCTTCACCATGGCCATGCTGCCCGACACGGCCAGCTTGCCGGTGAGCTTGAGATTCGTGACGCTTCCGCCGGCGGTCAACGTTAGCCCTGTTCCACCAATCTCGACGAGGTGCGCATTGCCGTTGATCGTGACGGGAACGCCAAACGACTGCGGCGAGAACGCGCCGTCAATCGCGAACACAATGGTTCCGCTGCCGTCTTGCGCGACGCACTGGGCCGCGGCGGCGAGCGTGACTTCGAGTTCCGGCGTGTTGGTGTCGATATCGCAAATGCCGTCGTTGGGATCGGCATCGGGGGCGTCTCCCAAGTCTGTCACGATAAACGTCGCGAGCAGATGACGGGCCTCCAGCGGCTCGGCCCCCAAGCGGCGGCCTCGACGGCGAGACGGTGAACGGCGGCGCGATCGTGGCGGAAATTTCATGAGCACGGTGGAACGTCAACGAGTGGTTAAGTTTGCCACCTACATGGCGGGGTGGATCGTCTGATTATGCTTCGGAGCTACCAGTTTGTCAGCGATTTGGCGCCTTCGGGACGAGATTTTTGGGAGCAGCCGGAAAACGGGGTCGTCATGGCTCAGGATCGACACATCGCGCGGGCAGTCCAACGGACTCCTTCATCATCCAGACAAGCGGGATGCGGTGCGGCTGCTTTTGGCTATTTCTTGGCTTGCGGTGCTTGGAATTTGAGATTCTCCCCGCCCAGCACGACCGTACCCACGCCTGAGCGGACCGTAAACGCACCGATTTGACCCTCCCCTTACTGTGCGACACAATAAGTCGGCTGGGCTGAGTTGGTGTCCCCCGACCTTTCGAGGAATGATTCATGACATTGCGAACTTTGACTCGTTGCGCGGCGGTGCTCGCGTGCCTGGTGCATCTTGCGCCGGCCGCTGGACGGGCCGCGGCGGCGGACGCGAAACGCCCCAACATCCTCTTTATCATGTCCGACGACCACGGCTATCAGGCAATTGGAGCCTATGGCAGCAAGGTGAACGCAACGCCGAACATCGATCGCATTGCCAAGGAAGGGATGCGGTTTGATCGGGCGTTTGTCACCAACAGCATTTGCGGTCCGTGCCGCGCGGTGATCCTCACCGGCAAGTACAGCCATCTCAATGGCTTCGCGACGAACCGCGACCGCTTCGATGGCTCGCAGCAGACGGTCGCCAAGCTGATGCAAAAGGCCGGTTATCAAACGGCCGTCATCGGCAAGTGGCATTTGGTGAGCGATCCCACCGGCTTCGACCACTGGGAAATTCTCCTGGGGCAGGGGCCGTACTACAACCCAGCGCTGAAGTCGCCTGGCGGAACCACCAAGCACGAAGGCTACACGACCGACATCATCACCGACCGGGCCCTCGAGTGGCTGAAGGAAGGACGCGATAAGAGCAAGCCGTTCATGCTGCTCTATCAACACAAAGCGCCGCATCGCAACTGGCAACCCAGCCCAAAATATCTGGATAAGTACAAAGGGGTCACGCTTCCCGAGCCGGAGACGCTGTTCGACGATTACAGCGGACGCGGAACCGCCGCGAAAGATCAGCAGATGACTATCGCGCACCATCTTTCGCCCCATGACCTGAAGCTAGCGCCGCAAGGAGGCCTCACGCCGGCGCAGCAAGAAACGTTCGACAAGGCCTACGCCGCCGAGAACAAGGCGTTTGCGGAAGCCAATTTGTCAGGCGATGACCTGGTGAAATGGAAATATCAGCGGTATGTGAAGGACTACATCCGCTGCGTCGACGCCGTGGATGAGAACGTGGGCCGCATCCTTGATTACCTCGACAAAGCCGGCCTGGCCGAGAATACGATCGTGGTTTACACCTCGGATCAAGGCTGGTATCTGGGCGAACATGGTTGGTACGACAAACGCTGGATGTACGAAGAATCGTTCCGCACCCCGCTCATCGTGCGGTGGCCTGGCAAGATCAAGCCGGGGACGGTGAACACGGACATGGTGATGAACCTCGACTTTGCCGAAACATTCCTTGACATCGCCGGCGCGCCGATTCCCGACGACATGCAAGGCCGCAGCATGACGCCGGTCCTCTCAGGCAACACGCCGGACGATTGGCGGAAGAGCATGTATTACCACTACTATGAATTCCCACAGCCGCACCATGTGCATCC
>CAUJKE010000293.1 GCA_963205385.1 Planctomycetota bacterium | reverse complement strand
CGGCTCCAATGAGACGCGCACCACCAAGAGCCGTACGATTGTCGCGTCGAATATTTGCCTGGAGAGTCTCGCGGCCAGGAATCACTTCCGGCAGGACTTGTTCTACCGCTTGAACCAGGTTCGCTTTGAAGTGCCGCCGCTGCGCCGTCGCCCGCGCGACATTGTTCCGCTAGCGATGGATGCGATCATCGAGTGCTGCGAGCAACACGATTTGCCGCCCCGCCGCGTGGCTCCTTCTTTTCTGGAAGCGCTCCGCTTGTACTCGTGGCCCGGCAACATTCGCGAGTTGCGCAACGAGGTCCGGCGGTCCGTGCTCTTCGCCCGCGATGGAGTCATTACTCCGTCCACGTTGTCGGCTTCGTTGCTCAAGGAGGTGGAGGAGAAGCGTGCGGATTTTGAGCCGCAACTCGTGCGCAGCGGCTTGGCGAACGAAGTCGCGCAAACCGAGCAGGATATGATTGAATCCGCCTTGCGTTCGCAGAATTTCAACCGCGCCGCCACGGCCCGCGCCCTCGGCATCAGCCGTGTCACGCTCTACAACAAGCTCCGCAAGTACGGCATTGAGTAATCGCCGCGGGTGCGTGCAATCATAGCCGAATGGGAATCCCATCCAGTTTGTCCAGATGGTGTACCGGATGGCGTGTTAAATGCTTGTCTCTTGGTTTTTCGCCAGCTCCATCCGCGCAAAGCTAGCGGGACGAGGTTTCTCATAGCGGAAGCGGCGAATTCAGCGCCCGCGTTCGATTATTTCCCCGTCAGGTCGAGGCAAACCGTTTCGCCATCGTAGCTGCGACAATAGATGCGCTGCTGGGTTAGCACCGGCGTGGTGAAGGTTTCTCCGCGCTCGGCAAAAACTTTGTGCCGCCGCAATTCTTGATAGCCCTCCGGCGAGGCGGCGGCGATGACCAGGTCGCCGCTGGCGCCGCATTGAATGAGCAGCTTGCCGTCAGCGGCGCTCAGCGTGCCGCGATCATCGAAGCCGCGCTGCGCCCATTTCTCGTCGCCGGTTTTCCAATCGAGGCACTTCAAGATGCCGCGTGCATCGACAGAATACAAATGATCTCCCAGCAGCACGGCGGCGCCGGTATAGCCTGCAAAGCGTTGATGCGACCAATCCTCGTTCAGTTGACCGGCCACGAGCGAGAATCGCCCGCAGCGACGAAACTGTTCCGCCGTGGTGATGAATATCTGGTTTTGCGAAACAAGTAGGTCGACGCACGCGGCGCCCCACTTCTCCGGCCACGGCGGCGACCGGAACAACTCGCGACCGGTCGCCGGATCGACGCCGACGATCTGCACGGCCTCGCGGTCGTCCGGCGTAACCACCATCACCACGCCGCGCACGTTACCATGCGCAAACGGAACCGGCGACGCGCACGCGCCGAACTTGCCATCGTCCCCCCACACGATTTCGCCACTCGCCTTGTCGATCGCCAGCCCGCGACTGCCGCAACTCAAAAGCAGATGCTGGCCGACAATCAGCGGCGACCAGGCGAAACCGTAGTCGATGTCGGGGTTGTACGATTCGCGGAGTTGACGCGACCACTTGCGCTGGCCCGTCTTCGCATCCCACGCGTAAAGTTGCCCCCATTGCCCGAGCGTGTAAACCACGCCGTTTTCCACCGTCGGCGTCGCGCGTGGCCCCGGCCATTGCACAATGGTTTTCGAGGGATACGATTGCTTCCACAGCGGCTCGCCGGTGGCGGCGTCAAAACAATAGACGGTGTCCTGCTCGCCATCCCAGCCCAATGTGTAAGCGCGACCTTGGGAGACGGAAACGGCCGAATGTCCTCGGCCCACATTGGCCCGCCACGCAACTCGCGGCGCTTGCTGCTCGCCCCATTGCGCGAGCCAGTTGCGCTCCAAGGAAACGCCATCGCGGCGTGGACCTCGCCATTGATTCCAATCTTCCGCCGTTGCGCGTAGTGCGGTGAGTTGGACCAAGAGTAAGACGAGGCCAAAGCACGCGCCGTAATGTTGCAATCGAGACATCATCAATTTCCTTGGGGGCTGTGTTCCCTCAGGTGTGTTTCCTGGGGACTGGGGCGTTCGGCGCTCAAACAATCGGAGACCATCGGCGGCGCCGCACGATGCGCGTAATCGTTACATTCGACGCCTGCGAAGCGCAAAATCTTGTGGATGCGGTTTGTTCCCTCCAGGGGCTTGCCACACGCAGATCGTAGCCCAAATTTGAACTGTTCCGCTTTCACTCCACGATTTGGGAATGCCGCTCCATGTCCACACTGCTGAAACAAGACCCTGCATCGTTGACAACCGCCTCTGTTGATTCTCCGCTGTCGCTGTCCCAGATGCAAACGCCGCGCGATGACCCTGTGGGCGGCATCGAGCGCCGCGCGCGGCTCTCGCGCCGCGAGTTTGAGCATGAGTATAGCCTGCCGCGGCGTCCCGTGATTCTGACCGACGCGACCGCCTCGTGGGCCGCGCGGCGCTGGAATCTTGCTTCGCTCCGCGAGCGCGCGGGACACCGGGAGATTGAGTACCGCGGCGCGCTCGCCAAGGTGCGGTTCGGCGACTTGATTGACGCCATCGAGTCGTCCGATCCAAAATCTCCGGCCCCTTATGGGCGCAACATCCACGTCTTTCGTGACCTGCCCGAACTCGCCGACGATATCCGCCCCCGCCTGGCCTATTGCCAGCCTGACTGGAAGTCGACGCGCTTACTCCCCAAGCATTTTGGTTTCGAGAATGGCCTGGAAGAGATGTTTATCGGCGGTCGGGGCGCGAAGTTCCCGGGACTACACGTCGATTATTGGGGCATGGATGCGTTCATCTCGCAACTGCATGGCGAGAAGGAAGTGCTGGTTTGCGCGCCGGACCAAACCCCATTTCTTCACACCGACCCCGACGATCCGCTGTCGTGTCCTATTGACGACTTCGACCATCCCGATCTGGAACGTTTTCCCCTCTTCGCCCAGGCACAGCCGATTCGCCTCACGTTGCAACCTGGGGAAACGTTGTTCTGCCCCAACGGTTGGTGGCACACCACGGCGATGCCTGGCGTTTCGATCACGGTCGTCACGGCGCAGTGGTGCCGCGGCAACTGGCGGCAATTGATCGAGGACTACGTCCGCACCAATCGCGCGACGCGCCGCGTGAAGACCGCCTTGGTGGCGAACTATCTCCGCGCGGTTGGCGTCGCTTTGACGCTCCGCGATCGGCTGTGGCTCGGCTTGTGAGCCAACATCTCGCGCCGAGGCGCGGTTCCCTGCTCGCAGCGTGAAACGCCTCCGCTATGGCCGCGAACTCGCCGACTCGCTGACGATGGCCTGCGCGAGGATGTGAAGATCGAGCCAGTATGGGTAGAATAAACTCGGATTCGTAGCTTGCAGACTCGAATGAGGGAGGACTCTACCCATGACAGATGATCAAGCACGCCGCCAGGCCATTGAACAACTCGCCGAATTGATTGCCGATATTCCGGTCGCGATGTTGACGACTACCGCGCCCGATGGCTCGCTCTTCAGCCGGCCGATGGTGAATATCAACGCCAAGTTTCAAGGCGAACTGTGGTTCTTCACCAGGCTCGATGATCCCAAGGTGGAGGAGATTCGAGCGCAACCGCACGTCAACGTGTCATTTTCGTCGCCGGCGCACCAGCAGTTCGTCTCCGTGACCGGCGTAGGCTCGATCGTGCAGGACGCCAAGCGTTGCGAACTGCTGTGGAACGATGCGTGCAAGCCTTGGTTTCCAGATGGCCCCCGCGATCCCCAGTTGGCGCTCATCAAGATCGACGTCGAGCACGCCGAATACTGGGACGCCAACCGCAACGCCATGGTCGCGATGATCGTCCGCGGCCTCACCGGCAGAACCGCCGCGCAGCAAATGAGGCACGGCAAGGTGGACTGGTAACGAAGCGCTTACGCAATACGGCTCAACGTCGTCGTAAGTCCTTACCCAGTAAAGAGAGGCGCCGGTGGGAGTCGAACCCACGATGGCGGATTTGCAATTCGGTGAACCACGAAAAGTCCCGAAAAAACCGCGTTTCTGAGAGTTCGCGCGAAAGACGACCAAGGCACAGGATTGAGTTCTGACGCTAGTGCAGGCGTTAGAACCCCTACGTCCTATCCAGAACGCACTTTTCTGTAACGGGTTGTGCGGATTGCAAAGCCGATGACGAATGCGCAAGCTATCCAATCGAACAACTTTCGAGCGGACTCCGAGCTTAGCCATGAATCGACGTGCATTCCTCGCTACGATTCCGTTTCTGCTGTTACCGCAGCGCATCCTCACCGCCTTCGTCGACGGACAGGGACCGTGAATGGTTGAAATCGAGAGAAGCTTTTAAGCGCGCTCACTCGCGCTCCGCTTCAATGAACGCCCCAGGGGGCTCAACTGGGATAGGGCCGTGGGAAGCTTCCCAAGCGCTGCGCCGCTCGCGGATGCGCTGTTTGATGAGAGCCATTTCCGCGTCTAGTTCGGATTCTTCCGCGCCGGTCAGCGGCCGGCGGGAAACGAGCAGATTGCGCAGCCGCTGGGGCAAAGGGGCTACGTCGTTCAGATAGCTGGACTTCGCGGGTGAAGCTGTCACGCCGCCTTCTCCACGCTCAGCACTTCGCGCTTGGGAGCGGCCGCGATGAGTTCCTCCGCCGCGTCGATCCCCGCGACCTTGACGAACTCTTGCTTCCAGCCGACCGAGCCGGACGCATCGTGCATCGCCAGCACGTAGCCGCACTTCTTGACGCTGCGGGCCTTGCCCCCTTCCTCGCGGACCAGCGCGACCAGAGCTTCCTCAATCGCATCCTGTTGCTTGCGGAGGTCACTCGCTTCCCGCGAGAGCGCCTTGCGCCGCGCTTCGAGTTCCTGATGCTCCTCAATGAGCTTCTTGGTGACGCGAGGCAACTTGGTCTGACTCATTGCGAAATCCTGCTCAGGGAGCGCATAACGGAAGCGTGAAGCGACCGCGACTCTGCCCCAGAACCGGCGCATTTATCAAGCCGACGGTCCGGACTGCTTGCAGAACGCTTCCAAAATGCGCCGTTCCAGCCCTACGCTAACGCAGCATTGCAACAACCGGATCGTTCGCGGGAGGCGGTAATGGCAGGGACACTCGCTAGCGGCCGCCGCCCCGTCGGTCCCGCCATCGTTCGCGCCGTGCAACGGAAACTGGCCAGCCAGCCCCAGACCCAGATTGCCCGCGACCTGGGGATTTCACGCCGGACCGTACAACGGATCGCCGCTGGCCAGCACGACTCCCTCCCGGATAGCCGGAGGCCGCGGTGCGCCGGCTGCGGAGCCCTGCTACCGCCGCACCCGCCGCGAGGTCTTCCCGATCCTGAGCCGCGTTCAGAACATCGGCTACGAGCAAGGCGAGAACGATCGAACGCCGGAGTGGTACCGGACGAACCATCGGACGCCGTGGGTCGCCGACGCGGCCATCGCCAGCGCGCCGTTTTCGCTCTGAACCGGTGTCGTCGCGCAAACTCTCGAAAATCTTTCGAGAAAAAACACCGCTCCGCGCTTGCTTTGTTCTATAGGATTGCTATAATACAAGTGTTGTCAGAAACCACCGCGCGAAAGGAAAACGATGCATCCCAACAAGCACATTCGCGAAGCGGTCGAATATGCGGTCCAGCGCGGTTGGCGGCTCATCAAAGCCGGTCCGCGAGCCCATCGCTGGGGCACACTGCTTTGCACCCATGCCGCGCGGGGAGGCTGCTCGATTGGTGTCTACAGCACGCCGCGAAGCCCGCAGAACCACGCCAATTACATCCGCCGCATGGTGGACAACTGCCCGCACTAAGCGGGCGGTTGCCTGTTGTCGAACCACTAACCACAGAAGGAAATTTCCATGCAGACCTACCACTTCACGGCAATCCTCGCCGACGTGACGGAACTGACCGATGAAATGTGCGAGCGGCTGTTCGAGGCCGGTTGCGACGATGGCACGCCAGCATCCTCGCAGGACTCCGCCTTCGTCCACTTCGACCGCGAAGCCGATTCGCTGGAAGCCGCGATCCGCTCCGCCATCGCCAACGTGCAAGCGGCTGGTTACGCCGTCGCCTATGTGAAGATCGAAACCGCCGAACTGACGCAGGCGTAAGCGATGCCCAGACCAACCACACCCATCGACCAATCGACCTACGCCGCCCGCATCGCAGCGAGGCTGCGCGAACTGCGCACCAGCGCGGGGCTGTCGATTGAGGACGTGCAAACCAAGCTCGCGCGCCTGGGGCGCGAAGTGCCGGTGGCGAGCTTGTATGCCTACGAGCGCGGGAAGGACGCCGGTGGAGTCGATTTGCCGCATGCGCTCATTCCCCTCATCGCCAAGGTGTACGGTTTCACCAGCGCCGGCGACTGGTTGCCGCCGAAGTAAGCTCACGGCCGGGGCGGGTCCGATCCTTTCGCGTGAAAGTGTTCTGACAACAGCCCGCTCCGGCCTCTTTATCCTGAACATCCGAAATGAGATTCACCGACAAAAAGCGATCCGCTAATGGCCAGTTTGAGTTCGTCATTCGCCGGTGCTAGCCGGAAACTCTCTGACGCGCAAGATCCTCCGGCCATTCGTCGATCGCGCCTCCCTTGCGGTCCTGTAGCCGCCAGCCGCCGTTGAACTTGTAGCGCCGAAGCTTCCTGCGCTGTACGCCATCTTCCTTGACGAAGTAATTAGGTGGTTCGTCGTCCAGCGGAGGCTTGGGAATCGCCAACCACTCCATGAGCAGCTTCGCCGTCGGCACGTCGCGCCGACGCATCGGCCCCGCACGATCGAGCATGAATTGCAGGTTGCCGAGATGCTTCCTGCGCGTCGGTGCGGCCAGGGGCTTGCCGCGATAGAGGAAGTCGCTTAGCCATCCCCTGATAACGTAGTTCACGACCGAACAACCGCCATAAACGGGGTTAGGTTTTCGTGAAGAACTCTTGACGGGAAAGTATCCCGCCGGGCGAAGAGTCGCCGAAGAGATGCCGTTGCACTGGGCAACGGCAGAAAGAATATAGAAAACTTTGTATAATGTCAACTGCCAACACTTACTTTCGCAGCAGTCAACAAGTCGCTGGGCTGAACTCCGAGTGCCGTCGCGATCTTCTCAACTGTGGTCAGAGTTGGAGCGTTACGCCCTGCCTCTAAATTCGCGTATGCTGGCTGGCTAATTCCCAGCCTTTCCGCCATCTCGACCTGCGTGACTCCGTGCAACTTTCGCTGCATGCGCAAGTTCTGACAGAATAGTCGAAGCAACGTGCTGTCCACAGCCATGAGTTCCATCCAGTCAATTATAGCCGATTCTCAATAGTTTCTTCCATCGCATCAGGGCTGCATTTCGTCATCGCTGGTAAGAATCTCCCCCGTCTTTACAACTCGATAGCGCCCTCGCTCGATCCGTTCCAAGCGCTCATCCCCGTTTAAGAAGAAGTTCCATTGGCCAAGCGCTGTCTTAATTCCGCCTCTGACTCGCGTGCGAACCCTTTGCCGCTTAGCGAGGATAGATGCAGTTCTTCCAAGTGAATCGGAACAGTCGAAACGAATGAGATCGAACGGCATGGAAGCTGTACAGCGGATAACCTATCCGCTGTACTGAGACCTCTTAAATGCCGTCCTAGCGTGGTTTTGGCTTCCTGCCGAAAGAGGCGCCGGTGGGAGTCGAACCCACGATGGCGGATTTGCAATCCGCTGCCTTAGCCACTTGGCTACGGCGCCAACTATTTCCGCAACAGTAGGCGATTCGGGTGATTGGGTCAAGAGGATTAGGCAGATAGCGCATCTCGCGGGGTGCATAAGGTCATTTGTTGAGGTTGTTGGTGTTGTGGGAAACGTCAATAGGAGAAATGGCGAGGATGTTGTACATTAGTTGGGAATTGGGGCAGGCTGGGTGGCGGGGTTAAGGAATTACTTGTTCAAGGAGGAACGG
>CAUJKE010000292.1 GCA_963205385.1 Planctomycetota bacterium | reverse complement strand
AAACAGCATCCACGACACCGGCAGCTCCGGGACCGGCGTCGTCACCCCAAACGTCGGCTTGTACAGCCAGACGCCTGCGTCGCCTTCCGAGTACGGCGCCATGGCGATGAACGCCCCGAGTTCGTTGACGTATTGCCACTTTCCAAGGACACCGTTGGAAAATGACTTGTCCGGGTGGTCGGTTGTGGCGGAGATGAGCTTTGAAACCGTCCAGGTATCAAGCAAACCACCATCGCTCGAATACTCCGCGGCAAACGAATAGACTTCACCGAGAACATTGGAATCCCAGATAAAGAAGCGGCGAAGCTTCTGGTCGTAGTCGATACCAAAAGATCGCGTCATCTCGAAGGCTGCACCTGCTTGGTCCACGAGATGAATGCCAAGATTCCCGTTTGCCGCCGCCGCGGACGCTTCGTTCAGATCCCAGACGATCAAGTCGTGATCGGAAGCGCTGCCCGCGGCCTCCCACGGTTGGCTGGTCGTGCGGACAAACAGGCCATGGTCGGAATCGATCGCCGCAGCACCCTGAAACGCCCTAGCGACCCCGGTGTTGGTCCCAACCACTTCCCAAACATCGCTCTCGCCATCGCGTACGTTGCCCACGGCGTAGCGATAGAGTATCGGATATCCTGAACTGTAGCTGTCTGCGGCGACGTAGACAACATCCTTTCCGTTTTCAGTCCGATAGGCCGTTGCAGCCTCGACAAAGGATTGAGGAAGGTTACCAATCCTATTTTCCCTACGGTCGATCCACATGTTTCCGCCGATGCTTGACCGATCGTAGCCCGAGCCGCTAGACCCGCCAACCTCATTGGCATTGGCGCGCGCCGGGTCGAAGAGCCAAGGCCCCGTTCGAACGACCTGGCCACCGACCTGAGCCTGAAAACTGTCGCCGCTCTGATACGCAGCGCCACCCAAGGTGACAAACAGCCGGTTCACACGCAAGTAAAGCTGATTGTCGTAGGTGTGTGCCGACTGCGGTGCTGAGTTGTCTGCAACAAAGCCGTACGAATCAAGCTTGCTAGGGAGGGAACCTCGCGACCATGCGCCCGATGCCCCATCCCATAGATACATTTCATTTCCAGCGTAGTTGGCGTGGCCGCCTCCGAACAGCATCAAGGACCCTAAATCTGTATTCCACGCAAATGAACTCCAAGCGTGAACGATCCGCGCCGGATCGCTGTAACTCGGGACGTCGACGGCGCTGGCCCCCGTCGGAAAAGCCGACGAGAAGCTAGATGTATTGATCTGCACCCAACCACCCGCCGGCGTGGCATTCAGCAAGGCGTCCAGCCGGCTGAGGTCCGCTGCGTGCGACGTAGCCGTTGCCGCCACTTGAGCGAACGCGACGGACAAAGTTGCGGCTACAACACGAATTGTGTGCATACGTAACACCTTACCCATTGCTCTGAATTCGTCAAATTTATGCGAAGTCAGAGCACAAGGGGCAGGCGCCCCCCCTATCCAGGGGGGCATTGATGGTCGGCCCACTGCAGGCCGACCCTACTTGGCAACGAGAGTGAACGCAGTGACCGTCAGAACACTCTGTCGCGGCGCCGCTCACCTGAACAGAACCGAACAGAACAGAATTGGTGCGCGGGAGCAGGCGGATGCTTTGAGACTCGTCAAGCAGGCGACGCTTGCCGCTTTTGCGCCTAGACGAGGGGCTGACTGTCGGTTCGACTATGGCGGATGTTGTTGACGAGTTGCAGTCCGAACCTAGATCGACTGCGCGCCCATGGCGTATATCGCGGCAAATGGAAAGCATTGGTTGCACTGCGAGCAACGCCAGGCTCAGTCGTTACCGCGGCCGCAAACCCTGCTTGGGCGACCTGTGAAGCAATGTCGACATCAAAATCGATACCTTGCTTGCCGTTCGGATAGGCAAATAACGTCACGGAATGATCCAACCATCCCTCCAAAGTCATCTTACATTCTGCAAGTTCCCGTCGTACCTTTTCTCGAGAGAGCTTTCGCAGAATCGGATGAGAAACGGAGTGCCCACCTATGAGCATCCCGCTCGCGCTCAGTATTCGCAACTGCTGTGGCGTCATCATCAAATCATTTCGCCTCGCGACCCCCAGCCTTCTAACAAAATCATCGACGAAGCCTTCCCTCTCGTCAGCTTCAAAATACTTTACTCGCGGGATCACGCTTTCGATTGCCTTCTGACGTTGCTGCACCGACTTCAATTCGATCACAAATTGCGTCTTCGAACTGATCGACGAAAGATCGAGTTGCTCGGCTCGTGTTGCTCGAACGGCCTCGATGATGAGATCGTTCCACATGGATCCGCCTTCGCTGAAGCCGGTTGCGATGAAAAATGTTGCAGAGAGGCCATGCCGTTGGAGAATCGGAAGAGCCACCTCGAAGTTGTCTTTATATCCATCGTCGAAAGTGATGGCACCCGCACGCGCCGGCAGCGAGCCTTCCCGCAGGCGCAAGATCGCTTCATCCAGGGGAAGAATATTCATCCAGCGCGCAAGCCATCCGCAGATTCGCGAGAACTCTGCGGCCGTGGATTCGCTCGGATCCAGTGGATCCTTCACCGCATGAATTCGATGAAAGATCAATATGGTGAGGCACCCTTCCGCCCCGCCCGGCGAATATCTAGAAAGCGCTGCCCTGATCATGAAGCCACCCGAGTTGTCGCACCTTCGTCAAGCGCCTTAGAAACCTTCGCGCTCATTTCGACAGAATTCTTTTCACGAATCCACAGGAGAGTCGATGAAACGAAGACGACAAGATAGTAGGGAAGATCGAAATAGCTGAGACTCAGGAAGGCTCCGCCGATTGCATAGCCGATCAATGAGACCTGACACATCGCCGCCAAGTCGTCACACCACTTCCACTCCTTTTGCCTGGCAGCCAAGAGCCGAATTTGCGCTGTTTGGCGCCACATGAATACGAAGACGAGGAGGAAAATCGCGAGGCCAATGAATCCATGATTCCCAAGTACAAGAAAATATATACTGTGGGCCGCGTGAATATCACTCGGGACTGGAGCATATTGAGCAAAAATCTCGGGTCGCCAAAGCGTGAAGCCAATTCCGGTCGGGCGGTCCAAAGCAACGTTAAATGCGCACCACCACGCATTGATGCGTCCCAACGCCGAAGCGTCCTCGTCGTAGGTCTGAATCGTGGACATCCGCGCAATCCATTCTTCGGGCATGAATGCGACCAGCATCAACCCGACCACGGACAAGACAATCCCTGAAACGAGGCGTCTCTGGCTCCGCCACCAAAGCATCAGCGCCATTGCACCGATCGCAATCAGGGCACCACGCGAATGGCTGCCAAGCGCTGCCGCCGCACACAGCACCATTGTGAGCCCCATGAGATGCTTCTGCCACCGCTGTACGCAACGCTGCTGCAGAAATCGCAATAGCGGAATGGTCATTACCAGAGCGAGCGCGAATTCATTGTTGTCCTCGATGAAGGTCCCAGGAGGACCCCAGACCCTAAACCCGCCGCCAGTCAGGATGGTAAACAGCCCACCCTTTGCGCCAAGCAGGCCCAGCGAGAGGGCAACCACCCAGACCAGAGCGATGACCTGTTCGCGCCGAATGATCAACGCCATCGTCACCAAGGTCATGGCGAGAACTTTCATTACCTTCTTCCATTGATCATAGTCATCGGAAGGGTCCACTCCCGCAAGCCAAGAAATCGTAATCCATGTCACAAGAACGACTAACATAGTTCCGACAGGCGTCCGGAATGGCGAGCGGCGCTCCTTCGACATGAGAAGGCCCATAATCGTTGTCCCAGCCGCAATCGCCGCCAGCGGCGCCTCATAGGCGAAGCCAAAGGCGTAACGATGAGGATTCATCAGACTAAGCCAAGCCCAGAGAAGGGCACCAACCCACGGCCGACGCAAGGCAATAAGGGCCGCAGTCAATACCAGAACGATAATCAGAACGTCGCGCACGCCTGAGACCTTCTATTTGCCCACATAACTCACCACATACCGAAACTTCCCCGACTTCTCCGCAGCGATGGCGTCGACGAAGTGCAGGTCCACCTCGACCTCCTGCCCGAGCCGGCGCCGAAAGCCGGCGACGATTTCGGGCGTGCGGCCGGCGCGGTCGAATTCGGGGCCGGCGACGATCTGCACCTCGGTGCGCTCGCGCGTGTGCTGCACGATCTTGAAGCCCTGCACGCCGGGCAGGTCGCGCAGGATGTAGATCAGCGCCAGGCCGTGCATCACCGTGCCGTCGGCGGCGACGACGAAG
>CAUJKE010000291.1 GCA_963205385.1 Planctomycetota bacterium | reverse complement strand
CGGTGGCGGCGATTAGGGTTCGGGGTCGGTTGCCGGCGCGAGGAGCGCGCCACCTCATTACCGCCGAAATTCCGCCCGATAGATTGGTAGCCCGTCTTTCCGCTTCCGCCGCTCGAAATTGGTGCGGTAGTCGAGGTCGTGCTGGGGTGCTTGCTCGGGGACGGGGAGGGGGCCGGTGAGGTTGGTTGCGGCGGCGAGGAGTTCGAGCGTGCCGAGATAGTACTGCTCGACGTCGGTCCAGAAATGGAGCGCTCCGCCGGGCTCGAGGACGCGCTGGATGTCGCGGACGAAGCCGGCGTTCATCACCCGCCGCTTGTGATGCCGCGACTTCCACCATGGATCGGGAAAATAAACATGCACCGCCGCCGCGCAGGCGTCCGGCAGCAGTTCGCGAAACATCCGCACCCCATCACCACTGACCATCCGCGCATTGTCCAAGTCCTGCCGCGCGAGCCGCGCCGCGCAAAACGTTGCATACTTATGCACGAGTTCGACGCCGAGAAAGTTATGTTCCGGCAGCGCCAAGGCGGCTTTTGCGAGAAACAGTCCCTTGCCGGAGCCGATCTCGATTTCGAGCGGAGCAGGGCGGGGGAAGAAGGATTGCGGATCGAACGTGGTCGGCTGCGCGTGGGTGGGTTCGCGCGACGCGACATACGGCGGCGGACCGACCAGGTCCGTCAAGACGCGCAGATGCCGCGAGAGGTCGAGCGTATCAGCGAGTTTGCGAAGAGCGCGACGAGCCATGGTGAAGATAAATCCGAGGATCGAATTTCCCGCGTTCGCGCACGCTCATTTCCCCCGTTCCTTCAGCCCGGCCAGCGCTTCCACCGGAATCGGCACCCCCTTGAGCACTCCTTCCACCGCCACGGTGTCGCCGACGACCCCTTGGAAGCGGGTGACGATCATTCGCCCGCGACGGACTTTTTCGAGCGCGCACATGAGGTAGAGCCGGTCGCCGGGGAGGACAGGGTCGCGGAAGCGGACCTCTTCGAGCCCGCCGAAGCCGACCATCGCCGCGCCCAGGAGATCGTACTTCTGCACGAAGTAGCTGCACATCTGGGCGATCGCTTCGAGCATGATCACGCCGGGCATCAGCGGCATGCCGGGCATGTGGCCGCGGACCCAAAAATCCTCCGGCGAGGTGTCCTTGTAGCCGATGCAGCAATGCTTGACGGGATCTTCGTAGACGATCGCCGTCAGTTGCTCCATTTCATACCGCTGCGGATTGTATCTGCGAATCGTCTCGATATCGGCGAGGACGTGATTCAGGTCGATCCCCGAAGTATCGATCAGCAATGCTTTCCCAGCCACGCAGGCGATCCTTAGAGTTGCGAGGAAGTGCTCCGGCCCAGCGGCCGAAGGGGGGCAGGCACTCGCGGAGTGCCTGTGGGCCCGATGTTGCGCGACTTTAGGTGCGGACCTTTTGACGTTTGGCCTTGCGGGCCTTGGCGTTGGCGGGGCGCGAACCGTGGTTCGCCTTCTTGAGTTTGCGATGAGGTTTGGCCATGGTAATTACTCCCAATAGGTTGGCTGTTAGATTTCTTTCGGCAGAACCAATCATCTTACCGCGATACCCGCCGTCAGGAAAGGCATGATAAGAGCTACATTGCCTGAAATGGCCGTATGGGGTAGCTTGAGCACACCCGCCCCTAACCCATGATACGAGCCCCCTCAATGAGCATTTTCCAAGAGCGACGCGATAAACTGAAGCGGCTAGTCAAGAAGTCTGGCGCGGATGCCATTCTGGTCACCTACGTCCCCAATGTGGCCTATCTGACCGGCTTCACAGGCGATTCGAGTTACCTGCTTGTGTCGGACGATCGCACGCTGGTTTTCAGCGACGCCCGCTACACCACGCAGTTGGCTGAGGAATGCCCCGATCTGGAAGCTGAGATTCGCGGCCCCGGCACGACCATGGTGCAGCTTTTGGGACGCGCGCTCCCTGGTAAGTTCGCAAGGATCGCGATCGAAGCGGCGTCGATGAACGTGGCGTTGCACGAGCGGCTCACGGCGGAGTTCTCGCAAATCGAGTTCGTCAGCTCCACGGGGCTGGTCGAAGAACTGCGGATGATCAAGGACAAGGACGAACTGGCCGCGATTCGGCGGGCCGTTTACATCGCCGAGCGCGCGTTTGGCGTGGCGAAAGCGGTGCTGCGGCCGGATCACACCGAAAAGCAAATCGCGGACGAAATCGAGCACCAGGTGCGACTGTTCGACGGCACATGCACCAGTTTTCCGTCGATCATCGCCGCCGGGCCGCGCGCCGCGCTCCCCCACGCCGGCGCTACGCGGGCACGGTTGGGAGACCAGGAATTTGTCCTCTGCGATTGGGGCGCTCGGGAGGATTTGTACGTCAGCGACATGACGCGCGTGCTGGTGTTTGGGAAGGTTTCCGCGAAACTGGCGAAGATTCACGATGTCGTCCACCGCGCCCAACTCGCGGCTTTCGACGTGATCAAGCACGGCGTCGGCCTGGCGGAAGTCGACCGCGCCGCGCGCAAGGTGATTGAAGATGCTGGCTACGGGCCAAAATTCGGCCATAGCTTAGGGCACGGGATCGGGCTGGAAGTGCACGAAGCGCCGCGGCTGGCAGCCGACCAAAAGGACCAACTCAAAGCCGGGATGGTGATTACGATCGAGCCCGGAATTTACCTGCCTGGGTGGGGTGGGGTGCGGCTGGAAGATGACGTCTTGGTGACGAAAAATGGCTGCGAGATCCTCACGCACGTCCCCACCGCCCTGGAAGAGTGCGTGGTGGTTTAGTATTCTCACGGTCTTTACTTGCACGCAGGCAGCGTCTCTGCGGAGGCCGCCTGAAGTTTTTCGAGCGACGGATATGTCGCTTGCCAACTGTTCTGGAGCGTACATATGGCGGGTTCGGAGTCTCGATCCGGCGATATCTTCGATGTCGATCGCATTCGCCGCCTCATCGAACTGATGAAGGAACACGATCTACGTGAGATCGACCTCAAGCAGGAGGATCAACAGATTCGCCTGTGCCGCAATCTCGACGAGCCGGTTCCGCGCGTGGTGACGCAAATTGCTCCCGCGCCGCCGCCACAGGTCGCGGCCCCTGCGGCCGCGGCGAGCGGCAGTGCGCCGGCGGCGGATGAAGCCAATATCGTCTATATCAAAAGCCCCATGGTGGGAACATTTTATTGCCGGCCCAATCCCAAGGCGGAAGCGTTCGTCAAAGTGGGGCAGCGGGTGGAAAGCGAGACGACGGTCTGCATCGTGGAAGCGATGAAGGTTTTCAACGAGATTCCCGCGGAAGTGGCCGGCACGATTGTCGCCGTGCTCGTCGAGGATGGCGAAGCGGTGGATTTCGGCAAGGCGATGTTCAAGGTCGACACCAGCAAGTAACGGCGCGTGATGTTCAACCGCATATTGATTGCCAACCGGGGCGAGATCGCCCTCCGCATCATCCGCGCGTGTCGCGAGATGGGGATCGAAACGGTCGCCATCTATTCCGAAGGGGATCGGGGCGCGCAGTATCTCGAACTTGCGGACGAAGCGATTTGCGTCGGTCCGGCGAAGTCGGCGCAGAGCTACCTCAAGATCGACCGCGTCATCAGCGCGGCCGAGATTGGCAACGTCGAGGCGATCCATCCTGGGTTTGGTTTTCTTTCGGAAAACGCCCATTTCAACGAAGTGGTGCGGCAGTGCAACATCGACTTCATCGGCCCCTCGCCGGAAGCGATGCAGAAGTTGGGGGATAAAAACACCGCCCGCGACATGGCCCGCGCCGCGAATGTCCCCGTGGTTCCCGGCAGCGGCGGCTTGATCGAAGACGAGGCGGAAGCGGTCCGCGTCGCCCGCGAGATTGGCTTCCCGGTGTTGATTAAAGCGACGGCCGGCGGCGGCGGCAAAGGGATGCGCGTCGCGGCGAACGAGCTCGTGCTCAAGTCCGCGATCACCGCGGCGCAGACGGAAGCGCAAGCCGCGTTCGGCAACGCCGGCGTGTATCTCGAAAAGTACATCGAGCGGCCACGGCATGTGGAAGTGCAGATCATTGCCGATCAGCATGGCAACGTGTGCCATTTGTTTGAGCGCGAATGCTCGACGCAGCGGCGGCATCAAAAGCTGATTGAAGAAAGCCCCGCGCCGCGCTTGCCTGCGGAGCAGCGGGAAGCGATTTGCGCCGCCGCCGTGCGGATGATCAAAGCCGCGAGTTACACCAACGCCGGCACGGTCGAGTTCATTGTCGATCAGCAGAACAATTTCTACTTCATCGAAGTCAACGCCCGCATTCAGGTCGAACATCCGGTGACGGAGATGGTGACCGGCATCGATCTCATCAAGCAGCAGATTCGCGTCGCCGCCGGGCTGCCGCTGCCGTTTTCGCAAGAGGACGTCGTCCATCGCGGCGCCGCCATCGAGTGCCGCATCAACGCTGAGAATCCCGCCAAGAATTTTCAACCTTCGCCGGGCAAGATCACGCAGCTGTACACGCCGGGGGGGTTCGGTGTGCGGTGGGATTCGCACGCGCACCCCGGCTATAACGTCCCCCCCTACTACGATTCGATGATCGGCAAGCTGATTGTGCATCAGCCGACCCGCGAAGAGGCGATTGCTTGCATGTTGCGAGCGCTGGGCGAATTGCGCGTGGAAGGGATCAAGACGACGGCGCCATTTCATCGAGAAGTGCTCAAACATCGCGATTTCGCGGCCGGCCTGGTCGATACCGGATGGGTCGAGCGAACGCTGCTAGCCCCGTAAGTCTGGGGTGGAGCGCGCAATAGCGCTGGTCGGGGCGTCGGCGGAACATTTCGCTCCCAGCGCCGATGTGGGTTTCGACTTCCCCCCAGGCCGATTACACTAGAACGTTTAATCGCTCACGAAGATTCTGGCTGTTCTTATGTCGCGTCGCGTCGTTATCACTGGGCTGGGCCTCATCTGTCCGCTCGGCAGTTCGCCGGAGGCCATTTGGTCGGCGTTGGCCGCGGGGCAAAGCGGCGTGCGCGAATTGCAAAGCCTGCCGGTCGAAGCGCTCCCCACGCGCGTCGCAGGCGAAGTCCGCGAGTTCACCGGCGAGATCGACAATTTCGGGCCGCTCGAGAAGTCACAGCAGCGCGCGATAAAAAAGGCGCTCAAGCTGATGTGCCGCGAGATTCAGATGGGGGTCGCCGCCGCGCAACACGCGATTCATCATGCCGGCCTCGACAAGTGCGACATCAATCGCGAGCGGACCGGCGTAGTCTGCGGTTCCGATTTCATCGTGACGATGCCGCAAGAGTTCACCGATGGCATCGTCAAGTGCCTCGATGCCCAGGGGCAGTTCGAGTTCGAGCGTTGGGCCAGCGACGGCATGAAGCAGGTCGATCCGCTCTGGCTGCTGAAGTATTTGCCGAACATGCCCAACAGCCACATCGCGATTTACAACGACTATCGCGGTCCCAATAACGCCTTGACGGTGCGCGAGGCCTCGGCGAATCTGGCGCTCGCGGAAGCGTTCACCACCATCGCGCGCGGCAGCGCCGATGTGATCGTCGCCGGCGCGACCGGCACGCGCGTGCATCTGTTGCGGACCATCCACGTGGTCATGCAGGAACAGATTTGCAGCGGCGATGGCGAGCCTGCAGCAGCTTCGCGGCCGTTCGATTCCCGCCGCAGCGGCATGGTGCTCGGTGAAGGGGCGGGCGCGTTCATTCTCGAGGAACTCGCACACGCCGAAGCGCGGGGAGCCAAAATCTACGGCGAAGTCGTCGGCTACGGTTCATCGACCTTGATGGATCCCCAGACCGGCAAGGGGCGCATCCGTGAAGCCCTCCGCAACGCCATGCATCAGGCTCTCCGCACGTCAGGCATCGACCGGGGAGCGATTGGCCACGTACACGCGCACGGCCTCTCCACCACCGATTGCGATGTGGCGGAAGCGCAGGCGATTCGCGATCTGTTTGGCGAGAAGTCGCCGCCGGTGGTCGCCGCCAAGAGCTACTTCGGCAACCTGGGCGCCGCGAGCGGCCTGATCGAGACCGCGACCAGCGTACTGGCGCTGAAGCATCAGCAGCTCTTTCCCATTCTCAATTACGAACAGCCTGATCCCGCGTGCATGGTGAACGCCGTCACGAATCACAGCACACCACCCGGCAAGTGCTTCCTCAATCTCAACGTCTCGCCGCAAGGCCAGGCAAGTGCGATTGTGGTGCAGGCGTTTTAGCAGTCGCTGCGTGCTTGCTCGGCCGGCGTCGCAACGCTTCGGCAAGAAAAAGAAAAAGTCCGGGTGACTCGCGGGAGCCAGCACCGGACTTTTCGTCCCCCCTGGGATAACATCCTGTTTTGTTCTCGCCGCGGGCCTCTGAGCGTCCATCCTTGACGCAGCCATCATCCTTGCGGCGACGGAGTTTGATATCGGCCGGAGAGCGCGCCAGACTTTGGCAATCTTTGCCGATTGTGCCAATGGCGTGGCGGTTAGGCGCTCTTCATTTCTCGGCTCGAATCGGCTACAGTTCGCGGCGCATCTACACCGCGAGCTAGCACGCGCGAGCTAGCTTCGCCAGCAGATGACGAATGCGACAGATCGTCGAGATACGTTCATTAAGCTGTAGCGATTGTTCCGATTTTGACGAGAGTTAGGAATCGAGCGCGAGCCTACGTCCGCGAAAAGGAGTTCGCAGTGTCCAAGCTAAACGATCGGGGATCGGTTCTCGGAATTCTGGGCAACCTCGGTTGGCCGATAGTTCTCGGACTGTGGGCGACGGGCCTCTTTTACCTGCTGCTCTTCAAGGGGCCGCTGAATCATCCGAGCTTTCATCGCTACTTCGCCGGCCACCCGATCAGCTACTTCGAGACGGGGCTGTTTTTCATCGGCGTGTTCGCGCTGTTGCTCAAGGCGATCAACGTCAGCGGGCAGTTCGGCGCCCTGGGGGCGATCCGACTCGACCCCGTCCCTCCGCGCGGGCAAAAGCTGGAAGACGCGGGGCGGCTGATTGAAGACCTGGAGAATTATCCGGCGCGGCAGCGGCAGTCATACCTTGGCCGCCGGTTGCACGATGCACTCGAACATGTGGAGCGGACGCAAAGCGCCGCCAAGCTCGATGACGAGCTCAAATACCTCTCGGACATGGACGCCGCGCGCCAACAAGACAGTTACGGTCTGGCCCGGATTGTCATCTGGGCGACGCCGATGCTCGGCTTTTTAGGGACGGTCATGGGCATCACCCAGGCCCTTGGCGACCTCGACCCGAGCCAGTTGGCCAACGACGTGCAGAACGCGATGAAGGGACTGCTCGCGGGATTGTATATCGCATTCGACACCACGGCGCTGGCGCTGACGCTTTCGATGGTGCTGATGTTCATTCAGTTCATCATCGAGCGGTTTGAAACACAAGTTCTTTCGGCGGTGGATATTCGTGCGAGCGAGGAAATGATTGGCCGGTTCGAGCAACTCGGAGCGAGCCACGATCCGCACGTCGCTTCCATCGAACGGATGGGAGAGACGATTGTGCGCGTGGTGGAAGCCACCGTGCAGAAGCAGGCCGTGTTGTGGCAACAGGCGATGTCTACCGCCAACGAGCGCTACGCGACGCTCGTGACCAGTTCCTCCGACCAGGTGCAGAACGCTGTCGGCCAGGCGCTGGTGACATCGCTCACCCATCACGCCCAGGAGATGGCCAAAATCGAACAGGCCTCGGCCGAACAAATCGCCACGCGGTGGCAACAGTGGCAGACGGCGCTCTCCGAGAGCGCGCGTCTCTTGCACGGACAGCAACAAGAAATGGCCCGTCAAGGCGAACTGTTGCACCGCGCGCTCGAAGCGACCGGCGAAGTGCTGAAGTTGGAAGAGGCGCTCAACGCGAATCTCTCCGCGCTGGCCGGCAGTAAGAACTTCGAAGACACCGTGATGAGCCTCTCTGCGGCCATTCACCTCTTGAACACGCGGCTATCGAAGTCGTCCGATGCTAAGCAAGTTGACTTAGGGAAATCCTCGGCTCAAGGTCGCGCTGCATGAGAAGGCGTAACGCCAAGAAGCCTCAGGTTGGCGTCTCCCTCTTTCCGTTCCTCGCCGTGCTGATTTGCACGATGGGGTCGCTCATCGTGTTGCTGTTGCTCCTGGTGCAGCAGGCGCGGGTCGATGCCAGCACGCGCTCGCGCGCTAGCGATCTGCCTGCTCCTCGGCCGCAAGTCGATACGACGCTCCTGACGCAGCAAATTGAAGAAGCCGATTGGCGGCGCGAGATTCTCACTCAGCAGCGCGAACAAAAGACGCAGGAGTTGGCCGACCAGCGCTTGGCGCTCGCGCATTTGGAAGATCACATTCGTCGCTTGGAACAGCGCTGGAAAGAACTGGAAGCGCAAGCCGCGCAACTCGCCGGTAAGGATGAATCGCGCAACTTGCAACGCGAAAATGTCCAGCAACAACTCGCCCAAGCGCAGGCGGAAATTGAAGCGGCCCGCCAGCAACTGGCCGATGCCCGCGCGGCCGCCGGCGCGAAGCCGCGTTCCTATTCGCTCATTCCCTACGATGGTCCCAACGGCACGCGCCGCCGGCCGGTGTACATCGAATGCACGGCCGACTTCGTGATTATTCAACCAGAAGGGGTTCGCTTGGAAGCCCGTGACTTTGAAGGACCGCTCGGCCCCGGCAATCCGCTGGATGCGTCGCTCCGCGCGGTGCGCGAATATCTGGCGCGCAATCCCGAACTCGTGAAGCAAGGGGAGCCGTATCCGCTGTTGGTGGTGCGTCCCAGCGGCGTGTTGTCTTACGCTGCCGCGCGGTCAGCCATGAAGTCGTGGGACGACGAGTTTGGCTACGAACTGATCGAGGACGAAACCAAGCTCGCGTATCCCCAAGCCGACCCGACGCTCGCGGCCATGCTGCAGCAGGCGATTGCTGAAGCGCGACGCCGCCAACAACTCCTCGCGCAGGCCGCGCCGAGTCGCTTTCGCGGCACCAGCGCCGCGGCGGGGGGTGGTTCACCGCATGGCGGCTTTCGTTCCGTGGTGCCGGTGGAAGACTATCACGACGAGATGCAGTCCGGCGGCGGGCCTGACGCTGGTATCGGCCGAGGTGGCGGCGGCGCGTACAACGAGCAGTATCAAGGTTCACAAACCAGCAGGTCCGGCGGCGACGCCGCGAGCGGTCAAGCACAGCAGTCGCGATCCCAAGGCGGGGACCGGCATCAAGACGCAGCCGCGAATGAAGCGCAAGGCACAGGCACGGCTGCCGAAGGAGCTGCCGCTCCTCCGCCTGACGCGCAACATGCGCAGCCGCTCGCCAATCGCAAGGGAGCGAACTGGGCGCTGCCGAATTTCTCAGATCGTTCGACGGCCATCACGCGGCCGATTCGGATTCGCGTTGAGGACGATCGTTACATGATTTTGCCGGAGCGGGGCGAACGCCGCGCCGCCCGCGTCGTGCCGCTGACGCGCAGCGCCGCCGCCGCGAGCGAAGAACTAGTGCAGCAGATCAACCAGGAAGTGGAGAGCTGGGGCATCGCGGTGGCCAACGGTTATTGGCGGCCGGTGCTGAATATCGAAGTCGCGCCCGGCTCGGACGAGCGTTTCGCTGAACTGCAAATGCTGCTCGATGGCAGCGGCCTCGAAATTCGTCGGAGGTCGCCATGAGCCGTCGCGCACGTCCGCCTGTGGAAGCGCCGGGGCAGGACTCGTTCCTCGACGTCGTCGCCAATCTCGTCGGCATTTTGCTGATTCTGATCATGGTGGTCGGCACGCAGGCGAAAGACGCCATTGTCGCGGCGATCGATCAACACGCGCTACCCGAGGAGCCGAGCGAGTCGCCGCTGGTGGGCGAACTGGCCACGGCGGAAATCACGGCCAAGGCGGTGGAACGGGATTTTCAGCAGCTCGAACAAAAAATCGCGCGTGAGAAGTTTGAAGTTGACTATCGCAAGCTGGAGCGCGATCGCCTGGCGACCGCGATTGCCGCGGCCGAGCACACGTTGACCAATAAGGCCGATGAGCTGAGCGCGACGGAGCGCGAGCAATACGAGTTGTTCGCGGCCTTGAACGTCGCCCGGCGGCAGCTTAACGATTTAAAACTCGCCCGCGACGCCGCGCTCAACACGCCGCCCACGCCGGGCATCATTGAACACTTACCGACGCCGCTGGCAAAAACCGTGTTCGGCAAGGAACTGCATCTGCGGCTGCAAAACAACAAGGTTTGTTATGTGCCGCTGAATGAGCTTGTCGAGCGGCTCAAGGAAGAAGCCCCGCGCAATGCCTGGAAGCTCAAGGACGCCAATGAAATCACGGAAGTGCTGGGACCGCTGGATGGCTTTCGGATGAAATACACGTTGCGCAAGGTCGAGAAAGCGGTTTCCGTGCAAGGGGCGATTGGCCGCGCGCAGATGATCGAGCTGGATCGCTTCACGCTGATCCCGCTCACCGACGACATCGGCGAACCGCTGCCGGTGGCGCTGGGCCCGCGCAGCGGCCTCCGCGCGCTCTTGGCGGAGAATCCGCCAGAACGCACCACGATCACCATCTGGGTCTATCCCGAAAGTTTCGAAGCCTTTCGACGGCTCAAGGTCGAACTCTTCAACCTCGGCTACGCCACGGCCGGTCGTCCGCTTCCCGAAGGGCATCCCATCGGCGGCGCGCCGGATGGTAGTCACTCGGCCGCGCAATAGAAGCAGTGGTAGCACGCGCGGCTTTCCCCTTGTGCTGCCGCGGCTGTTCTTCGTACACTCCCGCCTGACGCACGGAGCGTCGCCCAACGCCCCTCCCGAAAGGATTCACTATGGTTCGGATAATTCTCAATGCGGCCTGCGTGGCCGCTGTACTCGGTTGTGTGCTCGCACAATCGCCGGTCCAAGCGACCGAGCCGCCTTGCATCGTTTGCGAACAAGGGACGCCGATTTTGAGCAAGCTGCCGTACATCAACAGGCTGGTCAAGAATGTCGGCATTGCCGCCGCGCCGGCACAGCATGACAACATTCAAATCGTCTGGGAATGGGAAGCCGCCGCCGCCTGCCCTGCCGGTGCGTGCGAAGTCTTCGCTGGTCCAAGTGAGTGCTGTGCAGCGAACGTATGTATCGCCCAAGCCTGTGGCGCGCAGGCTTGCAAAATGAAAGTCTGCGAAGCGAACGCATGCCGCGCCGCAGGCTGCCGGGCGAAGTGTTGCGACACGGCCAAGGTTTGCGCGCCGCACTGTGTCGTGATTTCGAGTCCCGCTGAATCCGAGCGAGTCGGCGTCGATTTTGATTTCGTGTGTGAAGGCAACACTTGCACGCTTGATCAAGACGGGCCGGAGGCACGAGTCTGCCCGCAAACTGTGTCCACAAGCTCGAATCGGGATTCGCGCCTCATCGGCTTGTATTCGTCATTCGTGGAACAACTCAACATGGTTCACGAAGAAAGCTTGCAGCGCGAAATGGAGTTGGTTGAAGCGATTGTTGAAGCCCGTGTCGAAAACGCGGTGCTCACCGCGAAACTCGAGGCGGTCGAACAGCATGCCCAACTGGCGATTGAAAACGCGCTCCTGAAAGCGAAGCTGGAACAACTCGAAGAGCGGTTGGCGAAGTTCGAGTCGGATGAGCATCACATCGCCGATAAGTCGCCTGTGAAGCGCAAGCGTTAAGACGTGTTGAAGGCTGCGCTATAGCAATCACACTCCGGGGCGCCGTTCGCGCAGCGAACGGCCCACGGAGTGACGCCGCCTACTGGGCCGCCTTCAACCGCGGATCGGCCAAGTCCAGCCGATACATGATCTGGTTGTAATCGTAGCGTGGGGTGGGGCGTTCGTTGCCGCTGAAGGTGTGCGAGTAGGTTCCCTCGAAGTAGATGTAGCGGCCCCCTTCGCGATCCAGGAAGTATTGGTGGACGGGGTTGTAGAACGAATACTTGTTGTGGGTCGCCACCTTGACCCCCTTCGTCCATGGCCCGTCGATATGCTCGCTCTCGGCGTACCAGACTTCGCCGAGGAATGACGAGTCGCCGCCGATCTGCACGCCGATCAAGATCCACTTGTTACGAAAGTCGTTGTGCCGGACCGTGCAGATGTGCATGATCACCGGCTTGTCGGTGGCGGCGTCCACCAATTGCAGCCTGGCGTCTTCTGGCGCGAGCTTGCCGGCCTTGATGAGCTGCGCTTCTTGCTGTTGCTCAAGCGGCTTGATGTCCTTTTGCCAGCGAATGGTCGCTTTGCCGTTCTCTTCCACCGCAGCGAGCGATTCATAGGCCAGGGGATCGATCACCGCTTCATACGTTGCTTTGACGCGCGTGATCGCAAACGGCATCGCGAAGTAGAAGTAGTCGCCGTCGCCAGTGGTGACGCGCGTCGGTTGCCCGCGCGGATGCCGCCAGTTGGTTTTGCCTTCGAGCGCGTGCAGGCGTTCAAAAATGTTCTTCTCGTCATTCCAGACCATCAGACCATGTTCGTGCTCGCCGGTGAGGCCGGGACGCCGCGAGTAGTGGGAGACCATGTGCTCGTGGCCGTCGGCGTCTTTCACGGCCAGCACGCCATCGACCCAGACGACGCCGGGCTCTTTCAGCGGGGCGGTCGGACGGGAGAAGCCGTTCTCGCCGACGAAGTAGTTGAGGTTGATGCCTACATCTGGCGAGAGGCCCCCTTGCTCCGGTAAGAGTGCCGTCGCGCCGGCCATTTGAAAGTGCCCCAGGGGATGCGCCGGACGATTCGTGTCGCCCCAGAACAGATAGAGCTGGTCTTTATAGATGCAAGGCTGCACCGAATCTTGCCCCAGCACGAGGGCATTGATGACGGGATGCTCCAAGGGAACGTCGTGACCGAGGATGACGGAATCTGCATAGATGCCCCCTCCAGTGATGCGGTACAAGCGCTCGGCGATGTTGATCCGCTTGAGCCGCACCTGGGCCTTGCCGCCAGACTTCACGTCGAGCACAACGCCTTTGGCGCCAAAGCCGGCATTCGGCGATTCGTAGCCGTGGCTGCTGACGCCGAAGAACACCCGCGTGTCCATCAGACCTGGCTCGTCGAACGCGACGCGCCCGGCGCTGTCGGTCACGTAGCGCAGCAAGTTCACCGTTTGGAGTTCCACGAGCGGCACGCCGCGCCCGGTGTCAGCGTCAACAACCTCGATCTCAAACGGTTTTGCAATCGCAGCGCTGGGCGCGGTGATGGCGATCAGCACCGCGCAGGCATGGACAGCGAATGTTGTGAGCAACCAGCGATACGAACTCATAGTCTTGATGTTCCTGTGCTTGAAGTAACTTTATTCCGCCTTGGCGAGCGGTCGTTTGTTTTGGGCGATGTCTTGCTTTAACGCTGCGAACGCCGCTTGCATTCTGGCGACGACGTCGGGATGCGCCGCGGCGATGTTATGCTTTTCCGCCAGGTCAGACGAAAGATCGTACAACTGCACCTTGGGTCTGGCGGTTGCATCGTCGTCAGCAGCAGTATCTTTATTCTTGCTCTTCTTGTTCTTGTTGTTTCTGTCTGTCCCTTCCGCCCACGGATAATACTTCCACTGGCCGCTCCGCACACTGCCGTTGGCATGGAGCAGCACGTAATATTCGTGCGGGCTCGTGGCGTCTTTGGCGCCGGCCATCAGCGGCCAGATGTTGCGGCCGTCGATCTTGCGCTGGGGAAGCGACGCGCCGCTGAGAAACGCGAGTGTGGGGAGCAGGTCGATCGTCGCGGCGACTTCGTGACATTGCTTCCCGGCGGGAATTTGCCCCGGCCAGCGCATGACGCACGGTTCGCGCACGCCCCCTTCGTACATCTGTCCTTTCTTGCCCCGCAGCGGCAGCGACGAGCCGCTCGCCGCGCCGTTGTCCGAGGTGAAAATCACCAGCGTTTTCTCGTCGATTCCCTCCGCCTTGAGCGTCTTCAGAATCTGGCCGACCGACCAATCGAGTTCCTCGATCACGTCGCCGAACAAGCCGCGCTTGGTCTTCCCTTTGAAATCAGCCGACGCATGCAGCGGCACATGGCACATATTGTGCGGCAGGTACAGAAAGAACGGTTGGTCCTTGTTCGCCTTGATGAACTTGATCGACTCCTCGGTATAGAGCCTGGTGAGTTGCGATTGATCGATGGGATATTCAATGACTTCTTCGTTGCGATAGAGGGGCACAACGTGATGCACCGGCTTCTCGTTCTTGATCCGCTCGGCGGTCCAGCCGTCGTTGAGCTTGACATCCTTGGCCAGCGGCGCGGCGGGATCGATCGTCATGTCGTTGCTATAAGGGACGCCGAAGTACGAATCAAAACCTTGCGCACGGGGCAAGAATTGCGGCAGATGCCCTTGATGCCACTTGCCGATGCACGCGGTCGCATAGCCTTGCCGCTTCAAGACATCGGCGATCGTGTCTTCCTCCGGATGCAGACCAAACTTGTTGCCGGGGAACATCACGGGGACCATGCTCACCCGCTGGTAATGGCAACCGGTCAAAAGGCCGGCGCGGGAACCGGAGCAGACCGCGCAGTTGACGTAGAAGTCGGTAAAGTTCATCCCCTCCTTCGCCATGCGGTCGATGTTCGGCGTGGTGAATCCTTGCGCGCCGTTAAACCCGACATCGCCATAGCCCATGTCGTCGATGAAGATGATAATGAAATTCGGCTTCTCGGGGCGCTCGGCCGCAGGCAGCGTCGCCGCGCACAGGGCGAGGCAGAACAGAACGAGGCTCGTTACAATACGCATGTGCTGGCTCCAGGGTGGAGAGGTAGGAATTGGAGACGCCGCTACCCAGCATGAGCGGTGAGACTATGTTAATCGCTGGTGGCGCGAATTGCGAGCGATGCAGCCGAACGATTTCCGCACCCCAGTTTTATGCACGACGAGGAAACGTATGACGCCAGAATCTTGGACCGCGGTGGATCAGTATCTCAACGCCTGCTGTTTGGCGCCGGATGCCGTGCTGGACGACGTCGCCGCCGCGTGTACCGCCGCTGGACTGCCGGAAATCAGCGTCACGCCGAATCAAGGCAAGCTGTTGGGGCTGCTGGCGCGAATGCAGCAGGCGACCAAAATTCTCGAAATCGGCACGCTCGGCGGCTATAGCGCCATCTGGCTCGCGCGGGCGCTGCCTGCCGGCGGACGACTCATCACCCTGGAAGCGGAACCGCTGCACGCGCAAGTCGCGCGCGAGAATTTTCGCCGCGCGGGGCTCGAAGATCGCATCGAACTACGGCTGGGAGCGGCGCTCGATACGTTGCCGCAATTAGAGCACGAAGGCCGTGGGCCGTTCGACATGATTTTCATTGACGCCGACAAGCCGAGCAATCCGGCCTACTTTTCGTGGGCACTCAAACTCGCGCGCCCCGGCACGCTGGTGATTATCGACAACGTCGTGCGCGGCGGCGACGTGCTCGACGCGCAGACCACGGACGATAAAGTGCAAGGAGTGCAACGCCTGCTCGCACTCATCAACAAGGAGCCGCGTGTGAGCGCCACAGCGATCCAAACCGTGGGAAGCAAGGGCTACGACGGAATGGCGGTGATGCTGGTGGAGTGAAAGGGTCAACGTCAAGCGTTAATGCGGTTGGCGTCTCCGCGCGTTGGCGCCGCCAGAAGCCGATCAATACGTTTGTATCGAAGACTTTTCTGGTCATCGCCGGTCATACTTCCGCAAGCACCAGATTGGCGAGTAAATCGACCCAGCGATCCGCGATATCGCGTAGCCTGGTGGCGAATTCGCGCCCTGTCATGCGGTTGGTGCATGAACCGGCGACCTCAGCCTCAATGCCTTCCAAGCCCAAAGCTAGCGTTCGCTTTACCGGCCATTCTTTGTCGATGCCGACGGAGATTTCATCTGCCACCCGATGCAATTCGCAGGCAATCGCCGCATCCAAATTGCTCAACCACACGCGCACCGATTCGGCCGAACCGCTCGGCAACGCGTCGCCGACGAAACGAACATCTACAAACCAGAGCAGCGCGGAATCCCAATCTGGACTACCCGGCTCGAAACTCTCAAGAACGGTCGAGCCATCGCAGTCCAAGCCGGTGCGAATCGCGCCATCGAGGCGCTCTTGGCGATAGAAAGTGATTTGTGGCACAACCCCTCCTGTGGACAGTTCCCTTCAATTGTATGTCGCTCGCCAACCATTGCCTGCCTCGCCGTCCTCTAGGGCGTGGTCGATGCGCTCCTGAAAAAGTCCTCGATCGCCGCCCACGCTGCGCGACTGCGGGCGTCGTTGTGGTCGTGGCCGGGTTCGGTGACAAAACGTTTGGGTTCGTTCGCGGCGGCGAACAGTTGTTGACCGAAGTGATAGGGCACAATGGTGTCGGCGTCGCCGTGAATCATCAATAGCGGGCCGTGATAGTTGCCGATCTTCGCCAGCGAGTCGAACCTTCCGCGCATGAGGAGCCGCACGGGGAGCCAGGGATAATGATAAGCGGCGACAGCGGGGAGGGACGTGAAAGTGTCTTCGAGGATGAGTCCGCCAGCCCCTTCGCTTGCCGCTAAGTCAACGGCGACCGCGCCGCCAATCGATTCGCCCCAGAGGACAATCTCCTGTTCGGGAAGGCCTGACTTTTCCGCCAGCCACTGGCGCGCGGCGCGGGCGTCCATGAGCACGCCTTGCTCGTGAGGGGAGCCTTCGCTGCGGCCATAACCGCGGTAGTCGAACATGAGAAGTGAAGCATTCAGCCGCTGCTGGCTGAATTGCATGATGTCGAGGCGACCGGTGATGTTGCCGGCATTGCCGTGGCAAAAGAGCACGACGGCGGTTGGTTCTTCCACCGGAACATACCAGCCGTGCAACTTCGTGCCGTCATCGGCCGTGAACCACGCATCTTCAAACTCGAGCCCCGCCGGTTGCCAATTGCCAACGGGATACTTCGCCGGAAAGTAGGTCAGCGAATTTTCGAAGAACATCATCAAGAGGCAGAGTCCGAGGTAGACCAAGAGCGGAACCCGCACCATGCGCCACGTGAACCATGCGGCGCGCTGTTGCCAGGAGAGTCGCGGTTTTGATGAAGTGGATGTGGACATACGCGACACCCGGCAATAGGAGGTACTTTCCTAGTGTTCTCCGGCGGATTGGCTCCCAGCGCCGCACACATGCACCTCCCACTACCTCGCCAGCTTCTTATACTTAAACCGATGCGGCTCATCGGCGGCGATGCCGAGGCGCTGTTTGCGTTGCTCTTCGTAGGTTTGAAAGTTCCCTTCGCACCAGTGGACATACCCATCCCCTTCGAAGGCGAGGATGTGCGTCGCGACGCGGTCGAGGAACCAGCGATCGTGGCTGATTACAACGACGCAGCCGACGTAATTCAACACCGCTTCCTCCAGCGCACGAAGCGTATCGACGTCGAGATCGTTCGTCGGTTCGTCCAGCAGCAGCAAGTTCGAACCACGGCGGAGCAACTTGGCCAGATGGACGCGGTTGCGTTCACCTCCGGAGAGATTGCCGACTTTCTTCTCCTGGTCGGAGCCTTTGAAGTTGAAGCGATTCACATACGCGCGGCTGTTG
>CAUJKE010000290.1 GCA_963205385.1 Planctomycetota bacterium | reverse complement strand
ACGCCGACGAACATTTCGACGAAATCGGAACCGGAGAGACTATAGAACGGCACGCCTGCTTCGCCGGCAATCGCCCGCGCTAACAATGTCTTGCCGGTGCCTGGCGGACCGACGAGCAGCACGCCTTTGGGAATGCGTCCGCCGAGGCGTTGATATTTTTCAGGCGACTTGAGGAAGTCCACCACCTCGTGAACTTCTTCCACCGCCTCGTCGATGCCGGCGACATCGTTGAACGTCACGCCTAGATCTTCTTGGGCGTATAAGCGGCCCTTGCTGCGGCCAAAGCTCATGGGGCTCCCCGCTCCGCCGAGGCGCCGCATCATGATGTAGATAAGCAACACAAACAGCAGCGTCATCAACAGCATCGGCATGTAGGCTTGCAACACGCTCTGAGGCGGCTCGCCGCTGTAGTTTAAATTGGCTTTCTGGAGCAGCTTGCTGATCTGCTCGCTGGCCTGATCCGAGCCGGTCAGGTTGGTCTTGAATTCGACTCCCTTGCGCACCGCGTCCTCTGCCGACTTCGGGGCCGGATCCAATTGCTCGATATCGACTTTGCCGCTGATCTGCGATTTGCCGACGACCACGTCCTGGAGGTTCGAATAGCGGACCCGCGCGAGCGGCTTCGACGACGTTTCGACCACGAGTTCGCCGGTCATGCCGGTGGCCAGAGGCCCGTCGAGCGACTCCCGCTGGCTGTTTTCAATCAGCCGCTGAAGCTGCGCCACCGGAATATCGCGATAAATTCCCTTCACGACGAGCGCCGCCCCCAGTAGCACCAGGACCAGGAGGGCCATTAACCACCATAAGTAGTTTGGCCCCTGGGGGTTACGGTCTTGCCTCGAACTCTTGGGACCGGATTCACGACTCATAACGAGAAAACACCTCGAAAGGGTGGGTCAGCTATACCAATGAACGTACACACCGAGCGGACGCGGGATAAGGGATGGTACGTGGCATTATAGCCTGCGGCAAGTTGCTCGGGACCGGCTTCCGCGATTGGAGACGGGAGTTTGCCCTGAGTTTGCGGTTTTTCACCGTCTTGCGGAGTGCGCGGACCGACTTCAGAGGCCGCGTGCTTCAGCCGCCAGGGCGGCTCGGCGCGGGGAGAGCCAACGCTACAGGAGCACCGCTTGCGCTACGCCACGAGAGATAGGCGATTGGAAGTAGGGCGATGGCTGTTCTTCCCAACCTGGCATGGCCTGGGAGAGACTGTCTCGGCCATCGCCCGTCGCCAGCGCTGGCCGGAGCAGTTCAAAGCACGGAGTTCTTAACCAATAGCACCCAGGAAAGCTGCGCGCCTATTCCCAGAACAACGTGATATCAAACAATAGCGGCGACAGTTCCGCGGCGGCCGACAGCGTGACGCGGTAGCGGGCGTACCGGAACACGACACCTCCCAGGCTAGCTCCGTTGGTGACCGGCGTCCAATTGGTCCAGCCTGATTGGGCGTTGTCGCTAAAACTGACTTCGACTTGGAGACCAGCGCCGGTCGGGACTTGCGACGACCATTGCACGGATTGCCAACTCGCTCCCGCGCCGGCATCGAAGACGGCGGACTGATAGGTGCCTGTGGAAGCAGGCGTGGGATTGCCGACCCAGTCCACGGTGAGGCGGGGGGGCGAGGCGGTGTTGTAGGCCGAGAAAGCGATTCTGGAGGGAGTGCCCGAGGTAAACGCAATGCCAATGGTCGTTCGCAGCACGCCGTCGATCGCGAATGCAAAGCCGCTGCCGGTAGGCGTGATGCGGTAGGTATGCAGCCCGCTGGGAATCGCACCCAAGCTGACATCTTGCTGAGTGCCGCGGACGTTCACTCTGGCAAAGAGCGTATTACTGGTGCTCCCGGTGCTAAAGATGGCCCAGGAATCGCCGGATACGGAGTTGAGTCCGGTGGCTAGTCCAAAGTGCAGGAAGGGGGCCGCGCCGAAGGCGACGCGCGCTTCGACCGCCTGATCCAGATAGGTCGCGGCGGATGCAACCATGCTGCCGGAAACACCGAGGACTCCGCCGGTGATGCTGGCGCCGCCGCTGCCAGACCAGTTGGAGACCGTCCAATTGCTTCCGAGCGCGGGGCCTGGGAACTCCTCGCGCGTGAGTGCTGCGAGCGAGACCGCGCCGTCGCCATCAACCGTGACGGCGGTTCCCGTGTGGGTTCCGGTTGCGAAGTCGGCGGTGGACGATTGCCGCCACTGACCGAGCGTTTTGAATGACCAACTCGTCGTCACCAACGTATTGCCGGCGGCGTCTTGCGCGCCGCTGAGCGTGGCGGTGTAGACGGCGCCTGAGGCGAGATTGGCGAGCGGTTGCAGCGTGGCCGTGCGCGTGGCGGCGTCGTAGGTCAACGTCGCAGGCACCACGCCGCCGCCGGCATCGCGGAGCGTAAAGGCGATCGTCGCAGATTGCACCGGCTCACTGAAGGTGGCCGTGAGGCTGCTATTGATCGCCACTCCTTTGGCATCCTTGGCCGGCGTGCGGCTGATGACCGTCGGCGCGCCGGCATCGGCGACGGTGGTAAACGACCAGGTGACGCTGGTCATCGTGTTGCCGGCAGCGTCTTGCGCGCCGCTGATGGTCGCGGTGTACGTCGTCGCCATGGACAACGCAGCGGCAGGCGTGAGCGTCGCTATCCTCGTAGTCGGGTTATAGCTGAGCGTCGCAGGCACGGAGCCTGCTGAACTTGTGAGCGTGAAGGAGAGCGTCGGAGATTGAATCGGTTCACTAAACGTCGCGGTGACCGGGGAGTTGAGTGCAACATTGCTGTCGCCGCTGGTGGGCGAGCGGCTTGTAATTGTCGGCGCGGTGACATCGCCTCCGGTCGTGAACGACCAGTTGACGCTGGCCATCGTATTGCCGGCGGCGTCTTGCGCGCCGCTAATGGTCGCGGTATAGGTCGCCACCGCCGCCAGCGGCGCGCTTGGCGTCAACGTGGCGGTCTTCGTGGCCGCATCGTAGCTGAACGTGGCCGGCACGGCAGCGCCGCCGGAATTCGTCAACACGAACGCGATCGTAGACGATTGCACGGCTTCACTAAAGGTCGCGGTAAGCGCAACATTTTGCGCGACATTGGTTGCGCCGGCCGCCGGAGTGTGGCTGGCGACCGTGGGCGCCGTGGTGTCGCTGAGCGTGTTGGCAAAAACCACATCCACCCAGTAATTCGAGGCCCGGTACGTTTGATTGGGGAACCCGCCGCCAGCGCCGTAACGATAAACGCCGTTTCCGCCTTCGCTATTAGCCAGCAGGCGGAGTGGGCCGTTGGTGACGCCGCCGGAGTTGAAGTAGCCGTCATCGAACGCATACCTGCCGCGGGGCGCGAAGTACGAGGCGACATAGGTTTCACCAGCGGTCACGAACACCGGCGTTCCGAACGTGACCTGCTGCCAGCCACTGGCGGTTTCGTCCACAAAGGTCGCGCTCCCCAACACGGAACCGGCAGCGCTCCAAATATGCCCGACATGCGTTCCCGTATTGCCGGCGCCTTTATAAAACCGCAGGCCGGTGATGTACCCATCGGTGGAAGTTTGGAACTTCACGCCTAGCTCCACGGCCGATGTGTCGGAACTGGAAGCCGACGTGGGAAGTGTTTGATCGTTCCAGATGCTCACATTGGTCGTCGGCTCCGCCGTGGTGAAGGACCACGTGACCGGCGTCATCGTATTGCCGGAAAGGTCTTGCGCGTTTGAAAAGCGGACGGTGTAGGTGGTCGAAGGGAGTAACGGGCAATGCGAGCAAGCGCCGCAGCAACCTCCCGGCAAACCATCCTCCGGGATCATGTTGACATAGGCGGTGTTTGTAACTGAATCGTAGAACACGCCGACAGGGATGTTTTGATTGGCGTCATCGGTCAGCGTTACCTGGAGGGAGTTCAAGTCGATCATCTCGCTGAAAGTCGCCGTGATGCGCTGCGTCGGGTCAACATTCGTCGCGCCGGCGCCCGGCATGGTGGCGATGATCGTCGGCGCGATAACGTCCACGCCGCTCGTGGTGAAGCTCCATTCGAGCGGCGTCATTTGATTGCCGGCCTGGTCCTTGGCGCCGCTCAGCCTGGCGGTGTAGGACGTGAAGTCAGCCAGCGCGCTCGTGGGGTCGAGCGTGAGGGTGTAGTTCGCCGCGTTGTAGGTGACAGTCGCCGGCACGATGTTATTGGCGGCGTCACGCAAGGTGAATGCCGCGGTGCTCGACTGGATCGGTTCATTGAAGGTCGCAACCAGGTTCGCGCCGGTCGCAACTGCCGTGGCATTGGGAATTGGCGTGCGACTCGTCACCGTCGGCGCGATCACGTCGGCTAGGGTGCTGCTAAAGAGCGCGTCGACCCAATAATTGGTCGCGTTGTAGGTATCCGTCGGAAACCCGCTCGCGCTTCCATACCGATAAACCCCGTTCCCGCCAGCGCTGCTGGAACTAGGCGCGACCAGCGGACCGCTTACCAGGCCGTTATTAAAGTAGTTCAAATTCGCGGCATAACGACCTTGGGGCGCGAAGTAGGAGGCGACATAAGTCGTGTTCGCCGCGATGGCTACCGGCGTGCTGAAATTCGCCTGCTGCCAGCCTTGCGAAGTTTCATTGGTGAAGGTCACACTCGCCAAGAGTGTTCCCGCCGCTGACCAGAGGTTGCCGATGTGCGTTCCTGCATTGCCCAGGCCTTTATAGAACCGCAGCCCGGTGATGTAGCCAGCCGCCGTCGAGCGAAACTTAACGCCCAGTTCCACCGCGGAAGTATCCGTGTCGGCGGTAATCGCGGGGACGACGCTCGTATCCCAGAAGCTCGCACTAGCGACCGTCCCATCGGTCGTGAACGTCCAGCTCACAGGGACCACCGGAATGCCTGCCAGGTCGCGTCCGCTGGTAATTTGCGCCGTATAGGTTACGCCCAATTGTAGATCCTGCTGAGGATCGAGTGTGAGTGTGCGCGTTGGTGCGTTGTAACTCACGGCCGCCAAGACTGGCGTGCCGGCGCCGTCGGTCAATTGGAAGACCAGCGATGCAGGCTGCATCGGTTCGCTAAACGTCGCGGTAACGACCGTATCGGCCGGGACATTGACAGCGCCAGGACTCGGCGTGCGCGCGGTGACCGTCGGCACAGAGTCGTCAACCATGACAGTGGCGGTACGCGAAGTGATGTTGCCAGCGGCATCGCGCGCGATGGCCGATACTATATGAGCCCCCCCTGCGACACCGCTGGTCTCCCACGCCACGCGATAGGGGGCGACGGTGTCCTCCGGCCCCAGATTGTTGCCGTCAATTTGAAATTGCACTCCGGCCACGCCGACATTGTCCGCGCCCAATGCGGCGAGCAAGACCGTGCCGGAAACGATATCGCCGGTTTGTGGATATTTCAGACGCAGCGTAGGCGGCGCGGTATCCAGCGCATTGCTCACTTGGACATTCACGGCCGTCGTGGTGCGAATGTTGCCTGCAAAATCGCGCAGTCGAGCGCTCAGCGTGTACGCCCCATTCGGGACAGTCGCGGTGTTCCAAGCCAGTTGATACGGACTCGCCGTGTCCTCCAGTCCCAATGGTTGACCGTTCAGCAATACTTGCACGCCAGCGACGGCGATGTTGTCCGTAGCATTGACGTTGATGCTCACCGTGCCGCTGACGGTTCCGCTCGGAGTCGTGACTGCGCCAGTCGGCGGGACGGAATCAACCGACCCTCCCACCGGCGTGCTTATGTTGTATTGGATCTCCGCTTCGTTCAGGCTGCGATTATAGATTCGCACTTCGTCGATCAGCCCGCGGAAGTATTCATCGGAGAAGACAGTGTTTCCACCGATGCGCAGGGGGTTGCTACTGGTATTGATCGCTCCGGTAACCGCGGTGCTGCTCACCAATGAGCCGTTCACGTACAGCCGCAATTGCGCGCCGTCGTAGGTCGTGACCAGATGGCTCCAGGTGTTCAGGGGCAGCAACTTACGGTCCCGCGCTCCGATGTCATCGGACGCGGTGACGATGGAACCTTGTGGCGGCTCATCGGTGCCTGCGCTCGCGTATAACACGTAACCAACGTTGTTGCCGCCACGTTCCTTCGCGATGACGGTACTCCAGCCTTGGCGATCCGCCGGGCGCACCCAGGCTTCCAGCGTCATGCCGGTCGTCAAGTCGAGGGAGTTGGCGTCGGCGATGGTCACCAGGTCATCAACGCCATCGAAAGAGAGCGCGTTGCCAGCCAGGCCTGTGACCCAGTTCGCGCCGGAGACGGAACCATGATTGTTGTTGCCAGAGCTATCTGTGAGCGTCGAACCGCTCCCTTGATTGAAGCTGTACGCCGCGACGAGCCCCGAATTACTGGTCGGCGAGAGTTGCACGGTTACATTTACGCCGGTGGGAGACTCGATGTTGCCGCTGTCATCGGCAGCGCGGGTGAGAATGGTCGTCGGACCAATGCGGGACGGGGTAAAGGCATACGTCCAGCTCTCGCGGCCCTCCGCGCGATGCCACGAGATGCCGCCATCGGTGGAGACTTCCACACCGCCGACGACGCCCCCTTCATCGCTGGCGGTTCCCGCCAGCACCACCGCAACGCCGGAGGGCAAAATGGCGCCGCTGGCCAGTGAGGTAATTGTCGAGGCAGGCGCGATTACGTCGGTGGACATTGTTCCGGCCACGAGGCCTGATTGCAGTGTTTCCGGCTGCACTCCCATCTCGGCGAACAAGTTGACGGTCGCCTGTTGCAAGGCGATGTCTGGCGTAGTGGCGATGATGTCGTGAACCCCGTCGAGCCCGAAGCCCCAGTTGATCGTCCCGGCGCCAAACACCAGTGCGCCGCTCGCCGCGCGGTAGAGCGTGAGACTGTGCGTCGCCATCCCGGAGCCGGTATTGCGTCGTCCATAGTCGTCGATTTTCTCAGGCGCCAACTGCGTTGTCGAAGACATCCGCACGAGCCCGGCGGGACGGAAGCCGTTGTCGAGATCCTCATCCCACTCGTAGCCGAGAACGCGATCTCCCACTGACGCCACTTCCCCAGGCGCTAAATCCGCCACGCGCGTATTTCGCCAAAAGCGCATCGCCGCATAATCGCTGGGAACCTCAAACGGCGTGCCTGTGTTGCCACCTGGACCGCGATTGACCGTGAAGATTTGTCCCGACAGTTCGTTCTCGGGACGACCGCCATCTGCCGGTGGGCTAAAACGCGGATCGCGCCAGGTGCCGGTCCAGACATCGGGGAGCGGATCGATCTTGGCGTCGTCCCATGTTTCCTTGTAGCAGATAAGCGTGCGAAAATCGTCACTAGCGCTGATGTCGCTCGCCTGCCAGCGGGTCTTCCAATAGATCTCATTGCCGCTGAAAAACGCCAGGTTCACACCAGCGTCGCGGGCCGCTTCCACATTTTCGCGCTGCTCCTGCGACCAGTACTCGTCGTGGCCCACACTGAGGAAGGCGTTGTGTTCGAGAATTTCCTCGCCGCGCCGCGCGGTGTCAACGCCGGTGGTGTAGCTCACGTCGTAACCGTTCGCTTCCAGCCAGCGGACGGTCGCGTATTCCGGCCCGAAGAACCAGTCCTTGGGGGTAGTCGCGCGGGTATCGAACGGCCGGTTGTAGCTCAGGGCATACGTCCGTCCATTAAACGGGCCTGCATAGAAACTACTGCCACCCCAACGATTGTACGCTTGCCACGTCGTATCCGATGTTTGAAACAACAAGTCGGAAGCGCCGTCATCATCCCGCACCACAAAGATGATATGGCTGCCGTCGCCGTTGTCAGTTCGACGCAAGCGCGCAATATACACGCCAGAGACGGCGTCTTCCGGAACACTCCACGATGCCGACACCGACCAATTGCCGGCGTCCAACAATCCAATCGCGGCATCGTAAATCGGCGCTGGCTGCGATTGCACGAGCGTTTGGCTCGCGGGAATCGTCGCAACCTTGCGCGCACCGTTGCCTTGATAATAGCCGATCCGATAGATATCGATGCTGTAAGGCGCCGCCGCGGTATCATTGATCTTGAACGAGATCGTCTCCCCTTGATCGACGCTGATCTCGGTTGCGAATCCTTGAATGGCCGGGTCGCCAATCCCTTGCCCGATATCCCACTCACTCGCCGGACTCCCCGGCAATAGATTCTCCGAAACGATGCTATTGGCCAACAGCTCGCGCGTTTCCAGTTGTTCAACCAGCGCGCGCCGCGAGCGCCGGCGAACTTGCTGCTTGCGGCGGCGCGTGAAGGTTTTCTGGAACCACTTAAGTGAAAATTTCATTTTTCCAATACCTTGAGAGGTTGACCGCATCTCCTACGGTCAATGCGCGGCAGACATCGATATCAGCTTTAACTAAGCAGTTCTTCCAGCGTCTTAGTGATTGGGCCTTGAAGGCGCGGTGATACCCGCTTCAGGCCGCGACCAAGAGAAAGCCACCGAAGGTGGAGACCACACACGGCGGCGGGACAGATTGATTTGTCCCAGCGCGACGTTGCTGTCCCCAAGGTTCAAGTAAGCGGCCGCTGCTACAACGGCGACCGCAGCGACCTGACCACGCTACATGCCCCGCGAAAGCTGATGAACTTTCTTTTGCCAACGAAGGGGAGCCATCATTTTGCGGATAGCGCCCCACGCTCGCGGACCGAAGAAGCGCTTGCACTCCATTTTTCGCCATTCGTTACTGCGAACAATCGCAGGGTACGTACGACGTGCGAAAAGCTGACATTCTCGACAGGCGACTGTATCACCTTGCTCGAACGCCTTGTACGCCCCTGCTTGCGCTCCACGCGCAATCGATGCCAGCGCGATGGAATGTAGCCGCTGTATTTCCTGTTGTGCGTAGGGTGCGATTGCCAGGATGGCCTCAATTGCTAATTGCCTTTGCAACAAATCAGCGATTCGGCAATCAGGAAAATCATTGGACATGTTGCCGGGATGACGGCGATAGTAGGCTTGGAAGCAGTCCACGTAAGCCACCGAGCCATACAGGGCTAGCCGCATCCACATCTCCATATCGCCGGTATGCGGGAGATCACCGCGATAACCTCCAACACGATGCTGCGTGGAAGTTCGTACGATAGCCGTTGGAGTTTCGACAAGGTTCCCGCCAACCTTGCAGAACTTCTCAATCGTGGCATTTCCGGAAACGACGTACGAACTTCCTGTGTCCTGCCGTAATTGCTTTTCCGCAGTAACTCCTTCAGGCCCAATTCTAATGGCGCGGCCATGAGCGAACGCAATGGTGTCATTCGAGTCCAGCACGTCGATCGCGCGTTCAAATGCACGCGGAACAAGCAAGTCATCCGCCGAAAGTAAAAGACAATAATCGGCGGACGCCCACTCCAATAGCCCTTCATTATAAGTCGCAATATGCCCCTGATTCGTGGCGTGTCGCCGGTACTCCACCCGGGAATCCTCGGCGGCTAGTTGCTGGCCGACTTCAGGCGTGTTGTCCGGCGAACAGTCGTCGATGATGAGCACGCGAACGTCAACGCCTTCCTGGGTGAGAACACTCTCCACACACTCGCGCAAATAACGCCCATAGTTGTAACAAGGAACGACGACATCGACGGAACTCACGACAGGGCTCGCCTTACAAGTGTATTAAAGAGATGTTATGCAATCGCTGCGCCATGTTGCGTGCGCGGCGACATGCCCCCGTGTTGTGGGCCAGGGGTAGTGTCCCTGGCTGGCCGCGCTGAGGCGTTGGACGTCGATCGCGCAGGCGCGGGGGACGAAGTCTAATGTCGTGCCGTCGGCGCGATGCACGCCGATGTCGAGCAGGTAGCGGCGGGGGAGGAGGACCGTGTCGAACTGGGCGGTGACTTCATGCCGACCGGCGGCCAGATATTGCGCGGGGCGACCGCCGTCGATCGTCGTGGAATACAGGATGTGCGTGCCGTCGGTGTTGCTCACGCTCACCTCGAAATGGCCGTCGGGAAGATCCTCGAACAGCTCGCATGCAAACGTCACGCGAAACGGCTGGCCATAGTACAACTGCGACACAGGCTGGCCTTCGATATCGCAGACCGCGATGCGCAACATGCGGGCCTGGCCGTTGGTCATGCGCTCGGCATCCACGGGAATCTCGCGGCAACTCTCCGCCACCTGGCCGGCTTGCAGGTAGCGATCGACGACTTCCGCCGTGCCGCCGTCGAGCACGACTTTTCCCTTTTCGAGCAGCAACGCGCGGGTGCAGAGGGAACGGACGGCGGCCATGTTGTGGCTCACAAAGAGGACCGTACGGCCGTCGCGGCGAACTTCGTTCATGCGGCCGAGACATTTCTGTTGAAACTGCGCGTCGCCCACCGCGAGCACTTCATCGACGATGAGAATCTCCGGCTCCAGGTGCGAGGCGACCGCGAACGCGAGGCGCACGTACATGCCGCTGGAGTAGCGTTTGACCGGCGTATCGAGAAAGCGGCCGATTTCGGCAAACTCGACAATGTCATCGAACTTGCGTTGGATTTCCCGCCGTGACATGCCCAGGATGGCGCCGTTGAGATAGATGTTCTCGCGGCCGGTCAGTTCGGGATGAAAGCCGGTTCCCACTTCGAGCAAACTTCCCACCCGGCCATACATTTCGACGCGACCGGAAGTCGGCTCGGTGATCCGGCTGAGAATCTTGAGAAACGTGGACTTGCCGGCGCCGTTGCGCCCGACCACGCCGACAATCTCGCCGGGCTGCACGTCGAAGCTGATGTCGCGGAGCGCCCAAAATGAGTTGTTCGCGCGGCGGGCGCTGGGCGTCTCTGACCGTCGCCAGACTTTGCGCAAGGAAGCATAACACCAATCGCTGATCTGATCGCGGAGCGTATGATACGCCGGACCTTGGACCGCGCCCAAGCGATAATGCTTCGACAACTCTCGAACTCGGATGGCGGGATGCGGCATGCGGTGTTAGTTATGGATAATGGGTGCGAGCGGGCGCGCCGGATTGCCAACCACGACGGCGCCGGCGGCAATGTCTCGGGTGACGCTCGCCGCCATGCCGACCAGCGCACCTGCGCCAATCGAAAGCTGTTGTTTGATGGCCGACGCAGCGCCGAGGTAACAGCCTTCGCCGACGGTAACGAAGCCGCTGACGACCGCGGCGGGGCCGACCACGGTGTAGTCGCCTAGTTGCGAATCGTGGCCAATGGTGGCGTTCGCGCCGATGGACACATGGTCCCCAAGCGTCACCGCGCCGGCGATGCTCGCGCCGCCGCACACATAGACGCCACTACCGAGCTGCGCGCGACAGGAGACCAAGGCGCCGGGATGGATCAAGGTGGCGAATTGCGCGCGCGGCAAACCCGTCGCGGCGATCAACTCCGGGCGCCGCCGAAAGCTCCGGTCACTGCCAATCGTGTTCAGAAACATCGCTTCGGCGAACTGGCGCGCGTTCTCCACGCGACCGAGAATCACATGCCCGAGGAAGCGACTTTCGACCTCCCGACCGTCATCGAGAAAGCCAGCGATATTCCAAGTCGGGCGCAGCGCGTTGATCGCGTCCACGATGTCAAGCACATCGTAAGCGTTGCCGCCACAACCAAGTAAGATCAGCGACTTCACGCCGTCCTCGCGGCAAGTGTTGGCGACGATACATCGCGGATCGGCGCCCAGAGCGCCGTGAGGATGCGATCTTGATCCTCGTGCGTCAGCGCATCAAAGAGCGGCAGTAGCACGACGTTGTCGCGGGCGGCCTCGCTGTGCGGCAGCAATTGCAAGGCGTAGCTGGCATACGCGGGTTCTTGATGGGCGTTCATAATGCCGCGCCGTGTGCTGATGCCGGCATCCAAGAGCGCTTGCATGAGCTGATCGCGGCTCAGCGGATACCCAGCGGTCACGCGCACGGCGTAGGATTGAAAATTCGAGCGCGCCCAGTCGGGAATGTGTGGCGGCATCAGACCGGGAATCTCCGTGATTGCCGCCGTGTAACGCTCGGCTAACTCAATGCGCCTTGGAATCATCGCGGGCAGACGCCGCAGTTGCACGCGACCGATAGCCGCCTGCACGTCCGTGAGACGATAGTTGAACCCGATGAGTGGATATTCCTCGAAGACGACCTCCCGCGAGGCGTGGCGGACCGTGTCCGGAATGCTCATGCCGTGCTGCCGGAGCAGGCGAAAGTGTTGATCGAGCGCGGCATCGTTCGTGGTAAGCATACCGCCATCGCCGGTCGTGACGACCTTTCGCGGGTGGAACGAGAAGCAAGCGACCGTGCCATGCGGTTTGCCGATGCGTTCCCAATCGCCACGAAAGAGAATTTCGCTGCCGATCGCACAGGCGGCATCTTCCACGACCGGCAACTCATGCCTCGCGGCGATTTCGAGGATCGCCGCAAGATTGCAGGGGAGTCCGATTTGGTGAACAGGGATGATCGCCTTGGTGCGGGGCGTGATCGCCGCGGCTAGCAACTGCGGATCGAGATTGAACGTCGCGGGATCGATGTCTACGAAAACCGGCGTTGCGCCGCAATGCACAATCGCGTTGGCGGTGGCGATGTAGGAGTGACTAACCGTGACCACCTCATCGCCGGGGCCAACGCCTAGAGCATGGAGCGCTAGATGCAGCGCCGTCGTGCAGTTTGAGACGGCGCAAGCGAACCGCGCGCCGACGTACTCGGCGAACTCCCGCTCGAATGCCGCGACTTGCGGCCCTTGCGTGACCCAACCGGAGAGGATCGCGGCGCGCGCGGCATCCGCTTCGGCTTCGCCAAGGGTTGGTTTCGCGATGGGAATAGGGGGCGACATACGGCGTTATACGGCGGAGCGCTCCAGCGCGTCGCGCATCCAGGCGGCCAGGCGCTTTAGGCCGACATCGAGCGTGGTTTGAGCTTCAAAACCGAGTTCTTCACGGGCGAGGCGGGTATCGGCGAGCCGGCGCGGAACGGGATTCGTCTTGCGCGGGGGATGAAATTCCGGCGACAGATGGTGAGCCCCGGTCACGCGCTGAATCGCCTGCCATAGTTCCAGCAGCGACGTCTCCGTTCCACTCGCGACGTTATAAACATCGTCGACGCGAGCCGACTTCAGCGCCAGGATGTTCGCCCGCGCAATATCTTCAATAAAGACGAAGTCCATCGAGGCGGAACCGTCTCCGTGGATCTGGGGCGAGACATTGCGTTGCACGCAATCGAGCCACCGAATGAATACTTCGGTATAAGCGCCGGTCACATCCATGCGCGGGCCATACACATTGAAGTACCGCAGGCCAACGCTTGGCAGAGCGTACATGTCATGGTAACTGCGCGCCAGGCCTTCGTTCATCACCTTGGCCGCGCCGTACAGCGTGCGGTTGTTATAGGGATGGTGGCGTTCGTTCGTGGGGAACTCGTCGGCGCCGCCATACACGGAGGCGGAGGATGCGTAGACGATCTTCTTCACGCCTGCATCGACGGCCGCTTCGAAAATGTTAAACGTTCCGTTTACGAGCACGTCAATGCACTGCCGCGGCTGTTCCGCGCAGAGCGTGATGCGAATGGCCGCCTGATGAAAGACGTAATCGCAATCCGCGATGGCGGCGCGAACGGTCTGGCGGTCGCATATATCCCCTTCGATGAGCGTGATCGGCATCCGGGCGTTGGCGGATTCCAGATTCTCCAGTCGCCCGCGCACGAGATTATCGAGCACGCGAATTTCCGCGACGCCTTCATCAATCAGTTGATCGACGATGTGGGAGCCGACCAGGCCGGCTCCGCCTGTCACCAGGACTTTTGAACCTTGTAGCGAAAACGTCATGGACTCCACAACTCCGGATCAGGACAATGCGCGGCGCAAGGACGCGACCACGAGATCTTGCTGGGCGTCGGTCATTTCGGGAAATAGCGGCAGCGACAGGCATTCGTCGCTAATGGCCTCCGTGACCGGGAAGTCGCCGCGACGATGGCCCAAGTGGGCGTAGGCCTGTTGCAAATGCAAAGGGATGGGATAGTGCAGTCCCGTTTGCACACCGTCCTCGGCCAGCGCGGCGCGAAGCCGATCGCGCTGGGGATGACGGACGACAAACAAATGCCACACGTGCCGCCGTCCCAGTGCTTCGCGGGGCAATTGCAGCGGCAAGTCGGCGAGTAGCTCGCGATAACGCTCGGCCAGGCGACGACGCGCTTCCGTCCAAGCTTCGAGATGCTTGAGCTTGATTTCCAGCACCGCGCCTTGGAAGGCATCCATCCGGTAGTTGAAGCCGATTTCGTTGTGGTGGTAACGCTGGGACTGGGCGTGATCGCGGAGGGCGCGGAGCCGCTCGGCGATCGCGTCATCGCTAGTCGTGATCGCGCCCCCTTCCCCATAAGCGCCCAAGTTCTTGCCAGGATAAAAGCTGAAGCAGCCGCTTTGCCCGATGCTGCCGGCAGAACGGCCGTGATACTTCGCGCCGTGAGCCTGCGCGACATCCTCGACCAGCGACAAGCCATGCGCGTTGGCGATTTCGAGCAGCGGCTCGACGTCGGCTGGCTGGCCATAGAGATGGACCGGCAGGATGGCTTTTGTTTTGGAAGTGATCGCGCCGCGAACTTGCGCGACATCCATCGTCAGCGTCTGAGGATCGACATCGACATAGCGGGGCGTCGCGCCGATGTAGCTGATGGCCCAGGAAGTCGCAATGAACGTCATCGGGACCGTGATGACTTCGTCGCCTGGACCAACGCCGGCGCCAAGCAGCGCCAAGTGGAGCGCGGACGTTCCCGAATTAACGGCGACACAATGCCGCGCGCCGATGTAGTCGGCAAAGGCTTCCTCGAACGCTTGAACTTTGGGGCCGAGCACAAACGCGGTGCTCTCGGCAACTTCCGCTAGTGCCGCGAGAACGTCCTCACGGACCGTTTGGAATTGTGCTTTGAGATCCAAGAACGGGACCGGCGTTTGCGGCGGGTGCGGGCTCTTAGGGAGTGATGCGACAGACATGCAAGGACCACGTTTCACAAGTTAGGAATGCAATCGGGCGGGAACGCCTGCGACGGTTTGCCCGGCCGGCACGTCGCGGGTCACGACCGCGCCAGCGCCGACTAGGGCGTTCTCGCCGATGGTGACGCCGCACAGAATCACCGCTCCGCTGCCAATGGAAGCGCCGCGGCAGACGCGCGTCTCCACCACCGCCCAATCGGCCTCCGTTTGCGCGCGGCCTTCGATAGTGGCGCGGGGGCGGCGATCGTTCGTAAACATCACGCCATGCCCAATGAAGACTTCGTCTTCAATCGTCACGCCTTCGCAGATAAACGTGTGGCTGGAAATTTTGCAGCGTTTGCCGATGGTGGCGTTTTTTTGAATCTCGACGAAAGCGCCGACGCGCGACTCGTCGCCAATCGAGCAACCGTACAAGTTGACGAAGCAGTGCACGCTCACATCGCGGCCGAGTTTAACGTCCGGCGCTATGCGCAAGTAGTTCGCCGCGGGCGACTGGGACATGGGCGGTTCCGTTAGGTGGTGTCGGCATGACGATGCGGCCCCCTTGGGCGCGAATGCTGCGTGTGGCTGTTTCGAGGTATCGCACAATGCGCGCGCCGAGGTGGCCATCGCTCAGCGGCGTCGCGCCGGTCTGAATACATTCGGCGAAGTGCGTCGCCATCGTTTGCAACGCTTCCTTCGATTCGACGTACGGACTCCAGACGTCGCCGGTGCGGTAGCCAACCTGCAATTTGCGGTTGGCCTCGGATTGTTCGAGTTCGATGCCACGATCGAAGATTTTGATCGGTTCGGTGACGTTGAGCTCGTTAAAAATGAGGCTCTTCTTCGCTCCCGCGAAGATCATCTGCCGGACCTTGACCGGCGACATCCAATTCACATGGAAGTTGGCCATGAGCTGGTCGCCGTAGTCCATGTTCACATAGGCCATGTCCTCGATGCCAGAGGGCGTATGCGCGCAGCCCCAGGCGGAAATGCTGCGCGGCGCGTGGCCCAGGATGTAGTCGACGATCGATAGGTCGTGCGGCGCGAGATCCCAAATGACGTTGACATCTGACTGGAACAGTCCCAGGTTGATGCGGATGCTATCGACGTAATACAGTTCACCTAATTCATCGTGCTCGATGAGTTGTTTCATGCGCCGCACGGGGGCGCTAAACAGATAGGTGTGATCAACCATCAGCACGCGCTGGTGAGCGGCCGCGACTTGCACCAGCGCCTCGGCATGCTCGACGCTGTCGGCCAGCGGTTTCTCGACGAGGACGTGCAACCCAGCTTCGAGGCACTCT
>CAUJKE010000289.1 GCA_963205385.1 Planctomycetota bacterium | reverse complement strand
CGTTCAAGCGGAGCGCGCGGCCGATGGTTCTCGCCAGGCTGGCGACTTCCTGCGTATGGGTGAGGCGCGTGCGGTGGTAGTCCCCCATGTCGCCTGTGAAGACCTGCATCTTGCCGCTCAGGCGACGATAAGCACTCGCGTGCAGAATACGGTCCCGGTCGCGCTGGAAGGGTCCGCGGTACGGATGGGCCGGCTCGGGATGTTGCCGCCCTCGCGCATCCACACTGCGCATGGCGTACGGCGCCAGCAGCAAGGCTTCGCGCTGGGCAAACGATTGAACACCAGGCCACGGGGAACTCGCCAAGAGGAACGATCGCCTTACGAAATGCAGGAGGGAAGTGTGCGAGAACGTGAACGGACAAGAGTTTAGCTCATGCAACAACAGCCTCCCAGGGCAAGTGCCCAACTGCTGCAAGCAAGAAATTCGCTAGTTTCCTCCCGCTGAGCTATACTTCCTGTGGGGCAAACCATTCGCGGAATCCACCACTCTTGGCCTGGGCGGTAATTGGGCGCATGAACCATTTCGATTCGCACCCGCCACCGCTCAACCTGGCGCAATCACGCGCGCCGCACGATTCGCCGGCGCTCACGGCACTCTATGAGGCGTGCGACGCACTGCAACGGGAATTGCCGCTCGCGACGAGTCCGCGGATCACCCGCGGCGATTTGGGGCATCCGCTGGAAGATTCTCTACGCGCCGCGATCGACCAACTTTACGCCCAAGCGCAGTCAGGTGGCGTTCGCGGGTTGCCGGCGGCGATCGCGCACCATTTGGGATATTGGCTGGCGCTGGCCGGTCGCTACGCGGAGGCGTGGCCGCTGTTTCGCGTCGTGGCGGAGCAATTGCCGCCTGATGAGCCGGCCTGTTTGGCGGCGATTCACAACTGGCGTTTGCTCGCGCTGGCCGCGCACGACTGGGATGCGGCGCTAGCGGCGCTCGAACTGCTTGCCGCGACCGCGCCGCTGGAGACCCCGTTTCCTGTCGAACGCTTTACGCCGCAGCGCGTGTTGGGGACCGGCGGCTTCGCGGAGCTCTACCTTTGCCGGGAGCTCGCAGCGGACGAGCGCGTCGTCGTCAAGGCTTATAATCCCGCGAGCACGCAGCAATGGCCGCGCGCGATCTTTCATGAAGTGAGCTTGCTCGCCTTGGTGAATCATCCAGGCGTTCCCGAGGTGCGCCAGCACGGTTACGTGGACCCGGCCCACGAACATGGTCCCTACTGCGTGCTCGACTTCTTCGATGGTCTGAACCTTGGGGCTTATGTCCAGCAGTACGGTCCGCTGTCTTCCAGCAACCTCCGGCAGGTGTTGCGGAGCGTTTTGGCGGCGCTCGCTGCGGTGCACGAAGCGGGCTTGCTGCATTGCGATATCAAACCCAGCAACATTCTGCTGCGCCTGGATGGGCATGGCTGGCACACGCAACTCATCGACTTTGGGATTGGCTTGCGACTGGACGATCAAGCAGTTGGCGCGGACCCGGACGAACGCCGCCCCGGCACGATCGGCTTCGCCGCGCCTGAACAACTAGGCCACCTGTTCTCCAGCCCCCTCACGCCGGCGGCGGACGTCCACGCCCTCGGCCAAACAGCGCTGTTCGCCCTGACCGGACTTGGCCCCTCCGCAGCCGCCGAGCGAGCGCAGCACCTTTCAACGGCTGACCCACTGACGAGCCTCATGCTCACGTGCATCGCCAACGACCCGCACCAGCGCCCGAGCGTCGCCCAATTGCAACACCAGATCCTGCACTGGGAGGGGTAGCGCGGGTTATTCATGAGCGTTTCGCCGAGCGTTACCCGTGCTCAAGCACGGGCCTATGACCCATCTGACGGCGGGGAAGGGCCGTGAACGGCCGTGAATACCGCAACCGCCGTCCCGCTCGCACCCGCCGCGGCGTTTGGCGATCTCATGCAGCTGTTCTCGCTGCGTGCCGATGTAGCTAGCGAACACAGCGGTAGGCGTGGCTGACGCGCTTCTACGCGGCGCCCTTGAGCGGCAAGAGCGTTGCTAGGATCAGCGTCACGGCGAGTCCGGCGAGGGACATGATGACGAGGAGGATGGTCCAGGACTTGAGGGCTTCGGCTTCGGTGAGTCCGCCCATCTTGGCGAAGACCCAAAAGCCGCTGTCGTTCATCCAGCTTCCCATCAAGCCGCCGCAGCCGATGGCGGTGGCCAGGTAGACGGGATGAAAGCCGAGGATCTCGACCGAAGCGAGACTCGCGAGCATGCCGCTGGTGGTGATCATGCTGACGGTCGTGCTTCCCTGGGCGACTTTGAACACCGCCGCGACCCCGAACGCCAAGAGCAGGAGCATGAGGCCGGCGCTACTGCCGCTGCCGACTCCGGCGCACATCTTCTCAATTTCCTGGCCAACCTTGGCGACTTTCAGCATTTCGCCAAACGCGCCGCCGGCGGCCGTGATAAGAATAATCACGCCGCCGGACATGAGCGAGTCCTCCACGGCGACGGCCACATCGACGCGCGAGAGGTTCCGCGTCGCGGCCATGGTCCCCATCGCGATGAGCGCGGAAATCAATAGCGCAAGATTGGCGTTGCCGAAGAGCGAACTCCAATCGGCGGCTTGCCGGCGAGGCGTCTCCCAAACGTGTTCGGCGATCGCGCTTGGAAACAGCGACTCGAGCAGCGCGCGATTGAGCCGCATCAAGTCCGCCTGACCAAGGCGTTCAATGGCCTTTTTATCGAGGCTCTTGGCCACCGGATTGAGCGAAATGCCAAAGAACAGTTCATCGTTGTAGAACTTCTTGCTTTTGAGGAGCTTGTTCAACTCCGCGAGCATGGCCGCTTCTTGTGCCTGCGTTAAGACATGCCCCGCGTCGAGACTCGAGCGCAGTTCTTCCGGCCAGGCGGCGACGATGACCTTGCCCGGCGTGGGCTCGCTGCTCGCAAGCTGCGCCGACAACTGCGTTTGCAATTTATCGAATTGGACATCCTCCGCACGGAGCACGGCGGTCGGTTCGGCGTCGGCGTAAACCTTCAAGACGGTGTTGGTCGAAATCAACAGCACCGGCAGCGCGACGGGGAGGAGCGAGAGCCACAGCGACGGGAGTTGTGCATCGCTCAGCGACGGGATCTCGACTTGCGCGCCGATGGGGCGCATCGGCACCGGCATCACGCGGTCGATCCACGCGCCAAAGACCAGTCCGAGTGTGGCCGGCACGATGGCGACGACGAGACCCATCATGATCATCATCCCGGGATCGACGCCTAGATTGGCGGCGATCAGCAGCGGCCCCGGCGTCGGCGGCACGAGCGTATGCGTAATCGCGCCGCCAGCGCCGATGGCGATGAGGTAGCGCAGATAGTTCTTGTTGGTGCGTTTGAAAAGTGAACGGGCCAGCGGCACGAGCAGGTAAAAAACGGTGTCGAAAAAGACGGGGATCGCCAGCACGAAGCCGCTTCCCATGAGGGCCAGCGGCGCGCGTTTCTCACCCAGCGCGCTGGTGAACGCGCGCACAATCCGATCGGCCGCCCCGCTATCGAGCATGCACTTGCCGATGATCGATGCCAGCGCGATCACGATGCCGATGTTGCCAGCGTTCGTGCCAAACGCACTGGCGACGCGTCCCACCTTTTCGGCAACGTTGCCGGCGGCGAGGAAGCTGACGAGCAGCGCAGCGATAATCAAAGCGAGAAAAGCGTTGAGGCGGGCGAAGATAATCAGCCCCAGGACCGTCAACATGCCCAGGACCAAGATCACGAGCGGATTGGGTTCAAGCAAGGGAGCATCCTTCCGACGTCAGGGCCAATAATTGCGTGCGCGAAACCAGTAGCGTCGATGAGCCGGAGGGCGCTGTCAAGTCGAATCACAATTTTATCCCGCAAGGTCGCAACACTCCGGCGGCTGGGCTACAGTAAACAACGCCAATTCTCCGCATTAGGAAGGTTTTGACCGATGTTCCGCCGAATTTTGTGTTGCCCTCTGTTGGCGATCGCCTCCATGATCGCCGCTCCCCCGCTGACTGCCCAGGCCCAAGCAGAGGCCGCGCCGCCGATGGCACAACCCGCGCCGCCTGCTGAGCAAGCTCCGTCGGAATCGACGCCTCCGCCTGCGCGCGAGCCTGCGCTTGAGCCTGAGGCGATGGTCGACGCGTTGCGGCCGCAGCGCGTCATGCAGCGCGATGCTTGGCGCAAAACGACGCGTGCGTTGCGCAGCAAAAATAGCGACGCGCGCGCCCAGCTCATCGGCGTTTGGGCGATGTATCACGAGTTCGACGTCGACTTTTATTGGCTCGTGGAAAGCGATCTTAGCGCCGCCCTCGACAAGTACGAGCGTGACCTGCGCGCGTGGAGCGACAAACTTTCACCGCTCGCCGAGCGCGAGTCCATCGCAAAGCTCGCCCAGTACGATTTAGGTTGCCTGCTCGACGATATCGCCGCTAATCGCCTGCAAGATGAATATGAGGGCGCCCGCGCGCAGGGGGGCGAGGCGCTTGGCAAATGGTTTGCCACGTATGCGGATTTTCAAACCCAGCGGGCCCAGCGGATGCAGCAGCGCGGCAAGCTCGTGGTGGAACTCTATCGCACCGGCGAAGTCGATGGCATTCGCCTCACGACGGCGCTGTTGGAACGCCAGGTCTCCGAGCGGTTATTGATCGATCACCTGGCCGAGCAAGCGGCGCATCTGGGGCAGGCGGAGCGCAAGTTCACCGCGGAGCGGGCGGCCTTGATCGCCAAGCAGCGCAACGAGTGGCGGCAAATCGCCAAGATTTTGCCGGAGGTGCAGGCCAACAGCGAGCTCGCCGCACTCGCGGACAAAGTTTGCGAGATCGAAGGGGTGAAACTGGAGATTTTGCAATTACGCGCCGCGCGGAACGCAAACCATGATCAGCCGCCTGCCAGCGATCAGCACGATCCGCAGGAAGCCGAACTCGTGAAACAACTGTTCGCGAAGTATCAGGATCTGCAGCGCACCGCGATCGATCGCTTCTTTGCCCAGAAGATTAACGTGGAGGAGTTGGCCCGCGTTCATGACCTGCGGATGTACACGCGATTGTGGGAGGACAAGCACCTGCAATTGGCCGACGTGCTCGCCGATAGCATCGAAGTGGCCGCGCAGTGGGCGAAAGTGGAAGAACTGTTAGTGCGCCAGCAGCCCAATACCATCGCCGCCGCCATCGCTTCAGCGAAGAAGCTCGAAGCTGAAATCACCCGAGAAGAACGAAAGCCATCCCCTGCAAAACCGATCGAGGGCGCTGATGCCAGCGAGCCGGCGCCTCAGGCCGTTCCGACGGAAGAGGGGAACCAGCCTGCAGACGCGGAGAATCCAGCGGCATCCAAGCCCGGCCAGCCGACCGAGGCAACTCCGTAGCGGTCGTAAGTCGCAACCGAAGCCTTCGAGACTTCGGTTGCGGACCAGGTACAGCGCAGGCTCGCGAGAAAACTAGCGGCCGGCTTTGCGATCAAAGACCGGTTCCGACTTGTCCCACTTCTCCGTGCGTTCTTGCGGCGAGGGTTCGTTCAACGGGCGAACGATGCGAAAGCCAACGAATGTCGCGTCCGTGAAGTACCAAATGCTCTTGGGAATTTGTGGATCCTGGCGCTTCCATTCCGGCAGCGACGCAATGCGGGCGGCGCTCCGCAAGCGGTCTGGATCATCGTTCCACGAACCGCCCCGCACGGTGATGGAATATTCCTTCGTGGGGTTGAGGAGCGGATTCTTGACGAGCCCCTGCTCCTTGCATTTGCCGTAGAAGTCCGTGGAGTATTGGTCCAGCGTCCACTCGTCGACGTTGCCGTGCATGTCGTACAAGCCCCAGGGGTTCGGCTTCTTCTTGCCGACCTTTTGATACTTCTCGCCGGAGTTGTCGAAGTACCACGCGTAGTCATCGAGGTCCGCGGGATCGTCGCCAAAGGAATACGCGGTCGTGGTCCCTGCGCGGCAGGCATATTCCCATTCCGCTTCGGTCGGCAAGCGATAATAACGCCCAGTCTTGGCCGAGAGCCACTCGCAATAGGTCTTGGCGGCGAGGTGGGTCATGCAAATGGCCGGATAGCCGCGCTTGCCCATGCCGAAGGTCATGTCGGTGTAGGGTTCGGTTGGTTGGGCGAGTTGATACTCGTCGGCTGCGTTGTCGCGCGGCGTGGTTTCTTCCTTCAGAATTTTGCGGCGCTGAATATCAAGATCAAACATCCAAATCTCATAGGCGTCCCACGTCATCTCGTACTTGCCCATCCAGAACGGATCGATCTCGACTTCGTGCTGCGGCCCTTCATCATCCTTGCGATTTTTCTCGCTGGCGGGACTCCCCATCAAAAACTTGCCGCCGGGGATCGGAACCATCTCGATCTTCACGTCGGTATGCTCGATCAGCTCGGCATACGGCTTCATTTCCTTCGCGATCTTGGCTTCCGCATCGGGAATTGTCAGGGCCGGTGGCTTTTCCTGAGCCAACGTCACACCGCATAACAAAAGGGCAGTCATCCCGCTAAAAACCGCGCGCAGCGCGCAGCGCCAGGATACAATCGAGATCATCATGGATGGTCTACTCCATGCGCCGCGCCGGCAGCGCTTGTAACAAGAACTAAAATGAATGCGGCCTGCAAATACTCTGGCCGCGGGGAGAAATTCGGTCATGAACATTATACCGCTAATCTGCCTGGTTGGGGCGATTCTCGGCGGCGAAACTCCGGCTACAGGTGAACTCAAGCTTTACGGAGAGACGCAACCTCATATGGGGACGGAGTTTACGATTCAAGTCTACGCCGCAGATCAGGCCCTGGCCCAGCGTGGGCTGGCGGCGGCGTTTCGTGAAATTGGCCGGCTGGATCGCATGATGACCGATTACGACCCCCAGAGCGAACTGAGCCGCCTGGGCGCCTCCTCGCCGCATGATTCGGAGGTGGAGATTAGCGACGACCTATGGCAAATTCTCACGGCGGGCGAGAAGGTCAGCCGCGCGACAGGGGGCGCTTTCGATGTGACCGTCGGTCCACTCACCAAAGCCTGGCGGCAAGCGCGGCGGCAAAAGCAATTGCCTGCCGCCGACAAACTCGCCGCAGCGCTGGCGGCGGTGGGCTATGAACATCTGAAACTCAGTCCGCCGGACGCAAAGACGAAAACGGCGCAGCTCACGCAACCCAACATGCGGCTCGATCTCGGCGGCATTGCCCAAGGTTACGCGGCCGACCGCGCGCTGGAAGTGCTCAACGAGCACGGGCTCTCGCGGGCATTGGTGAACGCGAGCGGGGATATCGTGGTCGCCGACCCACCGCCGGGCCTGCCTGGCTGGAAGATCGCGCTCGGCGATCTCGATCCGCACCAGGCGCCGACGAAGTTCATCTTCCTTGCCAACGCGGCAATCTCCAACTCCGGCGACGCCTATCAGTTTGTGGAAGTCGCTGGCCAGCGTTATTCGCATATTGTCGATCCCCAGACCGGCCTGGGGCTGACGTCGCGGATGAGCGTGTCCGTGCTGGCCCCCAATAGCACCACCGCAGATGCGTACGCTTCCGCAGTCTGCGTGCTGGGACCAGAGCGCGGGCTAAAACTGGTGAAAGAAGCGGAGCTCGAAGCGTTGTTCGTTATCGCCGTGGAGGAGGGGGTCGAAACGAAAGCCACGCGCGGCTTTGAGAAGCAGATCGTAACAGTGAAGTGCCTTGACCCCAACGTTTCTCACGAACAGTAGCCGAAGTCACCGTCGGCGCTATCCGCCGGGCTTCTTCATGGAGAGTGCGTGGAGGACGAGCACGGCGCCGACGGAGAGCAACGAGTAACCGATCCACTTGGGCGGCTCGACGCGCCGCAAACTAGGCGGGCCTTGGGCGGCGAGGTACATCTGCGCCGGTTGAAACGTCGTCGCCTTTTTGTCCGCCATTCGTTTGGCGATGATTTCCGATGTCTTCGCGTTCAAGACATACGTGTCGACCATCTTCAACTGGAGGCCCAGCAATAGCACCACCAGCCCGATTAGCAAGAACTGGTTGCGATTCAGATCCATGACGTCATCCCGACCAATGAGAGCAGCTTAAAGAGCAAGCTTCATTCGGTAGCATCGGCCGCGCGGCGCGCAAAACTTCGCCCCGGCGGCAAAGGCGACGCTTGCGGCGCTCGTGCCGATTGCAGCGCGTAGGACGACCGTGCGCTCTCGGTCATTCCGGAAAGCGGCCCGCCAACTGGTCGGGATGCTGAAAGATCGACCAAACCCGCGCCGGCACATGGCGAAACGCATTTTGCGCCCGGCGGGTATCGAGCGGACGCTGCGCAAGTTCGCGAATCATGATGCTCGCGACCTGGTCGGGAAAGCGGCGGGCGATCGCGCCGTAAATCTCCGGATCCTTCTCCCCTGAGTCGCCGACAAGCACGAACTTGCGCTGCGGAAAAGTCTGCACCAGCGACTTGATCATGAACCCCTTCACCGGCCGCCGCACCAAGAACAGCCGCCGCAGCATGTGGTCGCGCAGGCGAAACGCGCGCAGATGAAACGAACCGCTCGGAAAGCCGCCGTTGGCGCACAGTTCCGCCAAGGGGGCGTACAGTTGCCAGGGACTCGAGGAGACGTAATGAAAGGCCGCGCCGCGCGCCGCCCAGGTTTGGTACAGATCGGCCATGCCGCTGATCGGCAGGAATTCCCGCAGGAACGTGTTGCGCAAGAGCGACATCCGGCAGGTGACTTCGGTGTGCTTGATGGTGTCGTCAATATCCGAAATGACGGAAATGCCTGTCGAAGACAGGAGTTGCGCCCGGCCGATGAACTGCTGGTGCCGGTCGTGGGGCGAAGCGACACGAAAATTCAACCAGCCGTCGCTGCCTGCGCCGCTCAGTTCCAGGTCGCGAATCTCGGCCGCACTCACGCGGACGAAACCGGTAAAATAACCCATCCGAGTCGATTTCTTTTGCAGCGACTGGACCCGCTCGCCCACCTGCACCGCCACCCGCTTGCCTGGTTCGGTGGCCGCCACGAACCCTTGAATCCGTTCCTGGAAGAGGGCGCTTTGGAGTTCCCACGGCTCGGCGCGCATCACCCGCTGCAGCAAGCGGAGCAGCAATCGTTTGGTGAGCCCCACATTGCCAGGCTCGTGGACGGTGCCGGAAATCGGAATCCGCCAGAGTCCGTCCGCTTGGCGCACGCCGAACGTCGGGTAGAAAACGACGGTCTCTTGGCTTTCCAGGTTTGTCATCACGCCAGGGTGAACAAGCATCTTGTCGAACGGCCTCACGGACGCGGACGATGAATCCAAATTTAACCCAACATAAGATGAGAACCCGCGAGCGTGGGAACTGTCAAGAACTAAGGCGAGGCATTTTGCGCTTGAACCTCCCCACACGGGGGGTTTGCTTGGGAAAATCGGTCGTCTCGGAGGATTCTCCGACGCCCAACCTGCGTTACTGGCGCGGGAGCGCCGCGAGACGCACGCCGGCTCTGTGCTGGGATAGAATCCAACCATGACCGAACCAGTGCCAGTCGATGAACGTTCCGCCGCCAGGCAATTCGCCGTGGAGGTGGTGCAAACGCTGCGCGCCGCCGGCTACGAAGCGCTGTGGGCGGGGGGGTGCGTGCGCGACTGGCTGCTCGGCAAAATCCCCAAGGATTACGATGTGGCCACGAGCGCCCATCCAGACCAGATCCGCGACCTGTTCGGGCGGCGCCGCACGCTGGCGATCGGCGCTTCGTTTGGGGTCATCACCGTGCTGGGGCCGCGCGGCGCCGGTCAGATTGAGGTCGCGACTTTTCGCCGTGATGGCGGTTATAGCGATGGTCGTCATCCCGATGGCGTCTCGTTCAGCACGGCCGCGGAGGATGCACAGCGGCGCGACTTCACGATCAATGGGATCTTCTTCGATCCGCTGGAAGAGCGCGTCATTGATTATGTCGGCGGCGTGGAAGACCTGGAGCGGAAGGTCGTGCGCGCGATTGGCGATCCACTGGCCCGCATCAGCGAGGATAAGCTGCGGATGCTCCGCGCGGTGCGCTTCGCGGCGACGTTCGACTTCGAACTCGAAGCGGCGACGACGGCGGCCATTCAACAGCAGGCGCATGAGATTGTGATTGTCAGCGCGGAACGGATCGCGGCGGAAATGCGGCGGATGCTGGTGCATCCCGGTCGCGCCACGGCGCTGCGTCTGTTGGTGGAATCGCAACTGCTCGACGTGATTTTGCCGGAGGCTCGCCTGCTCGACCCGGCGAGCGATGCAGGGCCAAATGAAACGCGCGGCGCTGCCTACGAGCGCGCGAGGAGCATCCTGGCTCGGCTCGAAGCGCCGCACTTCGCCACCGCCTTGGCGGCGCTACTCAGGGAATTGCAAGTCGCAGACGCACCGCCGATCGCGCAGGTCGTCGGCAGTCGGTGGCGACTCTCCAATGAGGAGCGGGGGCTCGCCTCGTGGCTGCTGGCACATGAAGCGCTCGCCCGACACGCGCATTTGCACTCGTGGTCGCGCGTGCAACGGATGCTGATCCAGCCTGGCGCGGAGGAGCTGGTCCAATTGGGCCGCGCCATCGCGGAAACGCTGGGAGAAAGCACGGCGGGCATCGACTATTGCGCCGCCAAACTCCGTTTGCCCCGCGAGGAATTGAACCCCGCGCCGCTCATCACCGGCAATGACTTGCGCACCGCGGGACTCCAACCCGGCCCCAAATTCCGGCTGCTACTCGAATCGATCCGCGACGCGCAACTCCTCGGCGAAATCACAACGAAAGACGAAGCATTGCACCTGGCGCGACGCTTGCTCACTTAGTCGCAACGGATCCATAAGTGTCGGGATGTCACGTCGGCCACAAGACCGCGACCCCATCCGCCTTGTGCGGATGGTGAGCAAGTTGGTGAGCTAATAGCAAGACGCACCAACATCACGACCCCATCGGGCTCGCCCCGATGTGAAGAAGTCCTGTGGGCTAATATTCGCAACACCAGAAAGTTATGTAGCGCTTGCTCACTTAAGCACGATAATCTTGGTGGCATTCGGTGCAGGACTTATCAATCTCGCCGACTGCGGCGCGGGCCTTGTCGTAGTTGTTGGTCTTGACCGCGTCCACCACATCGAGCGCCGCTTGCCGCATCCGCTTGGCGAAGTTCGCATAGTCCGCGTCGTCCGCGTCTTCCATCCCTTCCTTCAGCAGGATTTCGGAGAACGCGGCGACGAGTTGCGCTTCGTGATAGAGCTCTTCGCTATGATCCGCGAATTCCCCCTTGCTACCGATCCACGGCTGCATCTTTTGTTGCTGGCAGATTTCCAGGCGTTGCATGAGCGGCGCGCGATCGGTGACTTGCTTCCAGTTCGCCTTCGCTTCCGACTCGACCGTGCGCCCCTTGAGGCCGCTGCCGTTGAGCAGATCTTCGAGATCGATCTTGCGTTGTTTGGCCTCGTTGAAGACTTGAATCGTGCCGACTTTGCAATTCGCGGCGGTGCGGCCAAAAACATCCCGCGCCGCCGGACCATCCTTCTTCCACCGCACATCCCCGTCGTACTCGCCAATGATGCCAAACATCATCGCCAGGACCGACATTTGCTTGCGCGCCGCTGGGTAACCGCTCCCCGCAAACTGCGAGGGCGTGCCGACCTCTTGCTCCAAAATGAGCTTGCTGTGCTTGACTTCATCTTCCAGCGTGGAAGCGGAAATCAATTTCGACCAGGCAAACACGCCACCTGTCGGCGCCTCGCCGCCGGCTTCCGCACCTGCCGGGGGGCCGCCGCCACTGCCGCTACTCTTGGCCACGTTGGTCAGATTAGGGCGTTCGCCAATGACCCCTTCGGTAAACACATCTTCAAAGAACGTCCCCGGCGCAGGCGCCAGGGCCGGTGTTTCAGCGCGCGCCCGCGGTGGAGCTTTACGCTGCGCCCAAACGGCATACGTCGGCACGCCGAACAGGATGAGGAGCACGAGCCCCCGGAAAAATCGTGATTTCGCCATGGATCAAGTTAACAGGATTTTGAGTTCAGAACTGCTCGCCATTGGTAGAGCGCAGCAAACCACGCTACGTACTCATTCGCACGGCGCTCTTTCTATTATTCTAACTGCTTTCTGGCGGGGCAAAGCCGCGGCGCATGGTATTCTCGGTAATTGTGCGGGGAACGACAAATTGCCGCAAATAATCGGCGCCGCCGGCCTTGCTGCCGATGCCGGAGAGCTTGAACCCGCCAAACGGCTGCCGCCCCACGAGAGCGCCGGTGATGGCGCGGTTGAGGTATAAGTTGCCGACCAGAATCTCGCGCCGCGCGCGTTCCAAGTTCGCGGGACTCCGCGAGAAGATGCCGGCCGTCAGCGCGTAATCGGTCGCGTTGAGAATCCGAATCGCGTCGTCGAGATCAGCGGCGCGAATCACCGCGAGCACCGGGCCAAAAATCTCCTCCTGACAGAGGCGTCCCAGCGGGGGCGCTGCGGCGAAGATGTGCGGGCCGACAAAATGCCCCTGCGCGGCCAGGTGGTCGACGTTCACCGCCAACACCTCGCGGGCCTCCGCGCGCCCGATGTCGATGTAGTCCAAAATCTTGCGCTGTGACTGGCTGTCGATCACTGGGCCGATGTCGGTCGCAGGATCTTCAGCCGGACCGACGACGAGCGTTCGCGTCGCCGCGATGAGCCGCTCAAGAAACGAATCGTAGATCGAAGGGAGCACGATCACCCGGCTACACGCGGAGCACTTTTGGCCTTGAAAACCAAACGCGCTTTTCACGACCCCTTGCACCGCCTCGTCAAGATCGGCATCGGCATCGATGATGATCGCATTCTTGCCCCCCATCTCCGCGAGCACGCGTTTGACATGCGTAATGCCGGCGGCAGACACTTCCGCGGCCCGGCGGTTGATCGCCAGGCCGACCGCCCGCGAACCGGTGAATGCGATCATACCGACATCGGGATGTTCGACGAGCGCCGCGCCGACTTCCTCGCCGAGCCCAGGCACAAAATTCAAAACGCCTGCGGGGATGCCGGCTTCCAGTGCGACTTCCATGAGCAGGGCACCGATGACGGAGGTTTGCTCGGCCGGTTTCATGACGACCGTATTACCGACCGCCAAGGCGGCGGTGGTCATGCCGGTGAGAATCGCGAGCGGAAAGTTCCACGGCGCGATCACGGCCGTCACGCCGCGGGGCAGATACTCAAAGCGGTTCTCCTCGCCGGGAACATCCGCCCCCCGAGTTTGAGCCAGGTCGATGGCGCCAGCGGCGTAATACTCGCAGAAGTCGATCGCCTCATCGACATCGGCCGTCGCCTCGCGCCACGTTTTGCCGGCTTCATAGACTTCCCACGCGGCCAGTTCAAACAGCCGCTCGCGCATGATCTGGGCCATGTCTTGCAGCACCTTGGCGCGCTGCTCGGCGCCTGACTTCCACCACAGCGGCAAGGCCCGCCGCGCGGCGGCGACCGCTTGCAGCGCGTGCTCCTTGCTGCCGTAACAGATCGTGCCCACGACACGACTGGTAAGGGACGGATCGAGCGTGTCGACTTGCGTACTGGTGGTCAGGCGTTCGCCGCCGATCAGCAACTCGCGCGTTTTGCCAAGTTGGCCGCGCACGTCCGCGAGCGCTTGCAGCATCGCATCCCGCTCTTCCTCCACCGCGAAATTTACCGGCGGTTGATTGTTGAACTCGGCCCGCAGTTCAGCGCCGCTCTGACTCGTCATCTTAATCTCCTCCGGTTGTTGCGCGGCGTCCGCGTCGGCGTCCGCCGCGGTATGCAGCAGGCGGCCGACCGCTTCGGGGTTGCGGAGCAATTCATCCACCGGCCGCGCTTCATGTTCGCCTGCCCGCAGGAAAGAATCGTTGGAAGTGTTCTCCAGCAAGCGCCGCACGAGGTATGCCATGCCGGGAATCAACTCGCCATAGGGCATATAAATACGCAATCGTTGCCCGCGCTCGACGATCGCCTGTTTCTCGCCGTCGGCCATGCCATAGAGCATTTGCAATTCGAAGCCATTGAGCGGGAGGCCTAAATGTTCGGCCACCGCCATGCCGTGCGCGAGGGAGCGAACATTGTGCGAACCAAGCGCCGGGCGAAGGACTTGATGGTTGCGCAGCAGGAATCGCGTGAGCCGCTCGAAACAAGCGTCGCTCTGCCACTTCTCGCCGAAGACGGGAACTGGCCAACCATTGGCCTGGGCCAAGGTCGATTCATAATCCCAGTAGGCGCCTTTGACCAGCCGCACCCACACCGGCGCGCCGCGCTCCACGGCCCAGTCGCGCAGTTCATGCAAATCCCGTTCGGAATCCCGCAAGTAACATTGAATCACGATGCCGACGTTCGAATCATCGCGAAACTCCTCCTCGCTGAGCACGGACTTGAAAATGTGCAGCGTGAGATCCTTCTTGTCGTACGACTCCATATCAACGTTGATAAACGCCTGCTGCTCGCGCGCGACGCGCAACAAAGCGCGCAACCGCTCGCCGGCGCGGTCCAGCACGCCGGCGGGGTCGATGGCGTCAAACCGCGCGTCGAGCGCGGACAACTTAATCGAAAGATTCATCCGGGGGAGCGGTCCCTCAGGCGATCGGTCGATTTGCGGATCTTCCGGCCACTGGTTGACCGTCGGCGCCACGCCCCGAATCAAATCGAGGTACGCCTGAAAATGCTGTTCCGCTTCCGCCCCGGTGATGACGGCTTCGCCGAGGATATCGAGCGTGAAACAACGGTGCAGCCGCCGCTCGCGCTGCGCGGCGTCAAGCACCTCACGGACGTTCGTCCCCGCGATGAACCGCCGCGCGAAGTCCATCGCCGCCAAGCGCGCGGCACGGGCCACAGCCACGCGGGTGATGGGGGTCCGCCGCGCCAGTCCCAGCGCGACGCGAATCGACGACGGCATCTTGCCGCGCACGCGATCGAGATACTCGATCAGGTGACCGATGACGCTCTCCGTGGTCTCCAGCATCGGCAGCACATCGACAAACCGAAACAGCTCCACCTTGAGCACTTCGTCGGACATTGCCCACTGCATGATGCGATCATCCCACCACCTGCGATGAATCATGGTGGGGCGCTGCTGCTTCAAATGGTCGAACAGATAGCGGCCGATGGAGCGCGTCTTGACCTCGATCAGGCCGAGTTCGCGCTCGCCGAAGTCGTCGCTGGGCAGGGAGTGCCCCGAGCCTTTAAGTGGCGTTTCCATGCGGCTTTCCTGACTTCTGCTAGTCGGCGCGTGACGCCGGTAGCCCAAAGGACTTCTTCACCATCGGGGCGGGCCCGATGGGGTCGTGATGTTGGTGCGTCTTGCTGTTAGCTCACCATCTCGCTCGCCATCCGCACAAGGCGGATGGGGTCGTGGTCTCTTGGCCGGCATGAACATCGGGAACTTATTGATCGGTTGCCCCTTACTGAGAGCTCGCAGCGGTCAACGCGAGTTGCCCTACCATTGGATTTTCAGCGGCTACTATAGTGGCTCCTCAGAATGGTAGGAACGCCCCGGCTTCCGTCAAGATGTCGCGCGGCTAGAGCAGGTGACGCGCTTTGATTTCCAGGTATTTGTTGACGAGCGGCGCGGTCATGTCCTCGGGGAAGACATCCAGCACGCGGACGCCCCGGTGCTCCAAATCGGTAAGAACCTGGTGCCGCCAGGTGAGGATGTCGGCGGCGGCGGCGGCGCGATATAGTTCGGCTTCGTCGCGCGGCGTCGCGTCGGCGGCGTCGAAGATGCGATGATCGCGGAGCAATACCCCCAGCGGCAAATGCCGTCCCACGACCGAAGCTAAGTACCGCTCGATCTGGACGCTATTGACTTCGTCGATGACGTTGGTGGTCAGCACCACGAGCGAGCGTTTTTGGCAGTGCGTCGCGAGGTACAGAAACGCCTGATCGTAGCGCGACTCGACGAGCGTGGGGAAGCGATCGAACGAAGCATGCAGCAGATTATTCATCTGGTTCAGGCCGCCTTTGGGCGGGACGTAGGCGTGCACCTGATCGGAGAAGCAGATCATGCCGACTGAATCCCCCTGGCGCAAGGCGACGTAGCTCAGCATCAACATCGCGTTCAGGGAATGATCCAAGAGGCTCAGTCCTTCGGCTTCGTTGGTCATCATTCGCCCGCAATCGAGGAGAAAGATGATGCGTTGGCTTTGACTGGTTTGAAAGTCCTTGACGGTCAACTTGCTGCGGCGGGCGGTGGTGCGCCATTCGATGTGTTTATAATTGTCGTCCTGGGTGTAGTCGCGCAACCGCTCGAATTCGTTGTCGGTCCCCACCTTGCGCGTGCGGCGAACCCCCATCAGGCTCAGGCGGTTGGTGCGCGCGAGGATTGCGTACTCGGCCAGTTGCTTCATGTCAGGATAGACATGGAGCGTGGTCGCGACGGGGTATTTGAAAAACCGGTTCCATAATCCAAACCGGCTACGGACGCGCAGATAAGCTTTTTCGAGCACGAACGCGCCCCGGCGCTGGGCGCGGACTTCATACCGTAGCGTCGTGCGACTGCGGGGGCCAATCGTGACGGGAAACTCTTGCGGCGTCGCGATGAATTCCTGCGGAACGTCGTCCCGCACGACCAGGAAGAAACTGCGGCCTGAATGGTTGACGAGCGTGAGCGTCACCGCATGCGGCTTGTCCAGCGACGCCACGCGGAGCGCGTCGCGGCTGAGCGAAAAGGCTTTGGCGGTGGGGAGCGTGCAGAAGTCGAACGCCGCGAGCGTCGCGAGCGCCACATCGACCGCAATCACCAGCGGCATCAAATCGCCACGCGCGAGCAGCAGAAACGTGAGCAAGCAGGGAACCAGAAATGCGATCACCAGCGGCGAGTGCGGGTACGTTTTTGTCCGCCACGCGGCGAGCACCAGCGGCGCCGCGAGCACCAGCAACAGCAAAAATGGCAAGTGCTGCAAGCGATCCAAGAGAGCATAAAAAAATTCGATCACAGGCGCGGCACCTCCACCGACCGAATCAATTCACGGAGCAGTTCATCCACGTTCTGCCCTTCCACCTCGGCTTCGGCCGTGAGGCTCACGCGATGCCGCAGGGCCGGCAAGGCGATCTGCTGCACGTCGTCCGGCACGGCGTAGTCGCGCCCAAAAAAGGACGCCAGCGTGCGGGCCGCTTGCATCAAGGCGATGCCGGCGCGGGGGGACGCGCCCATGTGAAACTGCGGCCAGGTCCGCGTCAGACGCACAATGCGGTTGATGTAGTCGACGAGTTTGTCGTCCACGCGCACGTCGGCGTTCTCGCGCGTGATCCGCATGATCTCTTCCGGCGAGGTGACGGTCTGCACCTCCTGTTGCAGCCGCTCGTTGATATCCACCTGGCGGCTATGCAGCCGCAGAATATCCGCTTCCTCCCGCTCGCCGGGATAATTGGCGAGCAGCTTGAACATGAAGCGGTCGAGCTGCGCTTCCGGCAGATTGTAGGTGCCTTCCGACTCGATCGGGTTTTGCGTCGCTAGCACGAGAAAGGGGCGTTCGAGCGTATGACTGATGCCGTCGATCGTGACGCGATACTCCTGCATGATTTCCAAAAGCGCCGCGTGGGTCTTGGCGGGGGAGCGATTGATTTCATCCGCGAGCAAGAACTGCGTGAAGACCGGACCCGGGCGGAACCGAAATTCCCCTTGCTTCATATCAAAGATCGGCGCGCCGGTGATGTCTGAAGGCATCAGGTCGGCGGTGAATTGGATGCGGCCGATCTTGCAGCCGAGCACAGCGCCGAGCGTCCGGACAAAGAGCGTCTTGCCGAGTCCAGGCACGCTTTCGATCAAAACGTGGCCGCTGGAAAAGAGCGCGACCAGCGCGCCGAGCACGAGCTCATCCTGGCCCACGTAGAGCTTGCTGATTTCCGCGGTGATTTGGTCGAACAAACGCTTGGTCGGCGTCTCGCGGCCAACGAGCGCGCGTGCTGCCGTCGCGCTGCCGGTTGCCGCCGCAGGCGCATCAAACGCGAAGGCCGGTGAGGGGGGCGGCGACGACGGTTGGTACGTCGAGGGGGGCGGCGAGGGTGAAGTGGGCGACGTGGCGAATAAGTCCGTCGCCGGCGGTGAGTGGAGCGCAGACCCATGATTGCCGCCCGGTGGCGGCGCTGGCGCGGCGCCGGCGTTGACCGTTTGCACCGCGCCGCATTGCGGGCATTTGACTTGTCGCCCCGCCGCCGCGTGCGGCACGCGCAGCATCCGCTGGCAGGCCGAACAGGTGAACTCGATGGTGGCCGCCGCAGCGGCAGTTCCTTCAGGATTCGTACCGTAGTTGCTCATCAGTTATCTCGACGAATGAGGGAGTTTGCGGTGAGGGATTCGTTCGCGGCCGGCGGCGGAGTCGGGTCCAGCGCCGGCGGTGTCGGAGCTGTTGTCGCGGCCGGCGGCGCCGTGGGGGGCGGAGTCGGCGGCGGCTTTTTTTGATCCACATGGCTGGCGCCGGAGTCGCGCCGCACGTGATTTTGATAGTACGTCAACTTCTGAATGGCGAAGGCGCGATCGCCGGTCAGCGAAAAGAGCTCGCCCAGCGCGTCCAAATGACGGCCAAAATCCCCGGTGGATGCGGACGCATCGCGCCGCCTGGCTGCGCCGCTGGAACCAAGCAGCAGCTTGGCGAACATGCCGGTCGTGCCTTCCAACTGCTCGGTCGTCGCGACACCATAATACTTCCGCGGGCGGCCGAAAATGGGATACAGGCAGAGGCTCACGACGAACAGCCAAAAAATGCCATGCAGCAGAATCGGCCCCAAGGGATACACGCTGAGCATTTCAAAGCCGGTCTTGCCTGTTTCGTCTTCCGACTGACGAATCGGCGGACCGCCTGGGCCGCTCTCGATGAAGACCACGTTCGCGTCATAGGCGCATTCGTCGATTAGCTTGCCGGCGAGCTTGCGATGCTCTTGATTCACGAGCGGGAGGTTGAGCAAGTACGAGCCGTTGGGAATCACGATGATCTGCCCTTCGCTCCAAGTGTCGTAGGTCACGCGCGTCGCTAACTGCTCGCCTTGCGAGGAGAGGAGCGTCTCGAAGTGGGGCAACTGTTGGTAGTCGGTTGGGGGCACATCGGCCTGCGTGGGGATCGCGAACTCCGCCGCGAGTTCAATCTCGCATTTTTGGGAATCGATGCCGTCGGCCCATGGCCCGCTGAGCGTGGTGACTTTGTGGCGCTGCCCGCCCGATTTCAACATGA
>CAUJKE010000288.1 GCA_963205385.1 Planctomycetota bacterium | reverse complement strand
CGGTCGCGGAAGATAGCCGACGAGCGAACCTCAAATCGTTCCACGTAACACATTACAGCGGACGGGCAACCTGGTTGCTCGTCCGCTATCTTTATTCACCATTGCCCACGAAACGCAACGGCGGCGTTCAGTCGCGCTGTTGCGCGAAGAGCCAGGCGTAAAACTCGGGGTCACGATAGGTCGCTGACCACGAATCGTGGCCGACCTTTTCATATTCGGTGTACTTCGGCGCGCCGCCGGCCGCTTTGATCGCCGCGATCATATCGCGCGAGCGTTGCGGATTCACGGCGGAATCGCTACCGCCATGAAATGCCCAGAGCGGCAAGCTGGCCATCACCTTGGCGCCGGCCTTGTCGCCTCCACCGCAAATGGGCGCCGCGGCCGCGAACAGTTCCGGTTCGCGCTGAATGATGTCCCACGTCGCATAGCCCCCCATCGACAGACCGGTGACATACATGCGTTTAGGGTCGATCGAGAACTCGTCTTGCAGCGACTTCAGCAAGTCCAACGAAAGCTGGAGCGACTTGGCGGGCTTCTGCGGCATGGTGTGCTCGGCAGCGCTCCACGGCACGTTCACCCACTGCTCGTCGTTGGGGCACTGCGGGGCGACGATGAAACAGGGATATTTCTGCTGGACTGCTGCGCTGGAAAAATCTTGCATGCCATGCACGAGTTGCTTCGTATTGTCGTCGCCGCGCTCGCCGGCGCCGTGAAAGAAGAGCACCAGCGGGTATTTTTTCTGCGCGTCATAATCGGCCGGCGTGAACAAGCGGTATTTCAACTCGCCTGCTGCCCCTTTGTAGGTGCGGGCGGCGAAGCGGTCGGCGACATCGGCGGCAAAGAGCGATTGCGTCATAAGGGTGGCTGCCAGGATGGCCCAAGTGTAAGTGCGGAGCATTCGAGACCTCGTGGGTTTGGATACCGGTGGTGCGTCCATCTTAGAGTAGATAAGATGCGGGGAAAACACTCCCCGCCGCGGCAAATTTGTGCGGCACGATTCGAGAAAGGGCGTAACATGGCCAAGAAAATCCTGTTCCTCGTCGGCGATTACGTGGAAGATTACGAAGTCATGGTCCCGTTTCAAATGCTGTTGATGGTGGGCCATGACGTCGACGCCGCCAGCCCCGGCAAGAAGTCCGGCGACAAAGTCGCGACCGCGATCCATGACTTTGAAGGGGAGCAAACCTACAGCGAGAAACGCGGGCATAACTTTGGCTTGAACGCCACGTTTGACGATATCAAGCCAGAAGCTTACGACGCCCTCGTCATTCCCGGCGGCCGCGCCCCGGAGTACTTGCGACTGAATCGGCGCGTGATTGAAATCGTGCAACATTTCGCCGGGGCCAAAAAACCGATCGCCGCCGTTTGTCACGGAGCGCAACTTTTGGCCGCCGCCGGCGTGATTCAAGGCAAACACGTGAGCTGCTATCCGGCCTGCCAGCCGGAAGTGGAACTGGCCGGCGGCACGTACGTCCCCCATGCCGACACGTTCGATAACGCGCACGTCGACGGCAACCTCGTAACCGCCCCCGCCTGGCCCGCCCATCCCGCATGGATGCGCGCCTTCCTGCAAGTCCTTGGAAGTAAGATTGAGGCTTAGTTCGTACCCGTGCTCAAGCTCGGACCTAAGACCGCTGCGCGGGCGTAGCTCGGGGACTCGCTCACCATCGGGACGAGCCCGATGGGGTCGTATGGGAGGAGGGGCGCCGAGGCTGTAGCTCACCAACTTGCTCACTATCCGCACAAGGCGGATGGAGTTGTGGTCTTGTGGTTGGCGTGCGTCCTAGCGTGGACTCGGATCGTCACCGCGTCGCGGCGTTTAGGAATGCGGGTCGGTCGGTTGCGTGGTGCGCTACTGAATGAACGCTTCTTCCTCGGAGTTTTGGCTGAGGGTGAGTTCCCCGGCGTCTTCGAGTTTGCGGATGATGTCGACGATTTGCTGCTGCACCCCTTCGACCTCCGATAACCGGACCGGGCCGAGATATTCCATTTCCTCGCGAAGCATTTGGGCGGCGCGTTGGGACATATTGCCCAAAACTTTGCTCTTGAGTTCTTCGCTCGCCCCCTTGAGCGCCATCGCCCATTGCGCGCTTTCCACGTTCTTGAGCACCGACTGCACGTCTTTGTCCGAGAGCTTGTTAATGTCGTCGAAGACGAACATCAGGCGGCGAATCTCTTCGACCAGATCGGGATCTTCTTGGGCGAGGCTTTCGAGGAGCGAGCGTTCGGTCGCGCGGTCGGTGACGTTGAGAATCTCCGCGACACTCGGCACGCCGCCGGCGCGCTCGAACGATTGGCTCATCACGCTGGCCATGCGGTGTTCGAGGCCCATTTCGACTTCGCGGATGACCTCGGGGTTGGTCTGCCCCATGTTGGCGATGCGGCGAATGACCGCCAGTTGCCGTTCGGCGGGGAGTCCGGCGATGATCTGGGCGCCGAAGTTGGGATTCAAGTGCGAGAGAATCAGCGCGATGGTTTGCGGGTGCTCGTCGTTGATGAACGTGAGCAGGTTTTGCGGATCGACCTTTTTGAGGAAGGCAAACGGCAAAGCTTCGATCGACTGCCGCACGTTATCGAGCGTATCAGTGGCGTTCTTGCCTAGCGCCCGCTCGACGAGCGACTTGGCGAACTCGAGCCCGCCCATATTGCTGCCGAGTGACGCGGGATTGGAATCTGCGAACTCGTTGATGACCGCTTCTTGCTCGTCTGCGGGGACGAGGCCGAGCTTGGCGATCTCAATCGAGACCGCTTCGACTTGCTTGGGCTTCAACTTGCTCAGCAACTGCGCCGCCTGATCTTCAGGCAACGCTAGCAACAAAATGGCGGCTTTTCGGAGGGTGTAGGACACAGTTGAAATCGTCCAGACACGGAACACGTAACGAGGAGCACGAGCACAAGTGCGCGCGGCGCACGCCTGTCAGTCATCGAGAGTTCATCGGTTGGCGCGCCGCGGTAAGTTGAGCCGACTTTGAGGATTTTGACGATCAACGATTGCGCTGCGGTAATTATGTCCGCCTCATCGCGGCTAAGCCCCGGCCGAAACGGCGACTTCGGTCAAGCCAACTTCCAAATGGAGCGCTCCCCAGTCCGTTTCAAAGGGGACACAGAGCGGCGTCACGTTCGAGGGAAAGCGAACTTCGTGCCCTCGGCCGGTGATGACGCTCGGCAAGCTAATCGAAAGTTCGTATTCATACAGTTCCGCTTTGGCGGAGCCGGCGACCATGTTCGTGATTTCGCCGACCGCGTCGATCACGTCGCTGTCAATCTCGGTCGCGTCCATCATCAACATCGCGGAAGTCGCCCGCAGCGCTACCGCCTCCGAGAGACTGACGACGACCGTGCCCGCCGCCTTGCCGCTGAGACCGACGACGCCGGAGATCTCAAACGGCGGAAAGATATCCTGCTTGAGCCTCAACGGCCCGCGGGTGGCCCGGCAATTCAGCATGGTGCGGAATGTGGTGACGAGCGCTTTGACAAACGGGTTGACGTGCTCGGCGCGCATGGCAGACTCATATTAGGCAGGCAATAAGGTCGTGAGAGCGAGATATCGATTTCTCAGCCGCAACGCGCGCACGGCCCCAGTTCCGCGCCGCCTCGATAGCCAAAATTACGTTGCCTGCGAGGAGGGTCAAGTTTCGCTGGAAGATTATGCCCCAGCATGGCCACGCACGACTTCTACGCCACGGACGTTAGCCCAGAAAGCTAGCCACGCGCGCCCAGGCCGGTGAGGGTTATGCGGATTGTGAGGAGAACGTTGTCGGGCTCATGTCTGGCTCGCCGCAGGCACTACCCTCGCATCTCGCAGTCCGCCCACTGGCCAAAGTTTTCGTCCACCCCCACGCGCAATAGATTCGGCCGCGTCTCGGATCGCTGGAACAAGTCATCCAACAGTCGCTGGCCGATGTATTGGGCTAATCGTTCCGCGGTGGTGTTCGCCACGGGAAGCAGGATGCAGTCGCCGCGCGGGAACACCCACCGCCGGTCTTCGAACGTCGCGACGACTTCCCGCTCGTCGCTCTCAACGCGAATCTGCGGATGCTCGGTGGGGAGCAAAACATGGTGATCGAGCTCGTCGCAAATCGCCTTGAGCGCATCACGGAGCGCGATAAAGTCGATGACGTAGTGGTTCTCATCCAGCGGCCCCTGCACTTCTGCCCGCACGCGGTAGTTGTGGCCGTGCAAGCGCTCGCAAATGTTGCCGTTGAAGGTGATGAAATGCGCGGCGCTGAAGACGAGGTATTCCTTTTCCAGTCGGACACAGTAGGTTTCAGGCATGTTTTGTAATCATATTGAAAGTTAGTAAGAACCTGCGGCGGCTCTTAGCGCCACGGCGGACCGAGGCGGCCTGCGCGGAGCGCGGCGAACAGTCCCGCGGCGATCAAATCGGCCGTGGTTCCTGGATTGCGGCGCCGCCCGGCCGAGCGCAACCAGAAGTCGAAGTCGGCGAGCGCTTCTCCATAATTCTCATCCCCCGGCGCTCCCGCGGCTAGCACCGTGGCAGCGCGATCGCGCGCGGCTTGCGATTCCGCCCCCCCGCCTTTGCGCGCGATCAGGCTATCGCCGTGCTGGGCGAGGAGTTGCAGATGCGTATGCACGATGGTATCCGGCAGCGACCACTGCCCCGCCGTCAGGGCCGGGACGACTTCGTGCAGCACTTCATGAAACTGGCTCGCATATTGTTTGGCGACCAAATCGCGCTCGGCCGCGAGCGTCATGGCCTCCACGAGCGATGTCGGCGGCGCGTCATGAATATCCATCTCTTCAGCGCGCCCCAGTCCGCCGGGGTGCGCGAGCGCGATAGCCTGGTAGACGGCGTTGGCATCTTGTGGCGTCAGTTTGGAAAGCACCTCCGCGATGCCGGTCTCGAGCGGCGTCGCTCGCGGCACAGCGGCCAGGGGAGCGAGCAGCAAGATCATCCCCAAGTTGGTGTTGCTTCCCACGAACTCGCGCGTCGCCTGCACGGCCTGGAGGATGGCTTTGCCGACTCCGAGCGTGCCCGTTTCCGCCAGAATCGGACCAATCGCCACCGCGCTGACGAGGAAATCGTTCAGCGAGACGTCGTCGAAATCGGCGCCGCGATGCACGTTGCCGACTTTGGGCGCTGTTACCTCCAACGTGCAGGCCAGTGTGAGGCATTGGGCGAGGGAAAGCTGAGGCATGGCTACGTCGCAAGTTGGGGTACACTGCGGAAAATAAGTCGAAAGCCCAAATATAGTCGCTGAATCTTCGTCTCCAAAACGGGCAAGCTGGGAAATGTGCGATGCCACGCAAGAGTGAGTACGCGCAGCTCAACCTGGGCGATATGCAACCACTTAAACACGCGCGATTTGTATAACTTCGCCGCACATCGCCGCTTTCATGCCTCACGGGCGTGTATTACCCGCCACCTGGGAGAATTGCGGAAACGTTGGCACGCAATCTGCTAATGTTGTTGTGAGCGGGGATCGTTGCCGCTTCACGTGAGGAGAATGAAAGATGAGATGCAGTTTAGTTTGGTCGCTAGCGATTAGCTTGTCGGCGACCGGGATTTCATTGTTAGGCGGGAGTTCGCTCCCAGCCCAGGATCCTAACAGCCCGCCAGCCGCTGCGCGTCCGGACGCGAGCGCGGCTTCTGCGGTGCCGGCTGAAGATCATGCTGGCGTGGAGACGCTCACCACGGGTCCACTCCATGAAGCATTCGCGGAGCCGGCGCAAGTCAATCCGACCGAGGGGCTCGTTGTACCGAAGGAGCCACCGTCGCCCATCGATGAAGAACCACCGCAGTATCGACCAGACGGCGAGGATATCGTCTGGATTCCTGGCTATTGGGCTTGGGACGAAGAACGGGAAGATTTTCTGTGGGTCAGCGGTGTGTACCGCGATTTTCCGCCTGGGCAACGTTGGGTTCCCGGTTATTGGCATCAAGTCCAGAACGGCTACCAATGGGTGCCTGGATTTTGGGTCAGTGCGAACGTTGACGAACTGAGCTATCAAGAAGCTCCGCCTGAGAGTTTGGACAACGGCCCTTCCAGTCCCGCGCCGGGCGAAGATTATTTCTATATCCCCGGTTGCTGGCAGTACGACACCAATGGGTATCGCTGGCGGGCAGGCTACTGGCATCCGAGCTATACCGATTGGATGTGGATTCCCACGCGCAACCGCTGGACGCCGCGCGGTTACGTCTATATCAACGGGTATTGGGATCGTCGTTTGAGCCAGCGGGGTTATGTTTTCGCGCCGGTCTATTTTTCGCAACCGCTGTATCGCAACGCCGGGTATCGTTATCGTCCGTCGCTGGTGCTGAATATTAACTCGGTGTTCGCGAACTTGTTCGTGCGCCCCAACTACTCGCATTATTACTTCGGCGATTACTACAACCCCCGCTACCGTCAATCCAACATTCTCCCCTTATATGCGTGGGCTTCGCAGCGACGGGGCTATGACCCTGTGTTCTCGTATTACTCGTCGTACTACGGTCGCCAAGGACGAGACTTCACGAGTTGGTCGCGCGACTGGCATCAGCATATGCAGCGTGATGAATCGGCGCGTCCGCCACGAACCTATGCCCAAGCGCAAACTCGCATGCATGGGCGTCGCGATCTGATTGCCGATGTGACGAGTCCCCAAGGGATCATCGCTCAGCCGATTGCCGAGGTCGCGAAGCTCACGGATCTTCAAACGCAGTTCGTGAAGCTGGAAGATCAGCAGCGCGAGACGCTGGAGCAGCGGTCCAAAGCGATGCGCGAATTTCGTCAACAGCGCATCGCAGCGGAGAATCGAGCGCGACCAGATGCGTCCGCAGCGACCGAGATCAAGCCGGGCGTGAAATCGCCGACCGATCCCGCGCGTACCGATGAGGAAGTCAAAGCGCATGCGCACGGCCGCTTTAAGCTGCCTCCAGTGCTCGACGCACGGGCGGATGCGGGCGCTGCGGCGGATGTGAATGTGGATCCGAATCGTCGTGATCGCGACGCCGCGCGACGTGACGTTCCGCCACCTGCGAATGAGAAACTGGAAGGAGTCCGCGACGACTTGCGCCGCCTGCCAGGCGAAGCGAACCGACCGGACGGACGTCGTCCAGATGTCCGCCCCAACCAACCGCGGCCGGAACGTCCCGACCGACCGGACCGTCCCCGCATCGACCGTCCGGAAGTTCCCGGCGCGACTACGCCGCCACCGGACGTCCCGAAGCCAGACGTGCCCCAACCAGACGTGCCGAAGCCAGGCGTGCCGAAGCCGGAAGTGCCGCAACCTCCGGCGCCGATGCCTGCTCCACGTCCGGAAACACCACGTCCGGAAACACCACGTCCGGAAACACCGCGACCGGAAACTCCACGACCGGAAACTCCGCGACCAGAGACTCCGCGACCAGAGACTCCGCGACCGGAAACTCCACGACCGGAAACTCCTCGGCCGGAGACTCCACGGCCGGAGACTCCACGTCCGGAGAGACCACGATCGGAGAGACCACGGCCGCAACCAGCGCCGCGGCCGGAAGTGCCGCAGCCGAATGTGCCTGCTCCCAAGCCTGAGGTGCCTCGCGTCGAAACGCCACGGCCAGAACGACCACGGCCTCAGCCAGCCCCGCGTCCGCAGCCGGCGCCACGGCCGGAAGTGAAGCCGGACGCTCCTCGTGTGCAGACGCCACGGCCAGAACGACCCCGTCCTGAGGTTCGGCCGCAAGTGAACCCGCAAGTCCGGCCGGAACGTCCGCGCCCTGACCGTGCGGTTCAGCCGCGGGAGGCGCCGCGTCCCAACGTGGAAGCAAAGCCAGCGCCGCGACCGGCGCCGCAGGTAACAGCGCCGAGGCCTCGACCGGAGCGACCGCAGCCAACGCCGAAGCAACCAAGGCCTGAGAGGCCCGCCAAGCCGGCGAAGTCGAAGCCCAACAAGCCGTAACGCATACGGTAAGTTGAGGGGCAGAGACGATCGGTCACGTCCGCAAGGATGTGCCGGTCGTCTCCGCTTTTTTCGTGTGGGAACGGCGCGTGCCATCGGCAGCCCTCTACCCTCTACCCTCTACCCTCTACCCTCTGCGCGCCTTCTCCATTACACTCGCGGCCTATGGCCGTGACCCCGATGATGCAGCAGTATCTGGACGCGAAGGAAGCGTGTGGAGATGCGCTGCTGCTGTTTCGCATGGGGGACTTCTACGAGCTATTTCACGACGATGCCCGCACCGCCGCGCGGGTGTTGGGGCTCACGCTCACGAGCCGTGATAAAGGCGAAAACCCGATCCCTATGGCCGGGTTTCCCTATCATCAGCTCGAGAGTTACCTCGGCAAATTGATTGCCGCGGGACATCGCGCCGCCGTGTGCGAACAGGTGGAAGACCCCAAACTAGCGAAAGGGCTTGTCAAGCGCGAAGTGACGCGCGTCGTGACGCCGGGAACCTTGACCGACGACTCGCTTCTCGACCCGTGCGAGAGCAACTACCTGGCCGCCATTGCGTGGCCGGCCACGCGCGGCGATGGGAGTGACCGTGTGGGGTTTGCGTGGTGTGAGCTGTCCACGGGTCGATTCCTGGCGGCAACCTTTAGCGCGGCGCGCATTGACGACCAACTTGCGCGGATCGCGCCCAAGGAATGTCTCCTGGCTGACGGTGACGAACAGACAAACCTTCGTCCGCGCGAGGGGATGCTCCTGACGCGCCGGCCGGGTTGGTCGTTTGCGGCGGACGCGGCGCGAAAATCGCTCGCGAGTCATTTCGGCACCGCGAGCCTCGAAGGCTTTGGCTTTGAGGACGACGATGGGCCGGCGATTCGCGCCGCGGGGGCGATTCTCGATTACCTCAGCGAAACGCAAAAAGCTTCGCTCGACCACATTTCGCGCCTCCTCCCCTACCGTACCGGCGACACGCTGGAAGTGGATGAAGCAACGCGGCGCAGCCTGGAACTGACGCGCAAGATTCGGGACGGCCGCCGCGAAGGCTCGCTATTGGCGGCGATCGACCGCACGCAGACGCCGATGGGTTCGCGGCTGCTCTCGGACTGGCTCGCCAATCCGCTCACGAATATCGCGGCGATCGATGCGCGGCTCGATGCGGTCGCGGAACTCGTCACGACCGAAGCCTTGCGGCGCGACGTGCGCGAACACCTCAAGCACGCGTACGATTTGGAACGGCTTCTCGCCCGCGTCACCACCGGCCGCGCCAGCCCGCGGGATTTGGCGTTCATTGGCCGCACGCTCGCAGGGCTTCCCAAACTCAAGGCGAAGCTGACGGGGCGGCAAAGCCCGCTATTGAATCAACTCGAAGCCGAGCTCGATCTTTGCCCGGAGATTCGCGCGAAGTTGGCAGCCGCGCTGGTCGAAGATTGCCCGCTCGTTGCGCGCGACGGCGGCTTTATCAAGAGCGGGTTTCATAACCCGCTCGATGAGCTGCGCGATTTGGCGGCCGGGGGCAAAGAGTGGATTGCGCGCTATCAAGCGCAAGAGAGCGAGCGGACGGGCATTCAGAATTTGAAGGTCGGCTACAACAAAGTCTTTGGCTACTATCTCGAACTGACCAACTCGCAACGCGACAAAGCGCCTGACAACTACATTCGCAAGCAGACCGTCAAGAACGCCGAGCGGTATATCACGCCGGAGCTGAAACAGTACGAAGAGCAAGTGCTTTCCGCGGATGATAAAGCCAAAGGCCTGGAATATGAACTGTTCCTCGAACTGCGCGAGGCTGTGCATTCCGCCTCTCGCCGTTTACAAGCCAGCGCCGCGGTGCTGGCCCAACTCGATGTGCTTGCCAGCCTGGCGGAACTCGCCCGCGAACGAGGTTATGTGCGGCCGCAGATGGTCGCCGAACCGCTGCTGGAGATTGAAGACGGGCGGCATCCGGTGCTCGATATCATCGAGCCGCAAGGGACGTTTGTCCCCAACGACGCGACCGTCGGCGGCGAACACGGCGCGATCATGCTTATCACCGGCCCCAACATGGCCGGCAAGAGCACGTATATTCGTCAGGTGGCGCTGTTGACCATCCTGGCGCAAATGGGAAGTTTTTTGCCTGCGAAGCGGGCGAGGATCGGCGTCGCGGATCAAATCTTCGCGCGCGTCGGGGCGAGCGACGAGCTCTCGCGCGGGCAAAGCACGTTCATGGTCGAAATGACCGAGACCGCGCGGATTCTCAACACCGCGACGCCCCAAAGCCTGGTGATCTTGGACGAAATCGGCCGCGGCACAAGCACCTATGACGGCGTTTCGCTCGCGTGGGCGATTGTCGAACACCTGCACGATGCGATCGGCTGCCGGACGTTCTTCGCCACGCACTATCACGAACTGACCGATCTCGCGGCAACGCTCACCCAGGTGCGCAACTTGAACGTCGCGGTGCGCGAGTGGGAAGAGCAGGTCGTCTTCCTGCATAAAATCGTGCCCGGCTCAGCAGACAAGAGTTACGGCATTCATGTCGCTCGTCTGGCAGGCGTGCCGCAACAGGTGAACGAGCGGGCCAAGCAGGTCTTGGCGCATTTGGAACACGAACACCTGGACGAAACCGGTCGCCCCAAGATGTCCCGTTCCACAAAGAAGAAACGCCAAGGCGACCTGCAACTCACGCTCTTTGGAGCGTACGACCATCCGCTGCTCGACAAGATTCGCGCGCTCAAGGTGGACGAACTCACGCCGCTCGCCGCGCTGCAGGTGATCAGCCAATGGCAACAGGAACTAGAGCGCGATCCTTAGTGGAGTTTTTTCGGGAACTCCAATTTAGCTCACCATCCGCACAAACCCCGGCGCAGTTCCAGGGCTAAAGCCGCGCAGCGAGAAGTAGCGTAAACGCCCCTGAAATACAGAATCACGTCTGGCCATTCGCACCCGTGCTCAAACACGGGCCTATACCCGCCTCGCGGCGGGAAAGGACCGTGAACGGCCCTGAATACGGACGTTGTTGACCGCGTAGCCCATCACCTACCCCCACCAATAACGGCAATTATTAACCACTTTGCGCAATCCCCGCGGCAGCGATTCGCCTACAGGGCGTTCACGCTCCTTCCCCGCGCAGCGGTATTAGGCCCGTGCTTGAGCACGGGTGACACTGGGTCGGAAGCGCGATTGCCAAAACCTCGGCCATGGCTGCCGTTGGCGTTTCGGCTCCGGGCACGCTCCAAAAGTTGACGTAAGATGCGGGGCCCGTTAGCATTAACCCCTATTGCTCCCTCCTGCTAGCTCGCGAATGAGCCACTCCTATGCGCCGACGGGAAGTTTGCGAATTGGTGCTCCTTGCGGTGATTGTCATCGCCGTCGTGGCGGTTCCCCGGCGCGGAGTCGCGGAGGACGCGCCGGCCCAGCCTGCGAGCGCGGAGCCGGCGCCCGAGGCCGTCAAATTCTTTGAAGAACAAGTTCGCCCCGTGTTGGCGACTAATTGCTTCAAATGTCACGGGGAGAATAAGCAAAAAGGCGATCTCCGCTTGGATTCCCTCGCCGCGATGCTCGCTGGCGGGGAGTCCGGACCGGCGGTCGTGGTCGGCAACCCGGACGAGAGTCTGCTTGTGGACGCGGTCCGCCACGAGTCGTTTGAAATGCCGCCTGACGGCAAGCTCAAGGACGAGGAAATTCTCGCCCTGACGACCTGGATCAAGAGCGGCGCGCCGTGGCCTGGCGATCATGCTCATGCTGCGGCGCCTGTCAAACGGGAAAAGATTACGGACGAAGATCGCGCGTTCTGGTCGTTTCAGCCAATCGCTAATCCGCCGGTCCCGACGATTCCTGGCGATGCGTGGTCGCGCAACGCCGTTGATTGCTTCATTCTGGATCGTCTCCAGCGCGAGCAAATTCAGCCTGCGCCGGAAGCTGCGCCTGAGGTGTTGGTGCGGCGATTGTACTTCGATCTGACCGGCCTCCCGCCGACACCGGACCAGGTAGATGCCTATTTGCGCGACGCAGCGCCGGACCGTTACGAGCGTCTCGTCGATCGGTTGCTTGCGAGTCCGCAGTACGGCGAGCGGGCGGCGCGCGTCTGGCTCGATATCGTGCGCTACGCCGATAGCGATGGCTACAAGCAAGACGATTATCGACCCTACGCCTGGCGGTATCGTGATTATGTCGTCAAGTCGTTCAACATCGACAAGCCTTTCGATCAATTCCTGCGTGAGCAGTTGGCCGGCGATGAAATCGCGCCGCACGACCCCGACGCGCTCGCGGCCACCGGTTATATGCGGCTTGGCATTTACGAATACAACGCCAAGGACGCCCGCACCCAGTGGGACTTTATTCTCAACGATCTGACCGATGTCACCGCCGACGTGTTCCTGGGGATGGGCATGAGTTGTGCGCGCTGTCACGATCATAAATTCGATCCAATCCTGCAGGCCGACTACTTCCGTTTGCGGGCGTTTTTCGCCCCCATCTTGCCGCGCGATGATGTGCCGCTGGCAACGCCGGCCCAGCTTACGGACTACAACCGCGAACTGGCCGTCTGGCTGGAAAAAACGGCGGAAATTCGCGCGGAGTTGGAGGCTTTGGAGCGCCCCAAACTGGAAGCCGCCGGCCGGAGCGAGCTGGATCGTTTTCCCGCGGATGTGAGGGAGATGGTCTTCAAACCGGCGAAGGAACGCGCGCCGTTGGAAGTGCAGTTGGCCGCGCTCGCGCAGCGCCAGGCCAATGACAGGATGAACGGGGTGAAGTTCGAGTCCGTGTTCAAAGGCGAAACGCTCGAGCGGTGGAAGACATTGAAGTCGCAATTAACAGAATTGGAACGCGCCAAGCCTGCGCCCCTGCCGATTGCGTACACGGTGACCGATGTCTGCGAACAGGCTCCGCCGACGTACATTCCGGCCAGTCGTAAAGGGACCGCGCA
>CAUJKE010000287.1 GCA_963205385.1 Planctomycetota bacterium | reverse complement strand
GTTTATGGAAGATGTCATCGACGGGCTCGAGTCAGCCCCCGCCGCATTCACAGGTCTATTCACAGGAAAAAACCTTGGCAAACTCGTCGTCCGCGTAGGCAGCGACGACATCTAAGGTAATGCAGTGGTGCTGGCCTCGATCGTGAACATCACGTCGCGCCTAATGCCCAACATTTACCCGTTGATAACCGCAAATCCAACCCGCTGCTGTTCCAACAACGCGCACAGTAGGATCGGCGTTTCCGGCCTGCTACGAATGCTGGACAGGCGGAAGTCTATCCGACGTCCCCGTTTCTCATGCACGAGCGCCACATGCAAGCGATGATTTTGACCCGGACTGGGCCTCTCGCGGACAACCTCAAACCGTTGGAATGGGTCGAGCTGCCGACGCCTGAACCGGCCGACGATGAAGTGTTGATTCAGGTTGCCGCATGCGGAGTTTGTCATACCGAGCTGGATGAGATCGAAGGCCGCTTGCAGCCGCGTTTGCCGGTCGTGCCGGGACACGAGGTCGTAGGGCGAGTTGTGCGGTTAGGCTCGGCGGTCACGCAGTTTCGCGAACAAGATCGCGTGGGCGTCGGTTGGATTTTCCATTCTAGCGGAGCGCCGGATGAGAACCTCTCGCCGCGGTTCGTGGCCACCGGATGCGATGTCGATGGAGGCTATGCGCAGTTGATGATCGCCAAGGCAGGCTATGCCGTGCCGATTCCCGCCGCTTTGAGCGACATCGAGGCAGCGCCGTTGATGTGCGCCGGCGCGATCGGTTATCGCGCGTTGAAACTCGCCAACATTCGCGACGGTGATCCGCTGGGATTGATGGGGTTCGGAGCATCAGGGCATCTGGTCTTGCCCACCGCCAGGCATCTTTATCCGCACTCGCCGATCTTCGTCTTTGCCCGCGAATCGTCGGTGCGCAAGTTCGCTGGCGAGCGCGGCGCCGAGTGGGCAGGCGACATCGACGACGCTCCGCCAACGCCGCTCCAAGCAATCATCGACACGACGCCGGCCTGGAAACCTGTCGTTCAGTCGATGAAGAAACTACGACCAGGCGGACGGCTGGTTATCAACGCGATTCGCAAGGAAGACGCCGACAAGCAAGCGTTGTTGACGCTGAATTATCACGAAGATTTGTGGATGGAACGTGAAATCAAATCAGTCGCCAATCTGACCCATGCCGACATCGCCGAGTTCCTGCCGCTGGCCGCGAAGATCGGATTGAAACCAAAAGTGACCGTCTATCCGCTCGCACAAGCCAACGAGGCGTTGCACCAATTGCATCGCGGTGGCAACGAAGGCGCAATCGTCCTGACCATCGGGGGTTGAGTCGCGACAGCGTCGTCAACTCGTCTCCGATCACGACTTCAGCTTCGCCGCATGCTTCTCGATCCATTCTTTGAGCGCGACGGCCTGGTTGTGCTCCTCGTCGTGAGCGCCGTACAGCAACAAGATCGGTTTGCGACCGGCGGATTCCAGGAGCTCAGATACCAGATCGGCATGGTCCTCGAGTTCCTTGAAATACCGCTTACGGAAGTCGTCCCAGCGCGCCGGGTCATGATTGAACCAGTGGCGCAACTCGGTGCTGGGGGCCAATTCCTTCATCCAGACGTCGAATTTGAGATCCTCTTTCTTGATGCCGCGCGGCCACAGGCGATCCACCAAAACACGATAATGACCGTCCGTCGCCGGTGAATGGTACGCGCGGGCCAGTTCGATTTTCGGTAGGTGCTTCGGCATGTTCAACTCCTTGTGTCTGACGATCTTCCTGCGCTGCGATCTGCCTGCTCGTCGTCGCCGCTGTGCTTGCTTCGCTTAGCGCGGGGGTTGATACGTTCCCGGCACTTTTCGAAAACTAACCGCGAGCCGGTTCCAGCCATTGATGGCCACAATCGCGAGCGTCAAATCGACCAGTTCTTGTTCCGTGAAGTGCTGCCGGGCCAATTCATAGACATCATCGGGAACACCGGTCACGGCGACCTGCGTGACCGCTTCGGTCCAAGCCAACGCCGCGCGTTCGCGCTCGGTGAAGAACGGCGTTTCGCGCCACGCCGACAACGTATAAAGTCGCTGCTCAGTCTCACCGCTGGCCCGCGCGTCTTTCGTGTGCATGTCCATGCAATAAGCACAGCCGTTGATCTGCGACGCACGGAACTTCACCAGTTCCAGCAAGCCTGACTCCAGGCCGCAGCCGTGTACATATTTTTCCAACTCCGCCAGCGCCTTGACGCCTTCGTGGGCGACGTTGGCGTAATTGATCCGCGGCGCGTGCTCTTTCGTGTCGGTTGTCGTCGTCATCGTAATTCCTTTCGTAACAAGACGTTTTCGATAAATCGCCTGAGACGCTGTTATCGCTCAGCGACGTTTTGGGCCAACCGACCAGATTCCGATGACTGATGTTTTTGCAACTTACGTGCCAAAGAGCAACATTCGGCGATGCTGTGTGCTCCAGGAACAGGCTTCCAATTTGCCAGGCACGATTCAGACCGCGTGCGCTGCGACATGCCCGCCTGCGGCCAGTTTGTCGAGCAGGAGGTGGAAGTAGATGAGTCCGCAGAAGGGGCGCCAACGTTCAAGAACCGGCTGGATGTTTTGGTCGTTGAGTTTCTCAGACAATTCCAGCCAGCCTGCCAGGCTGTTGCGTGCGCCAATATCGTCTTGCGGGAACACATGCAGCCTTCCCATGCCGCGCAGCAGTGCGTATTCGGCTGACCAACGGCCGACGCCGCGCAGCAGGCAAAGTTCAGCGACAGCCTCGTCGTCTGGCAGCGTTTGAAGCGCGTCCAGGTCAAACTGGCCGTTTCGAATCAAGCCTGCAAGGTTCAGCAGCGCGATGCCCTTGTTCCGAGTCAAACCGAGCCCGCGCAAATCGTCTGGCGTAGCCTGAACAAAATCCTCTGGCCGCGGAAACGCGTAGTGGACATCACCGTTGTTTCGATATGGTCGGCCGAATGCTTCGCCTAAGCGATTGAGCAATTGAATGCCAGCGGCCAGCGAGATTTGCTGGCAGGCGATCGCGTTGGCCAGGCATTCGAAGCCGGTCAAATAGCGAGGCGGCTTCATCCCACGAAATCTCAGCGCGAGCAGGTCGAGCCTGGCGTGTTCGGAGGCAAACTCGTAAAACGCGCTCAAGTCCAATCGAATGCCGAGCAACCGCTCCACGGCGGCAGTCGCGACCGCGCGAGCCTGTGGCGCGGCGCCGTCGCTGTGAACATGCACCGACAATCGCGGCGGCCCGCTGCCTGGCAGTTGCGCAACCTCCAGCAGGATCGCTTTATCTCCCAGCGGCAGCACGCGGCGATAGGTCTGGCCGTCCCAACGGTCGATCGCGTTCTCCGGTCGTCGGCGCAACGTCCAGACCGCCAAATCGAGTCGAAACGGTGGTCGCGGTTTGAGGATGAAAGAGGTCAAGTCGGGCTGGCGATGTTAGGGGCTGGGGTCGCGGCAGATTGTCTTTAACACCTCGCGGTTGCGCGCTTGTGAATCCGAGTTGACAGCCAGATGACAGAGGGTGGTTACGGCAGGTGTTCCCGGCGTTTGTTCGCAAGCGCTTAGCACAAGCGCGCGCGCGTGGCGGGTGTGTGCCACGGTGTCCAGGAGTTGTTCCAGCGATCCCGGAAACCGGCAACTCGCTTGATAGAGTCCTTCGCTCCATCCCTGTTCCCGCGCAAAGATTCTCGAGGCCATCAAAAAGGGTGTAATTCCGGTCAACCGCGGATTCAAATCGACCAGAAAAAACCGGTTGTCCGAATCTCGGAGGACGTCGACGCCAACCAGGCCAAAGTAGCCTCGACGCTGCAGATATTCGCCGACGGGCTTCACGATCGCGCACAGGCTCTCAAACAGTTCAGCTTGCAAGTGTTGGGAGTACGTGCCTCCGCACCACTTCTGGTTCGCGTCGAAGTGCTGCTCGGTGAATCCCAGCCAGAGCAGCGAACCATCCCGGCCGAGATAAAACTGAACACCAAAGTCGCCGGTGATGTTCTCGATGATCGCGTTGGCCACCCACGTTGCCGTCGGCCAGTGCGCCGCAACGTAGCACCGCATCCGTGCCTCATCATCCTGGTCGCGGATGACAAAATTGCCCAATCCTGCATAGCCGTGGCTTAATTTGACGATGCAAGGGGGCGTGATGAAGTCGAGAACCGCGGCTTGCGGGCAAGCGATTTCCGCTAAGACTGCTTTCGAGTGCAGTTGATAGTACGTGTCAGGTGGGATGACTTGTTGATGCGGCGGCAGTGATTCATGCGGAAACAAGGTGATGTATCGAATGTCTCCCAAAGTCGCGCCGCGCCCCGCGCCGTCAGTGGCCAGCGGAAGAGGCTGCCAGATCGGACAACCTGCGATGCCAAACACGTTTCGCCAGTGTTCGAGCAACTGCGGCGGCGGCGGAATTTCCGAAGTCACCTTCAGATGCCGCCCCCATCCACACATCAAATGGTGCGGGCCAAGCACCTTCAACAACTCGCGCTTGGGAGGCGGAAACGGATCGTGAATGATGTAATTGGAACGGTTTTGAAATTGTGTTTCGTCGCTATTGGACGAGGGGTACTCCGTGAGCAGCACGGCAGCAGGCGCGTCCTGAGCGTACAACTCCGACAGGAAACTCAACTCTGGTAAATGTTGGACGGTGGGCACAAGCCGTGGTTCCGCGGTGGGACAGCATTACAAATCTCCGACGACGCTCCAGGCGCGGCGTCTATCGAGCACCAGTGGCCTGCTTTTCCCAGACCGTCAGTTCCGAAATGCCGTACTGGAATTTGCGGGCGGTTTCGCGAATCACAAAGGGAATGTCTTTGGGCTGGCTAATCAACGTGAACCGCGGTGCAAGCGCCTCGGCAAGGCCGGCGAGCGTTTTGAAATTCTCCCCCGTCGTCGCCTTAAAACCGCCGAGCCATTTTTCTCGCGGGGTATATTTCTCTTGCCAGGTATACGTCGAGGCCAACACCAGCAAGCCGCCGGGGCGAATGCGATGCTGGATCAACGCCAAGAACTGCGCGGGATCGTATAGCCTTTCCAACAGATTGCCGGCGAACACGACGTCGTAATCGTTGAACTTGTCCAACAGATTGCAAGCATCGCCTTGCATGAATCTGATCCGGTCCTTAACCTCCTCGTAACCCTCGAAATCGGCTAACTGAATCTCACGATAGCCAGACAGTTCGCCTTCCTCACAGACGATATAACGTTGCCTTCCCGAGCGTTGTAAATTCGTCGGCCCTTCGATCATCCTGGCGGAGAAATCTACCGCGTCAACGTGCGCGAACAGTTTGGCAAGTTCAAACGACGCCCGTCCCACCGCGCAGCCAAGGTCCAGCGCGCGCTGCGCGGGGCGTTGGGCAAGATGCGTGCGAACTTCCTCGATGCAAGCAACGGGAAAATTCTTCACGCCCAGCTTCGGCGCACCGTAGTGGGCGTCAAGGTACTTGGCAACCATCTGATCGGTTTCGTAGGTATTCAGCGCCACGTCTGG
>CAUJKE010000286.1 GCA_963205385.1 Planctomycetota bacterium | reverse complement strand
AAATAACGTTCTGGGCTTGTGTATACGAAAGTCGCGACTTGCGTGACATCTGGATGCCGATCTGTGGCTGGCCCCAAATGAATTCCCGGACCCCATCCAGCTCGTCTGGATGGTGAACCAGATGGTGAGCTAACTGCGTTGTCGCTTCGTAGTTCTTAGACCCTATCCGCCTCGTGCGGATGTTGAATGAGTTCCTTGGCTGAAGATCGCCGCGTGGCGCCGGTAGCCCACAGGACTTCTTCACCATCGGGGCGAGCCCGCTGGGGTCGTGATGTTGTTGCATCTGGCTACTAGCCCACCATCGCGCTCACCATCCGCACAAGGCGGATGGGGTCGTGATCTTTTGGCCGGCGTGAAAATCGGAAACTTATTGATCGATCGCCCCTTACCAGGTTCCTTCCTATCGCAAGCCTTTGCAGAGTGCTTTCAAATGGGCGCCGAAATGTTTGGCGAGGAACTCGCGATGCATCTCAGGATTCGCCGCGAGCACGTCGCGCAAGGCCGGACCGAGAACGTGATCGCTAACGACCGAGCCAAACGTCACATGCAAAATCTGGCGGCCTCGATTCTGGTCGAGATACAACTGCTCCAACCACGCGTCATCGCCGATCGCCGCCGCCGTGGGGACGTCATCGAGTTGCGCGGAAATGGGATAAATCGACTTATCGCGCTCAAAACGCTCGCGCGAGAAATCCACAATCCGGCGAAAGAGTTTGCGTTCCTGCCGCGACGCGACGCGCAACGCTTCCAGTTAGCTCGTGCCGGAGGACTTGATGTGAAACATCCCCTGCGTCACGCGGGCGAACGTCTCGTAAATCGACAGCTTGTCCGAACCGCTGTGGAGGCTGAGTTTGTACGGCCCCAACTGCCGTGCGATCGCCGCGTGCGTCGCCAGCGAACGCTCGAAAGCCGCTTTGTCTCCCTTGAAGTCGATGCCGTTCTCGAATTTTCCCACATACCGCAGCGCAACACTCACCAGTTTCAGGTTGGACCGCAAGCATTGCTCCGCAAAGATATAATGCTCCGCCGGCGTCGTGGGCTGGGGCGTTCCGTGGATGCTGATCTCGATTTCATATTGGCCGCCCCGTTTGCCCATCACGCGGTCGATATGCGCGCCCAGTTTCACGGCCTGCGCAATCGCGCGGCCATGCTTGACCGCAATACGGCGGACGGTTGTCAGGTCGAACTCGATCGTCTCGCCGGTCGGCAGCGCGATGGTTTTGCCAACGTATTCGTCGGCCCAGTTCACATCGTCCCGAATTTCCAGGAATAGCCGCTTAAGAACATCCGGCGCGAGGCTGTCGGCGGTCGGGTCGATGAACTCGCACGGATCAATCGTGAAAAACACGAATCCCGCGCCCGCGGTGGCGTTCACATCCTCCGGCGTCTTCAAATGATCGGCGTCCGCGCTCCACAAGCCGGTGTAACTCGCCTCCTGCAACGCCCGTAACGCGTCGGCCATCACGTCCAACGGTTTTCGCCCCGTGCGCGCCATTTCGCGAATCGATTGTTGCACGAAGATGGGTTGGATCGCCCCGCCGTATGAACGGATCGCGTCTAAATGTCCTGGCGTCGCCAGGCCAAGCCGGTCGCCAAAACCAAAGCTGGGCCTCGTTCCCAGCGGTTCCGGTAGCTTCACTTCCGTCATGCGCGGCGGGCCTTATCGGTGGGGGGCAGGTGGGCCAGGCGTGGCAAGAATGTCATTAAAGCAGTCGCGCGCGCTCAAGTCCACTCGCTACGAGAAAAACCGCGCGCCCAGCAGCACGATCGACCGCGCATCACGCGCGCTCTTCATGAGCGCTGGCTCGCGTGGAGGTTTGTCAACGTCAATTCCTTCGTTTGCAATCCTGGGTCATCGCAGATGTTCTGGCCCGTCGGTCAGTAGAGCGATCGACTGAAACGGCCGATCACCCTGAAAATTGCGTGACAAACGAGTAATCAATGGCTATGATCCAACGTGCGCTGGCCGGTTCGCCGCGCTTTAGATTGCAAAGGTCTGGCCTACAGGTAAGCGGCGAATCAGTTTAACAACAAGTTCGGCCGGAAACGACGCTCGCATCCAATCGTTGGACTTTCGCTACTGCGCACAACCGACATGCTATTTTCACGGAATTACATGCAGGCATGCTTTGGACGCCGCGATCGATGGAAGAGCCATCGACCAATGCCTGGCGACTTCTACATTCATCTGAGTCGCGTAATATGAGCCGCACAAACGACCACGATGAACGAATTGCGAACATGACGTTTGCTTTCGTATACCCTCACCTTCTGGCCAAGGTTGAAAAGAAAGGCCGGACCAAAGCAGAATTGCATCAAGTGATCAACTGGCTGACCGGCTTCAACGACAAGACACTGCAGAAACTCATTAAAGACGAGGTGACTTTTGAGCAGTTCTTTCAGCAAGCCAAATTGAACCCCAGCGCACACCTTATCACCGGTGTAATCTGCGGCTATCGGGTTGAAGAGATTGAAAATCCGTTAACGCAGAAGGTCCGATACCTGGACAAACTGGTCGATGAATTGGCGAAGGGGCGAAAGATGGAAAAAATATTGCGCGCCGAATGAACTTGCATGGATTCCCTGTTGGCCAACGTCCGACGAATCCATCCTGCACGCGTGCGGAGTGATGGCGGTCGTTCGTCGGCAATCGCCGGTCCGATGTGGTTTTCGCAAAACCAGAAGGTTGTTTACCGGACGCTCTTAAGATGCACCTCCAAGCCTCGCAGACGCGCGGCGTCGAGTTGTCTCCTTCCGCGCTGGAACGACAAGAGCGCGCGATCAAGCTCGCCGTCGCCGGAGTGGAAGTGCAACCCACCCCCCTTCGCACGAGGCGGTCACCGGGCCCCAAGTGGCCCGAAACGACCGGTATTGCCGTAGAAAATGGCGAGAATTAGTACACCCGGAGGGATTCGAACCCCCAACCCTCGGTTCCGAAGACCGATGCTCTATCCAATTGAGCTACGGGTGCAGTTGCGATGTCAGGCAGCATACGGATTTTGCCGGGGGTTTGCAACTCGCCCCGTCCGCTATCCGTGGGCAATAATAGAAGAGGAACCATAGAATAGGAACCTGCTGGGAAATGACTCCGCGATGGTTTGACGGGTAGCCCGGTGGGCTGGTTCCTGCGTAGCTTGAACTGCGGCTGCCGCTTGACCCGTCCGCGCAGGGGAGTTTCAATGGCGCGTACGGAACGTCTCCCACAAATTCTCAAAATTTGCGAGCTGGCTCGTTTTTCGAGCGGCTTGTTGATTTGCAAGTCTGTTTTCCAGAGTACCCTGGGCCTGGGGTAGGTCGGTTCTTCGGCAAAGATAATCTTGAGCGACCGGCGATGACCCAAATCACACTCCGCGTACTGGATGGCTCTGATCGGGGGCGGGTGTTTGAAGCCTTGCAAACGCCGATCACGATCGGCCGCGAGGAAGGGAACACGATTCAACTCAACGACGAGCGCGTCAGCCGCTATCACGTCAAGATTCAGGAAGACAACGACCGGCTGGTATTGACCGATCTCGAAAGCACCAACGGCACGAAGGTCAACGGCGAAGATATTCAACTGCGCATCCTTCGTCACGGCGACATGATTTCCGTGGGCCGCTCGGTCTTGCTCTACGGCTCGCGCGAGGAAATCGCCGAACGTATGGCCCGCTTTCGCAGTGGCCAAAACGGGCATCGGGTCGGCGACGAGGACGACGGGACGATGCTCCCCGAGGAGGCGCAAAAGTACTCCCGCGCAGGCTCGCAGGACTTCGATCTTCCCGTTGAGGAAGAGGAAATGCAGGCGGCATTTCACACGTTGGAACCGCCGGAAATTCCCGAGCGCCTCAGCCCTAGTCAGGCGGCACAGCTCTCGGAACTGATCGACTATATTCACATTCGCTTGCGGCAATTACTGGCCTCGGTGGAGACGGACAAACGGGGGCAAAACATCCTGCTCGACTTCAAGCAATGGCAGGACTTGCTGGACCTGCAATCGCGCATGGCGGAATACTTGCGTAAAATCGCCGATCCAAATCGGGGCGATGATTAAGGGCGCGTGCTCGCCACAATTAGTGGCTGAAGGCTTGATGCTGGAGAAAAGCATTGGCATCGGCTGGCTGAAAGAAGACGAGCCGCACTTCTGCGATGGATGGCAAGTTGGCCAGGGCATCTTCGATCGCGCGTGAAGCGACGCGCGCGGCTTCGTCGAGCGGATAGGAATAAACGCCGGTTGAGATCGCGGGAAAGCCGACGCTGTGCAGTTCGTGTTGCGCCGCCAACGCGAGCGACTTCTGATAGCACGCGCGGAGCAGTTCGGCTTCGCGGCCTTGTGCTTCGCCATAGACCGGGCCGACGGTGTGAATGACATACCGGGCAGGCAAGTCGCCGCCGGGGGTGATGACGGCTTCTCCGGTGGGCAGCCCTTGCGGCTAGGTGGTTCGACGGATCTCACGGCAGGCGGCAAGGATCGCTGGTCCGCCGGCGCGGTGGATTGCCCCATCGACACCGCCACCTCCCAACAGTGACGCGTTGGCGGCGTTGACGATGGCATCGATCGCCTGACGGGTCAAATCGCCGACGAGGACCGTGACGCGGCCGCCTACAAATTTCCGTTCCATATCCTTCTCCTTCCACCGGCTGAGGTTGAGCCGACGTCCGGGCGGAATAGCCAGCGTGCTCCCGAACGAATCGATCGGTATGTTCGTTATAACAGGCAGGAGAATAGGCAGGAAAACGTCGTTACCTGCCGACTGTTGGACGTTTCTTGAGTTAACACGGGCCAAAAAAGGCGAAATTGTTGACCCTTGATAATTTGGGCAACTATAATCGGGGTTTCGAGCGAGCTTCTCGTCGCGCACCAAGGTTCCCTTGTCGCCGGGCAGGCATTTGATACAGGTATCGCACATGCATCGACTCATCGGCTGGACAATCTGGAGTTTGCTCGCGGCGATGGTGTTCGTTCCCGCCGCGGCGGAAGCGCAAACCAACGGCCAATCGAAGGCTGAGTTTTGGATCGAAACCGGCGTCATGAAGCAGGTGCCGGCCGATCCGCAGGCAGAGGAAACGTTCACCGCTCCGCGGCCGATCGTGGAAGTTATGGAGGATCCGGCGATCCCCTCGTGGGATCCCAACTACACGCCCAAGTCGGAAACAGCCAAGGAAATCGCCAAGCAAGCGATCTACCGCCGCACGATCTGGAATCTCGCGTTCGCGTTCAAGCCGCTGCGGATGATCGAGGTCGATCTGCCGCAACGCAACGGGAAAATGCAACGCAAGCAGTTGTGGTACATGGTCTATCGCATTACCAACAACGGCTACCATTTGGGCGTCAAGGCGGAACAGGACAAGTGGGACCACAAGACGTATCTCAACACGCCGGTCAACCAGAACATCTACTTCTTCCCGCACTTCGTGTTGCAGGCGAAGTCGCCGGTGACCGATTTTGCGAGCGCCTCGAAGACCACTACGTACACCACCAAAGAGTATCTCGATCGGGTCATTCCCGCCGCCATGAAGCCGATTGCCGAGCGGGAGCGGATTGGGGCGGAACTGTTCGACTCGGTGAGCATCACCAAACACCCCATTCCGGTCAGCGACGCCAAGGTCGATCGCAGCGTCTGGGGCGTCGCGATTTGGGAAGATGTCGATCCGCAGGCGGACTTTTTCTCGGTCTTTGTACAAGGGCTGACGAACGCCTACAAGTTTGAGGATGTCGCCGGCGCCTACAAGGCAGGCGATCCACCGGGGACGGGGCGGAAAATCACGTCCAAAACGCTCCAGCTCAACTTCTGGCGTCCCGGCGATGCGGTGCTAGCTCATGAGGACGAGATTCGCTTCGGCATCCCGCTCGACCCCAACCCGGCGCGCCAGGCAGGACTTTTCGAACTCTATGGGGTGCCAGGACCGCTTGATTACCAATGGGTCTATCGCTAAACTTATGGGTTCGCCGAAGTAGGTTTAGGCTCCCAGAAGTAACTAACTCCCAAATTGAACAGGGGTTTGCGAGATGGCTCATAAGAAAGGTCAAGGCTCCAGCCGTAACGGCCGCGATAGTAACGCCCAAAAGCGGGGCGTGAAGAAGTATGGCGGCGAGCGGGTCATTCCGGGCAACATCCTCATTCGCCAAACCGGCACCAAATTCCGGGCCGGCAAGAATGTTGGCCAGGGGAAGGACTATACGCTGTTCGCCTTGGTTGAAGGGGTGGTGAAGTTCGACCAGGAAGGCCGTCGCGTGAATGTCACGCCGGTGGCTGTCGAGAGCAACTGACCGCCCGGGCGCGGTTAAAATCCAATCCGCCAAGGGACGTCTCAAGCGAGGCGTCCCTTTTTGATTAGTAAGTTCTAAAGCAGTATTCACGCTTCGCTCTTCGAGCAGGCCTCACGCTCCGCGTGATGGCGGTTCTGGTTGTTTCCATGTTTGTTGACCGTGTCCAAATCGAAGTCCTTGCCGGCGACGGCGGAAACGGGTGCGCGAGCTTCCGGCGGGAGAAATATATCCCCAGGGGCGGACCAGACGGTGGCGACGGGGGCGATGGGGGCAGCATTGTGGTTGTGGCCAGGTCGGGAGTCGATAGCCTTTCGATGCTGGCCCACCGCAAGATGTGGCGCGCGGAACGCGGCGACCACGGTAAAGGCGCCAACCGCGCAGGCCGCGCCGCCGAGGATATGATCATTGAAGTTCCGCCGGGGACCATTGTGATCGACGCCGATCATGGCTTCATCCTCAAGGACTTGCGCGAAGAAGGGGAGACGCTCATCGCCGCGCAGGGAGGCAAAGGAGGGCGGGGCAACACGCGCTTTAAGACCTCCACCAACCGCGCCCCGCGCGAAGCCGAGGCCGGCGGTGAAGGGGAGCGGCGGAACCTCATTTTCGAACTCAAGGTCATCGCGGATGTGGGACTGATCGGCAAGCCGAACGCCGGTAAGAGTACGTTGCTGAGCCGGCTCTCCAAAGCGCGGCCGGAGATCGCCGATTACCCGTTCACCACGAAGTATCCCAACCTCGGGCGCGTGCAGATCGACGGCGACCATTCGTTCATCATGGCGGATATTCCCGGTCTGATCGAAGGGGCTCACGCAGGAGTAGGGCTCGGGCATGAATTTTTGCGGCACATCATGCGGGCGGGGATTCTCGTGCATCTGGTCGAGCCGCTGCCGACCGATGGAAGCGATCCGGTGGAAAACTATCGCACCATCCGTGACGAACTGGGGCAATACAATCGCGAACTGATCGAACGCCCGGAGGTGGTGGTGGTGACGAAGTGCGAACTTCCTAATGCGAGTGAAGTGCGCGACGCGCTCGCCGAGGCAGCGCAAGTTCCCGTGCTGCTAATCTCCGCCGTGACCGGCCAGGGGTTGAATAAACTCACCGGCAAGATCGCAGAACTACTAAACCCGCCGCCGGATTGAGGCCTCCAACTCAGGATTACCGCCAAGACCCCGTCCGGCTCGCCGGATGGTGAATCAGTTGGCGAGCAACGGCGCTGTTCCTTTAACTGCCTCCCAAGACCCCCTCCGCCTTTGGGCAGAAAGTGGCTCTTTGGGCGAGGTTCCGTTATACTAGCCTGCTGTCCCTGCCACGTCGCTATCCTGGGCGACGACCGCTCCTTCTGCCGCTGGGCATGTGAGGTATTCGCCAATGCTGCTGGTGCGCTATCCGATTCTCTGGTCGCTTGCCTTTGTGCTCCTCGCGCCGCTGGGCGCGCCCGCCGCGGAACCCGGCCAGCCAGCCTCCAAGTTCGAACTCGATCCCGCACACGCGGAAAAAATGGAAGCCAGCGCGAAGCTGTTTGAGGCCCAGATTCGCCCCCTCCTCACCGCGAAATGCGTCCAGTGTCACGGCGGCGAAAAGACCGAATCCGAGTTCGACATGACCACCCGCGAGCATCTCTTGCATGGCGGGGTGTATAGCGGGGAGGTGGTCGTTCCCGGCGATGTCGAACATAGCTTCCTGCTGAAGACGATCACGCACGCCGAAGATCCCCAGATGCCGGAGGATGGCGAAAAACTCAAGGCGGAGGAGATCGCCAGCATTACGGAGTGGATTCGGCTGGGGGCCGCGTACGACAAGCCCCTCATTGAGAAGGAGGATCCCGCCGCGTGGACCAGGCGCACTATCGACGCAGACCAGCGCGACCATTGGTCGCTCAAGCCGTTGGGCAGATTCGATCCGCCGGTGGCTGCCGACGACACGTGGTCGCAAACGCCGATCGATCGCTTCATTCTGGCGAAGCTCAAAGAGCGGAAGCTCGCGCCCAATCCTCGCGCCGATAAACGGACGCTCATCCGCCGCGCATACTTTGATCTAACCGGCCTTCCACCTTCGCCTTCAGAGGTGCAAGCCTTCATCGCGGACGACAGCCCCGGCGCGTACGCCGCCGTGATCGACCGCTTGCTCGCGAGCCAGCACTTTGGCGAGCGTTGGGCGCGGCATTGGCTCGATGTCGCCCGCTTCGCCGAGAGTCACGGCTTTGAGCAGGATTACGACCGGCCGTATGCTTATCACTTTCGCGACTTCGTGATTGAAGCTTTCAACAGCGATCTGCCGTTCGATCAGTTCGTGCGCTGGCAACTCGCTGGCGACGAGTTCGCGCCCCACAATCCGCTGGCGCTCAAGGCGACCGGCTTTCTCGGGGCTGGTGTGTTTCCGACGCAAATCACCGCGAACGAAGTCGAGCGGACGCGCTACGATGCAATCGACGACATGGCCGCGACCACCGGCACTGCGTTCCTTGGCCTCACCATTGGCTGCGCGCGCTGCCACGACCATAAGTTCGACCCCATACCGCAGGCCGATTACTACCGCTTCGCCGCGACGTTCACCACCACGGTGCGGAGCGAGCAGGATGTGGAGATCGATCCCGCGGGATTTGCAAAACGCCAGGCCGCCTTTGATGCGGAACACGCCCCGCTCGTTGCCGCCCGTGATGAGTTCGAGCGCGTGCAACTCGCGCCCCACTTCGCGGCTTGGGAAGCGGCACACGGCGGAAAAGTCGCTGCGTCGCCGTGGCTCGTGCTCGACCTTCAAGAGTTCAAGTCGGCAGGGGGCGCGACGCTCACCAAACAGCCGGACGGCTCGCTCCTCGCTTCCGAAAAGAACCCCGACTTCGACACTTACACGCTCGTCGCCGAGACGACCTTGGAGAAGATCACCGGCGTGCGCGTGGAGGCACTCGCGGACCCGTCGTTCGTGAAAGGGGGCCCCGGCCGCGCGAGCAACGGCAACATCGCGCTCACCGACTTGCGCGTGACGGCGGAACCGCTCGATGGCAAGTCGCCGCCGGTGGAAGTGAAACTGCAAAACGCGCAGGCGACGTTTGAGCAGAAGCCTTCGCTGCTGGTCGCGTATGCCATCGATGGCGACAAGAAGTCCGCGTGGGCGCTCGATCCGCAATTCGGCAAGGATCACGCCGCGTCGTTCGAAACGGCGGAGAATATCGGCTTTCCCGGCGGCACGAAACTCGTCTTCACGCTCGAATTCAAGAACAACAACCAGCACTCCATCGGTCGCCCGCGCCTGTCGCTGACCACAGCCGAGCGCCCGCTGAAACTGGATGGCGGAAGCCTGCCGGAAGCGACCATTGCGGCCCTCGCGAAGCCGCGGGACAAACGCTCCCAGCAAGAGCAAGAGGCGCTCCTGGCCTGGTATCGCAAGCTCGACCCCCAGTGGCAGAAGCTCAACGCGGCCGTCGAAGCCCATCAAACGCAAGCTCCCCAGCCGGAGCGCGTCAAGATGATGATCTGCAGCGAAGGGGTGAAGCCGATCCGCCATCACACGCAAGGGGCCGATTTTTTCAATGACTATTACTTCTGTCGCCGCGGCGATGTAAATCAAAAGCAAGGCCTGGCGACGCCGAGCTACTTGCAGGCCCTGATGCGCGTGGATGAAGGGGCGGAGCACTGGAAAGAAACGCCGCCTTCGGGCGCGACGACCTCCTATCGCCGGCGCTCGTTGGCGAATTGGATTACGGACACGAAAGACGGCGCCGGCGAACTGCTCGCGCGGGTGATTGTCAATCGCGTCTGGCAACATCACCTGGGGCGTGGCATCGTCGATACGCCCAACGATTTCGGCAATCAAGGGACGCCGCCGACGCATCCCGAACTGCTCGACTGGCTCGCGCGCGATCTTATCGACAACGGCTGGCAACTGAAACGCCTGCACAAGCAGATCATGCTCAGCAGCGTTTATATGCAGACCAGCGACTTTGACGAGGACCGCTTCCAGCTCGACGAGACCAACGCCTATCTGTGGCGATACTCGCCGCGCCGCTTGGAGGCGGAGGTCATTCGGGATTCGATGCTCAAAGTGAGCGGAGTGCTAGATGAGACGATGTACGGCCCCGGCACGCTCGACGAAGGGCACAACCGCCGCAGCATCTACTTCATGGTGAAGCGGAGCAAGCTGATCCCGATGATGACGCTGTTCGACGCGCCTGAGCCGCTGGTCAGCATCGGCCGCCGCCCCGCGACGACCATCGCCCCGCAAGCGCTCGCGTTCATGAACAACACACATGTTCGCGAGTGGGCCCGCGCGTTGGGGCAGCAACTACTTCCCGCGGCTGACAAATCGACTGCGGACGCGGTGCGCAAAGGCTACATGATCGCGGTGGCCCGGCAACCGGATGACGCCGAACTGGCGCAAACAACCGCGTTCATCGACGCGCAAATTAAATCGTATACCGAGGCCCAGCAACCCAACGCCCGCGAGCTGGCGCTGGCGGATTTTGCACAAGTGCTGCTGAGCCTCAATGAATTCATCTATATCGATTGAGCCATATCGGCTTGATCCATAAAGGTCTCTCTCATGCATTGGTCACTGAATCGCCCTTGGACACGTCGTCAACTTCTGGCCCAGGCCGGCGGTGGGTTGGGGCTCGTCGCGCTTGCCAGCATCTTTGCCGATCAAGGCCATGCGGCGACGAGCGACAGTCTCAACCCGCTCGCCCCCAAGCCGCCGCACTTCCCCGCCCAGGCCAAGAGCGTGATCTGGCTGTTCATGAACGGCGGGCCGAGCCAGGTGGATACGTGGGATTACAAACCGGAACTCGCCAAGCGCGACGGCAAGGAACTCGAAGGCTTTGACAAAAACACCGGCTTCTTCACTGGGCAAGTCGGGCCGGTGATGAAGTCGCCGTTCAAGTTCGCGCAGCATGGCGAGAGCGGCCACTGGGTGTCGGACATCTTCCCCCACCTGGCTAAGCATGTGGACGACATGGCGTTCATCCACTCCTGCCACACGGATTCGAACAATCACTCGCCGGCTTTGTTCATGATCAACACCGGCATGACGCGGATGGGATTCCCCTGCGTCGGCTCCTGGGTCACGTACGGACTGGGGACCGAGAGCCAGGACTTGCCGGCGTTCTGCGTGATGAGTGATCCGCTTGGCCGCGGCTTGCCCAAAGGTTATACGCAAAACTGGGGCGCAGGCTTCATCCCCAGCATTTACCAGGGGACATGGCTCAAGCCGCAAGGCGAGGCCATCGAAAACCTCAAGCCGCCGGCGGAGATGAACGACGATCAACAGCGGGCGCAGCTCGACTTGCTCGCGCAGCTCAACAAGCATCGCCAGGAACTCACGCATCCGGAAGAACTTGAACTCTCCGCGCGGATCGAAAGTTTCGAACTCGCGTATCGCATGCAAGTCGCCGCCCCGGAAGCGATCGACATCACCCGCGAAACGGCCGCCACGCAGGCGATGTACGGCATCGACGACAAGAAGTGCGCGCACTTCGCCAAACAGTGCCTCACCGCGCGGCGGCTCGTTGAGCGGGGCGTGCGGTTTGTGCAGATTTATAGCGGCGGGATGGAGAACGAGCGGAGTTGGGACGGCCATCAAGATATCGTCAAGAATCACAGCGGTTTCGCAGGCGAGACCGATCAACCGATCGCGGCGCTGCTGACCGACCTGAAACAGCGCGGCCTGCTGGAGTCCACGCTCGTCATCTGGGGCGGCGAGTTTGGCCGGCTCCCCATCGTGCAAAAAGGAGGCACCGGCCGAGACCATAACCCCCACGCCTTCACCTACTGGCTGGCCGGCGGCGGCGCCAAGCCAGGCATGAGCCACGGCCTGACCGATGAACTAGGCTACAAGGCGGTGCAAAATAAAGTGAGTGTGAACGATTTACACGCGACGATCCTGCACCTTTTGGGACTCGATCATAAGAAGCTCACGTTCCGACTCAACGGCCGCGATTTCCGCTTGACCGACGTGGCCGGGCGAGTGGTGCAGGAGGTGATTGCGTAGTTGGCATTCACTCCCTTTCGCACTTTCCCCACGAAGTAATCATGCGCGAAAGAAAAGGACAGGCATAATTGTATCCGGCGGATGGATCGGCAAGCCTGATCGGCCACAAAAACGATGAACGATAGGTGTTTTGGGAAGTCTGGCTAACATGGATGAAATGGGTCGAGCCTGCCATCTTGCTGAACCGATGGGATGGAGCCGCGCCAGAGAATCCCACGAGTGGGTGGGATGCAACTTATAACCACTGACCGGCGACAGGGGTGAAGTTTACGTAAGTCTCTTTATACATGTTACTTACGTCGATTCGTGCTTGCGCAGACGCGCTAATAATCGCCGTCAAAGGGGTGGTTTTTGGCGGGGGGTGAGTAACTTCTCTGTGGTGCGCGCGGGCGTATTCGGTGAGCGCACTTCTTACGCGGGGTGAGCGCTCCCGTTGGACGGTGCCTCGCGCTTGCTGGCGCGGCGCGCTAATGAAGGCCGGTCGTCGGCAAACTCTGGCTGACCGTTACAAGCCACCGCTAGCGCCGCGCAAGTCGTGTGCCAATTGCCACTTCGCGCGTGTGCAAGCAGGGCTTGCGGCAATTCTGATTCGACTCGCGGGATCGTCAATTCCGATGTTATGAGTGTGACATTCAGGGTGCGAAACGCGCGACCGCGCTGGCACCCCTACTTGGAGGTTGGCATGTCCCAGAGGTCGCCGCATTATCCCGCCGGGCCCATGGCGCTGGTTGCAATCGGGCTGTTTGTTTCCACGTGGGCATCGCTGCGTCTGTGGCAGGGAGCGGAGCCTGCACGCAGCGCGACCCCGCGCGCGGAATCGCTATCTGCAAGTGCCGCGGCGCTCGCGCCGCCGGCGAAGCGACCGATGATCAGCCTGGCGACCAGCACGACGCCGGCAGGGGCGCCGGCGGAAGCGCAAGCGCCAGCAGTGCCGCGCGCGCCGTACACGCCGCCGCGGTTGGTGCTGGATGAATTTCACACGCTGCCGATGGTGGCGGAAGTTGCGCCGCCGGTCGCGACGCGCAGCACGTACGACCCGGTCATGGAGTTGGAACCCGAGATTCACCTGAGCGTTGAACCAGCGCTCGGCGATCCGTCGACATCCGCGCTGCCGCCGCTGAGTCTGGCGCGGGCAACGCCGGCCGCGAGTTTGCAGACGGCGTTGAACCGCGCGGACGCGACGCCGATGTGGCCGACCGCGTCAGTCTGGACCACGCCGCGCGTGTTGATTGAGCAGTTGAACGCGCTCGCGCAGTATCAAGAGACAGCGGCCTGGTCGCAGGAGGTGCTCGAGGCGCTAAACTGCCTGACCGCCGCTGAAGCGATCGCCGCGCCGGCTGCCACTGACGCGCTGGATCGGCTCGAGCGTTTGAGCGAGAACGCCCGCAATGTTGGCGTGTTGTGCCAAATTCCCGAGCAGCGCGTGCTGATGTCGCGCGTGTCCTTTGGCCTGGTGCGGCGGTTACTCGTGTGGCGTGAGATCGAGCATTTGGCGCTGGCGCGTGAATACGTCTTTGCCGCGCCGCTCGATGAGGCACGCTTTACGCAAGCCTTGACGGAGCTCGAGCGCCGCTTCGCGAGCGTGCCGAACTGGCAGCGGTATCTGTTTCTCGCGCGGTGGAAGAATCGCAGCGAGCTGACGCCTGCGGAGCAGGGTGCTTTAGCCCGCCGCGTGCTCTTGCGACTGGAAACCACGGAGCTGACGCCCCAGCAACAGGCCTTGCTCTCGCAACCGTTCGTGAACGATTTTGCCGTCGCGCTTCGCCCGCTCGCGGCCGAACCGGTGGATTTGCCGCGCTTGGTGGAAGCCTTGGAAACGCTGGAAACGGAGCATTCATCGGCGGCTTCGCAAGTGATCGCGGATGCTTATCAGCGGTTGCGTTGGTCGCATGTGCCCGCGGCGACGGCGCTGGGCCAGACGCTGGATACGTACTATCGCAATGCGAACGTGCGCGTGGCGATCTCCGACACGCTGATCAACATGCTGTTGCCGCAGGAGCCAGAGACCACGCTCGAGCCGGTGCGCGATGAAATTCTCGGAGCGCGCGTTTTCGGTCGCAGTGAAACTTCCGCCCGCCTGCGCGTGGTGTTGCTGCCGGACATGCGCCGCTTGCGTTTGGGCCTGGAAGCGATTGGCGAAGTCGATTCCAACACGACCGCCACGAAGGGTCCGGCAACGTTCCATTCGCAAGGCCGCGCTCATGTCCATGCCCGCAAGATGCTCTCCATCGAACGGGGCGGGCTCCGCGTCTGGCGCGCGCAGGCGGAAGTCGATTCCAACAGCGAACTCACGGACCTCGTGACCGACTTCGACTCGCTCCCCTTTGTCGGGCTGATCGCGCGGGCCGTCGCGAAGCAGCAACATGACGATAATTATCACGCGGCGAACTACGAAGTTCGCGGCAAGGTGGCGGCCAAGGCGGAGTATCGCCTGGATACGGAAGTGCATCAACGACTGGCCGAGGCGGAGCACGAGTTCAGCACGAAGCTGTACAACCCGCTGGTCCGGTTGCATCTGGAGCCGACGGCGCTCGACTTGCGGACCACCGAGCGGCAGCTTGTCGCCCGTTATCGCGTGGCCGGCAATCATCAAGTCGCCGCGTTCACGCCGCGGCCCATGGCGCCCAACGACAGCGTGCTGAACATTCAATTGCATCAGTCCACGTTGAACAACGTGCTCGAACAACTCAAACTCGACGGTCGCCGCACCGACCTGGAAGGGCTCTATCGCGAGATTGCCGGTACGTTCTCCCAGGAGCTCAAGCCCCAGACGCTGGAGAACTTGCCGGAGAAGGTGACGTTGCAATTCGCGGAGCGCGATGCGGTCCGCGTGCATTGCGAAAATGGCCGCTTGCGGCTGGCGATCAGCCTGGCGGAACTTTCGCAAGGCCGCGAGCGGACTTGGAACAACTTCACGGTGCAGGCGTATTACGTGCCGGACTACAGCACGCTCGACGCGCAGTTGGTGCGCGATGGCGTCATTGAACTGATCGGCGAGCGGCTGAACTTCCGGGATCAAATTGCGCTCCGCGGCATCTTCGCCAAAGTGCTGGCGAAAGATCGTACGTTCAACCTCGTGCATGAAAAGATCGCCCGCGACCCGCGCTTGCAGTCGCTGAAGATCGACCGTTTTGTGATCGAAGACGGCTGGATCGGCCTCTCGGTAACTGGGCCGCAAGTGGATAATGACCACATCGCCGGCGAGCATCGCGCGCGGACACGGTAGCCAGGCAGGCAGGTTGCTTTGCGCGATGAAGCCGAAGACTTTCGAGTCTTCGCGGATTGGAACATCTTGAGGGTGTCGCGCCTGCCTTGCCGATGATGCCAGGCGAGGTTTCCTGAAATGCCTGAAATGTGCTATCGTCCCATCTTCCGAATGCATTACCGCGACGTATAATACCTCGCCGGGCGGAAATCCTCGCAAGACGCGCGTCTTGCGGCCAGCTAACTGCTTGCAGCGAGACGACTGTGACGAATGCCTTGGGACTTCTCGAAATTCGCGGCTTCACGCCGGCGATGGCGGCGCTGGATGCGCTGGACAAGGCCGCCAGCGTCGAGGTGCTGCAGGTCGAGCTGAACGACTTTTACGGCGTCGTGATCAAGCTGACGGGGAGTGTGTCGGATGTCGCGGCCGCAATTGACGCCGGCGAGCAGGTCGCCGCGGCGATGGGGGGCCAGCCGGTAGCGACCGTCATCAATCGGCCGGATGAACGCGCGCTGACCGCCATCCAAAGTCCGCCGGAAGTTAGCCCACTAATTCAACAAGCCGTCGTTATCCAGCCGCGCGCCGCGGCGCGCGAAACCGAGCGTAAGGAATCTACTGTGTCCGACAATCCATCGTTTGCCCTCGGTCTGATCGAGACCCAAGGTTTCACCGCCGTGTTCGAAGCGATCGACAGCGCCTGCAAGGCGGCGAATGTCGAAGTGCTCTGCAAAGAGAAGCTCGGCGGCGGGTACGTGACCGTGGTGATTAAAGGGGACGTCGCGGCGGTCAAAGCCGCTGTTGAAGCGGGTCAGGCGAAGGTCGGCGCGCTCGGCAAGCTGATTGCGGCGCATGTGATCGCGCGCCCCAGCGCCGGCGTGTTGAGCTTGTTGCCGAAGTAGCTTCCGCACGCGCGCACACGCCGCGCCGATTTCTAATTCCCAAACTGGTTGAGATCCAGCAAGCGCGCGTCATCGAGTTCGACGCGGTTATCGAACCGCCAGTACATGATTTTGCGGGCGGCGATGTGCGATTGTTGCCCGCCGACGCGCGTTTGGCGCGTGAGTTCGGCATCGCGGCGGCCGTCGCCTTCGAGGATGAGCAGTTGCTTCTCATCGGTGTAGCCAATCCGCGCTGCCCGCGCGGTGAACCCCCGTCCTTCCACGACGGTGTCGCCGGTGGCTTCCATTTCTAGCGTGGTCGTGTCGGCGTACGAGCCAGGCATCTGGCGCAAGGTGAGCTGCTGGCAGTTCATGACGACGCCCCCCTCCGGCAAGCGCTCGGGGCGATCGACGTCGAGCGTGCCGTTCCAATCGGCGACGGGTCCATAAACGGTCCGCACATGGCGCTGAAAGTCGACTTGCCGCTGATACAAGTTGCCGACGATCTGCAATTGGAACTCGACGAGCAGATAGGCGAATTGCGGCTCTGAAGGGGCTGGTTCGCGTGGCGCAGCGTGAGGACGCGCGCCGCCTGCCGCGCCAACTGCCGCGCCCCCGAGCAGTGGACTTGCGGCCGCGCTTCCCAGTCGCACGCTACTCACCCAGCCTGGTCCCGCGGCTTCCAGACGCCCGCTTTGTTGGTTGACCTTCATCGTTTGCGACTGCATCTTGTCAATCGAGGCGAGTTGGCCATGTTTGTCGAGCGAACGGCTTTCGAGCGCGAAGCGGCCATCGAAGGCGATCTCGTGAACCTCCGGTTTGGCGCCGGGTTGAACATTTGCGAAGTCCAGTTTCTGGGCGAGCGTGACGGCCAGGGCATCCGCCCGCGCCCATTGGTGATCGGTGGTGACTTCCACATTGCCGCCGAAGTTCGCCACGCTGCCGTTGAATTCCAGCCCTTGCTGCCAGGCGACGGAGATGTTCGTGGGCTTGTCGAGCGGTTGGCCTTGCAAGTCGCTCGTCAGCGGCAACTGCATGCTGCCTGGTCCTTCCATCCAGAGCCGGTTGTGGCCGCGATGCAGATGGATGTTGGACCCGCGCACCGCCATGCCGGGCGCCCGGACTTGCGCCGGCTTGCCGAAGACCGTGACCACGGCGTCTTCCGCCATCCCGCCGGTCAGTTCCAGCGCGTCGCCGACGATTTCCATCGACGGCGCGAGCGCACCTTGAAACGGAGCATCTTGCAAACGGACGCTCCCTTCGACCGCGACCTGATCGAGCGCCGTCTCCTCGCCTCGGCGCAATATCGAAATGCGAATGAGCTCTCCCAGCAAGTAAAATTTTTGCCCCAGACCTGGCGCGGCTGAAGTTGGCGGCGCGGCAGGTGGATTGTTCGCGGCAGCAGGCGTAGCGGCTGTGGCCGGCGTGGTCGTCGTTGCCGCGGGCGCGACTTTGCGAAACCAGACCTCCAGGCGACCGGTGGCGCCCTCCAGTTGTTGCGCGCCAATGCCGACATGGCCTAGAGCCAACATGCGATCCGGTTCAATTTCCATCCGCGGCGACTTATCGGGGCGCGCGGTCGAGCGGGGGCCGGCGGCGCGCGGCGTTTCGTTCAGCCAGAGGTGAATCTCATCCGCCGTGAAGCCGCCCATGCCGGTCGCCTCGACGCTCGCGTTCTCCAACAGCGAAACCACGTGTTGGTCTTTGAACGGCCGCAAACGTAGCTCTTTGGTCCAGCGGGCTTCCAGCATCGAGGGGGCCGTCGGATCGGGCCGCGCCGAAATCGGAACAATGGGCGCACGCATGCGGGGCGGGCCGCCAAGCTTCAGGCTCGCGACTTCGGTCTTGCGCACGCGGAGCTTGCCGGGGCCGGCCGCCCAGAGCAGACCGATGCCGCCGCCGGGGGCGAGTTGATATTCCAACTGCCGCGCTTCGATATCAAACCGCTCATCGACCAGCACCACATGGTCCTGATCTTCAAGCACAATCCGCTGCGCCTGAAAGTGATACTCCAACCGCTCGCCGCGCGCGGTCGCTCCCATCGAAGGCGCGCGGAGCACCACGGGATGTCCCACCGCAATCATGCGATCGATGGCGAGCTTCAGCTTGTCCGGCTCGGGCCGCGACAGCGACACATCGCTGGGCGTCGTTTCGTCATGCTTCTTGTTGAGAAAGTAAATGGAGAGCAACTGGCAGTTGAGTTGGTCGCTCGGCCCATCGGGGTTGAGGCGGAGGACGTCCACCTCGTCTTCAAACGACGCCACTTGCTCGACGAAGTCGAACAAAAAAGGGCCCAGGCAAGTCACTTCCACAGGCGCCGGCGGCGGGCTGGAACTTGTTGGCTGGGGCGATGGGGGGCGCGGTTTCCCCGGCATGAGCCCGGCGGCTAAGGTTTCCAGATGAAACTTATCGACATGCACGAGCTCCAGCGACTTCACGCCGGCGACGGCCGGCGCGGCGCGCGAGGCCGAGTTGTTTTGCGCAGGGAGCAGCGTGATGACGAGGTCGCGCCCCGAACCAAAGCTTGGTCCATAGCGGAAGTTCACGGCGTGCGGCGTCCAGATGCGGCGTTCATCGAGTTGCACATTCCGCGTGGTCACGAGCAGCGCGTCGTTGGCCGTGGGCGATGTTGCGGGGCTGTGAATGCGAATTTCGCCTGAGAGCAAGCCCCCCAGCAAGCGGCCAAAGTCCGCCCGCGCCGGATCGGTGGCGCTATCGAACTGCAGGATGGCCCCGTCCGGCGCGTCGAGGATCACCGTGCGAGAATTCGCCGGGTCGCCCCCTGCGGCGCCGGTATGGACGACAATCGACAGCGGCTTGAGCTCCATCCGCCCATCGTCGAGCGGTTGATAGTCCTTGAACAGCAGCGTGCCATGCTCGGTTTGCAGCACCTTGGGTTCCGAAAGTTGCCAACTTCCCGGCGGGAAGAGATGCTCCATCCGCTTGCGGTGGCTTTGCATCAGTCCCGCGGTGGCGTCGGCCGGCGAGGTTCCGCCGAGGCTCGCGCGGAGTTGCAGGCGCGGCTCCAAGCGCGGGACCGCGAAGAGCGCGTACGCCCAGAACGCGACCACGAGGGCCACGAGCGCGAATCCATAACGCTTAACCAAGAGCTTCATGCCTGGTTGGTCCGACAATCGGCGCCGTTAGGGCGCCATGTAGCGGCGAATCAATTCATCCCAGCGCTGCTTCGACTTGAGCAGCATCTCGATCAGTTCGCGGACAGCCCCTTGGCCGCCGGCCAGAGTTGTGGTGTAGTGTGCCGCCGCGCGGACTTCCGCCGCCGCATCGGCCACGGCGACTCCCAAACCGACCGCGCGTATCACCGGCAGGTCGGTCAAGTCGTCGCCGATGTAACAAACCTGCTCGCTCGCGATGTTCAGCTCGCGCATCACCTCCAGCGCCGCAGGCAGCTTGTCTTCATAGCCTTGCCGCACGATCGTCACGTTGAGCTCCGCGGCGCGGAGCTTGACGATGTGTGACGACCTGGCCGTCAGCAGCCCAAACGCATAGCCCCCCCGTTGCCAGAGCCGAATGCCCAGGCCATCGCGGATATGGAACTTCTTGGATTCGATCCCCTGATTGTCAAACGTCAGCCCGCCATCGGTGAGGACGCCGTCGACATCGGACAGGATCAGCTCGATTTTCTGACAACGCTCGTCCAGCTTCATAAGTACGCAAACGTAGGGCAAAAGGTTAGGGATCCGTCAGGCGAACTCACGGGTCTTCGCGCGGCAAGATGCCGACGACATCGGTAATATCAATCATACCGACTGGGCGATCGTCGCGATCGACGACGGGCAACTCACTGATTTTTCGCCCCGCCAGGATTTCGAGCGCGGCGGACAACGGCGCACCGAGCCGCACGCGCTGGGGAGCGCGCGTCATCACGTCGCCGATCGGGCCGTCAATGGCCGCATCGCGCTTGTGTTCGAGCAAGCGGGCAAGGTCGCTATCCGTGAAGATGCCGGCCAGGCTGCCGTCGGCGTGCGTCACCATGATCGCACCGCTGCGCCGGCCAGGGCGACTGAGCTGCACGAACACTTCGCGCACGCTCCGCGCGGCATCCGCCAGGCGACATTCGCCCAGCGGCCGCAGCACATCGTCCACCTTGGCGAGCTGGCGTCCCAAACTGCCGGCGGGATGGAAGCGGGCAAAGTCATCCGGTCCGAAGTTCCGCATCCGGCTGACGACGAGCGCCAAGGCGTCCCCCAGCGCGAGCATGGCCGTGGTGCTCGTTGAAGGAGCGAGTCCCAGCGGGCACGCTTCACGAAGCGGGCCGAGGTCGAGGATCGTGTCGGCCGCGCGGCCGAGCGTGCTGTCCGGCCGACCGGTGAGCGCGAGCAGCGGGACGCCGAACTCGGCCAGCGCAGGCAAGATCCGGGTGACCTCTTCCGACTCGCCGCTGTACGAAAGCACCAGCACCACGTCGTCGCGATGGATGCGCCCCAAGTCGCCATGCACCGCTTCGGCCGGATGCAGATAGTGGGCCCGCGTGCCGGTCGAGGCGAACGTGGCGACGAGCTTCTGACCGATCAAACCGGCCTTCCCCATGCCGGAAATGATGAGGCTGCCGGGGGAGCGGAAGACCGTCTCGACCGCCTGACAAAAAGCGGCCTTGTCGAGCTGCTCCGAGAGCGCTAGGAGCGCGCGTCCCTCGGCTGTGAGGATCTCGCGCGCAAGGCGATATTGCTCGAACGTGCTGGGGGGATCATCTGGCGAAAGCCAGAGCGGGGCGGTGCTCATGGTCGCATCCTTGCTGGGCCTTGCTGGGCGCGTACGCAAGCTGTTAGCCGATCCATCGGCCGACAATTGCCAGGATTGTAAGCCAATCCGCATTTCAAGGCGAGTGCAACGCCGACAGCACAATACTGCCGGGCAGCCGACAGCCGCGGGAGTATACCGTGGTTTGCGTGCGCTCCGCTGTCGCCTGGCAATGGTGGGGTGAGACTTCCCCGTCGTCCCAGAACGACGTTCAAAGGGGCGAGGCATGGTGAGCTTGGTAAAATTTTGCGTCGCGTTCCGGACAGAACGAAACGTACGATTCCGCCGCGTTCGCGGCCAAAGGCCCTGCCTGTGCTCTGTGGTTTTCCCATTTTGCTCCCCAAAGATTTCCTTGCAAACGGCGACATGCACCCTGGCTGCGCGACAAGCCCAGATCCCAGACGGTGAAACGGACGTGGATTGCACCGGCGGGGCAACCACTCACAATTTTGGAAGTTTTTTCGCCCCCCTCCCACACGGGCGGTGCTTTTAGAATGGTCGTTGGTGATCCACCGCAGCCAGTTCGAGTTTTCCCATGATTTATCGCGTATTCGTCTTCCTCCTGTTGGTGTTCTCGGTCCATGCGAGTCAGGGCGCGGAGCCGGCGCGCGCCGAGGCTCCGAAACTGGGCGCGCTCGATCTCATTCCGAGTAGCGCGGCGGCAGCGCTGGCCATTCGCAACGTGGGGGAGTTGACCAAGCGCGGCGACGCGCTGATCGACCAGGCCGATCTCAAGGTCTCGATGCGGCTCTCGGATGGCTATCGCTTGGTGGTGACGTTATTGGGACTGCACGGTGGCCTGGACGATAACGGCGCCGCGGCTCTGATGGCGCTGGGCCCCAAGTTTGACGAATCGGCGCTCGTCTTGGCGGTTCCGGTCGCGGATGTCGCGAAGATGGCAGGCAACTTCAAATTGACCGAAAAAGACCTGGCCGACGGAAAAATCATTGACCGGCAAG